>JANPAR010000120.1:0-52440 GCA_031430015.1 Burkholderiales bacterium
GCGACACGGCTTCACGGTTGGCAAGAATCGAATTGGCGTAGGTGCCGGAGAATTTCGCGCGCGGCATGTTGACGTTGACGTGATGACGCGTATAGCTCGAGGTCTTGACACGGATGCCTATTTCGATGTCTTCTTCGCCGAGATAGGCGCCCAAGGGCCAGGCGGCAATCGCCACGTGCACGGTCGCGCCGACGGGTGAGACGCCCATTTTTTCCGAGCCGTAAAACGCCAGTGGGCGCAAATAGCACGACTCGAGCTTGTTGACACGCACCACTTCTTTTTGCGCCGCCATCAGTTCATCTTTGCTAAACGGCAAATCCATCATGTAAATCTTGGATGAATTCATCCAGCGCTGGGTGTGGTCGGCGAGGCGGAAGATTTGCGTGCCGCTCGAGGTGTTGTAGGCACGCACACCTTCGAAGGTGGCCAGGCCATAGTGCAGCGAGTGCGTCAGCACGTGCGTGTTGGCGTCGCGCCACTTCACCAGCTTGCCGTCAAACCAAATGAAACCGTCGCGGTCGGCCATCGACATCTTGAAATCTCCGAATGAAAAATGAATGCGTTACTGGACACAATTTTAGCGCGGAACGCGCAGTCCACCCCGCAGTTCACCGCACTGTCCGCCCCGTAGTCCACTTCACAGCCCACCCAGCAGTAGCCCTCTACAATTGCATCATGCTCTACACCACCTGCCCCAAATGTGGACGCACGCCGCTGCCCGAGCAACAGACGTTTCCGGCCGCGTGCCCTGCGTGCGGGCTGGTGCTGTCCAAATTCAAGACAGAAACGCAGCGCAAGGATTGGGAGGCAGAGCGGCTGCATGTCGCTTCCGAAGGCGCTGCCACCGCGTCGGTCGCCGGGCGCACCATGGCTGTTCTGTTTCACGTGCCACTGCAGGTGGCGCGCTTCAACTGGCAGGGGCGCATGCTTGCGCTGGTGATTTTTTCGCTCTGGTCGATCTGGATATTCAAGGATTTTTCGATCACCGAAGGCCACCCCGGCAGCCGCTTATTGCATATGGTGCTGTTGCCCTTTCACGAGGCCGGGCACTACGCGATCTTCCGCTGGTTCGGCGAATTCATCATGATTCTCGGCGGCACGCTCGGTCAACATCTGATGCCGCTGGTGCTGTGCGGCGCGTTGCTGATCAAACGGCGCGACCCGTTCGGTGCGGCGCTGTTTTTCTGGCTGCTCGGCTTTTCGGTGGCCGACATGGGCATCTATATGTACGACGCGTTCGACCCCAAGTTGATGCTGTTGGGTGGCGGTACCGGTGCCGAGAGCGACGGCCACGACTGGCAGAACATTTTCGGCGACCTCAATATGCTGCGGCGTGCGCAGGCCATTGGCCGCCTCTCGGCATGGATCGGTGCGCTGATGATGCTCGTGGGGCTCCTGTGGGCAGCGTGGATGGTGTGGTTGCAACGCAGATGGCTGACTGACGGCATGTTTGCCGAGGAAGACAAGTATGAGTAGCGGCGCTCGGCAGCAGGGGGTGTGGCTGCGGGGCCAATTCGCATTGCTGTGCGTTGCCATTGTTGGGCTTGGGGCCGCACATGCCCAAACGCCGGTGGCCTTGGAGAGCAAATCGGCGGGCAAAGCACTGTGGTGGCCAGGTTTCATCGACGCGCGCGGCAAAGCCTTTCTCGAATTGGCCGGCGACGCAAGGCTGTGTGCCCTTGCCCGTGACGCGCTGCGCAAAGCCCCGGCAGAAGCCGGCCGCGTAATTGCGCTGCCCCTCAAGGTTGAAGCTCTGCTGCCGCGTGACGCACGCCTCACTTTTGCTGTGATCGACACCGCAGGTGAAACTGCAGAGCGCGTGATGACCCGTGTCGTCACCATCGCGCGCGGCACCGACAAAGGCGCATGCGCCCACCTCGCCGAGGCGGGTGCCGATGCACCCGGTTATACGGTGGAGGAAGACCGCACCGCGTTTGGCGTGCATCCGCCGCGCCCGCTGGCGTTTCGCGCGCCGCAGAATGCCTGGCGCAGCTACGGCGCAATCGCAGACCGGGCGAACGCGGATACGCGCTTTGCACCAGTTGCCGAAGCACCGTCTGCCTGGCGCGCGCGCATCGCACCGGTTTACGCCAGCCCCGCCGAGATCTTTGGCCAGCGGTTTGCCGCGGTGCTGGAACGCGGCGCTCCAGCCGAGGCCCTTGCGCTTAATGGGGCGATCGCTGCCGAAGGCGCCGGAGCGCGCGACGGTGCCACTTACAATACTGTCAATCTGATTGTGCGCGATGCTGTCGAGGGCGACCCCTTGTTTCAGTCCGGACCATCCGGTGGCATCGGGCGCAATCGCGGCGGCAGTTTTGTTGCGCAGGTGGCGGGCATGATTGATCTGGATGGCGACGGCGTCGAAGAAATCGTGTTGCGCGCGCGTTTCTACAGCGGCGGCAATCTGAAAATTCTTCAGTTCTCCAATGGCAAATTGATTGAAGTGCGCCAGAGCGCCTACGAGGGTGAGTAGAGCACGCCCCCGAGACTGTCGCCCATCAACGATCTTCAACACATACCTGCTGAAACGCCCACGCACCAAGGGTTCTGGAAGCATTCCGTTGTTCAATATTGATGTTTGACCGCTTCGTGCTGAGCGTTACGTCCTGAAAGTTTTTGTGACCACTCCCGCTGCTTTCCCCGCCACGGCACCCGCCGTTGATCCCGCCGCCGACCCCAAGCGCGACATTTTTTTGCTGGTCGCTTGCCAGGCGCTACTGTTCACCAACAACGTCTCGATGATCGCGGTCAACGGGCTTGCCGGTCTGGCGCTCGCGCCCAACGCGGCGATGGCGACGGTGCCGGTCACGTCCTACGTGGTCGGCTCGGCGCTGGCATCAGCGCCAGTAGCCAAGATCATGAAGCGTTATGGGCGGCGCATCGGCTTTTCAATCGGCACTTTCTTCGGCATGCTCGGCGTGCTGATCGCGGCTCTGGGCGCATATCACAAACTGTTTTGGCTGCTGTGCCTGGGCACCATGCTGGTCGGCTTCTACAACGCCTGCGGGCAGTTGTATCGCTTTGCCGCCGCCGAAGTCGCGCCGCCGGCGTGGAAAGAGCGCGCCATTTCGTGGGTGCTGGCCGGTGGCGTGATCGGCGGTGTGGTCGGGCCGAATTTGTCCAAGTACACGATTGACGGACTGTCGGTGGCGTTCGCTGGCACCTACGCGAGCCTCGTGGTGTTCGCGGTGCTCTCGCTGATCGTGATCCAGTTCGTCAAGTTTCCGCCACAAACCGCAGCCGAGCAAAAAAACAGCGGCCGGCCGCTCAAGGAAATCATGTCGCAGCCGGTGTTCATTGTCGCCGCTGCGGGCGCAATCATCGGCTATGGCGTGATGAATCTGTTGATGACGGCAACGCCGATTGCGATGGTGAAAATTTGCAAACACCCGTTCGCCGACGCCGCGCTGGTGTTGGAGTGGCACGTCATCGGCATGTTTGCGCCCTCGTTTTTCACCGGGCATTTGATCAAGCGTTTCGGCGTGCTCACCATCATGTTCACCGGTGCCATGCTGATGTTCTTGTGTGTTGCGGTCGCTCTCTCCGGCGTCGATGTGATGAACTTTTTGATCGCCTTGTTCGTGCTCGGGGTCGGCTGGAACTTCCTGTTCGTCGGCGGCACCACCCTGCTCACCGAGACCTACCGCCCGGAAGAAAAAAACAAGGCGCAGGGCGCGAATGACTTTCTGATCTTTCTCACCATGGCCTTGTCCTCGTTCTCGTCGGGCGCAATGGTCACCACGGGCGGCTGGGAGCAGCTTAACTACGGCTCGCTGCCATTTATCGTGATCGTGGCCGGGGCGATTCTCTGGTTGGGGATGAAGCGGCGGGGCACCGCTGCGGCGTGAGCGCGACCACACCACCGCCAGAGTTCGCGACGCCGCGCGCCGCGTGGATCGCGGGCGCAACCTCGGTTACGCCCTTTCTGTTCGGCACGATTCCTTTCGGTCTCGTCACTGGCATCGCCACCAAGGCGGCCGGCCTGTCGCTCGAAGCGTCGATCGCGATGACGCTGATGGTGTTCGCCGGCACCGCGCAGATATCCGCGCTGCCGCTGATCTCGGCGGGCGCGCCGGTGCTGGTGATCGTGCTCACCGCCTTCATCGTCAATCTGCGCTTCATGATTTACAGCGCGACGGTGGCGCCTTACTTCAAGCACTTGCCGCTGCGCTGGAAATTCCTGATCGGCTATTTCGTCACCGACACCGGCTTCGCCATGTTCATGCGCAAGGTGGCCGACCGGCCCACGATGGCCCACCGCCATTGGTATTTCCTCGGCGGCGGCATGATGATCGGCTTGGTGTGGAGCGTCTCGGCGCTCATTGGCATTGTCGCGGGCGCGCGCGTACCGGCGTCCTGGCAACTCGAGTTCGCGGCGACGGTAGGCATCATCGCTATCCTCGCTGCGGTGATCCGCAATAGGGCGGAGTTATCCGCGGCAATCATCGGCGGCTCAGTCGCGCTTGCGGCCATGCATTTGCCGATGAAGCTCGGCCTCGTGATGGGCGCCGTGGCCGGCATTGCCGGCGGCGTACTCACGCAGCGCATGCTCGATCGCGTGAAGGCCGCAGCATGAGCGGCTGGGCGATCTGGCTCGTCATCGCCGGCATGGCGGTGGGCACCATCGTCAACCGCGCCGCCCTCATCATGCTGGCCGGGCGCTTCGACTTGCCGCCGTCAGTGCAGGCCTCGCTGCGTTTCGCCCCAGCTGCTGCGCTCGCCGCAATTGTGGTGCCCGAGCTGTTTGTGCAGCAGGGCCAAATTGATTTGTCGCTTCACAACGTCAAGCTGTTCGCCGGGCTGGCGGGATTCGCCATAGCGATGTTCACGCGCAACACCATACTGTCAATTGTTGCGGGGATGCTGGCGCTGCATGGGATGGGGCTGCTGGTACGGTGAAAGCCAGGTTGCGTCGCAGCGGCTCGCCGGATTGGGTGGCGTCTGGTGCCGACTCTACCCAGCTACTTGGGTGGTGATCAAGAAAATTGCCGCAGGCCATCGACGTCCAGCACGCGCACCCCGCCGTATTCGACTTTGACCAGGCCGGCTTTTTCCAGCACCTGCAACGCTTGGTTGGCGCGCTGACGCGACACGCCCGACAACAGCCCAATCTCCTCTTGCGAAAGTTGCAAAAACGCGGCGGTGTGCGGGTAGAGCAGCGGGTTGAACAGTTGCGCGAGCGCACGCGCGACGCGCGCGTCGGGTTCAAGCAGGCGGTCGGTTTCGATCACGGCGATGAATTGACCGAGACGCTCGTTGAGTTGCTTTAACAAAAAGCGGTTGAAGCTGATGTGGGTGTCAAGCAGACGGTTGAAGCTCGCGCGCGGCAGATACGCGACGCGCGACTCACGCACGGCGATCACGTCGTAGCGGCGCGGCTCCGGATACTTGAGCAGCGAGCCTTCGCCAAACCAGCCGCCAGCCGGCACGCCGGTGAAGGTGACCGACTTGCCTTCGGGCGACAGGCTGGTCATCTTGACCAGGCCCTCGATGACGCCGATCCACGCCTCGACCGGTTCACCCTTGCGGCAGGCGGGTGCACCGGCCGGGATGCGTTTCTCGACCATTTCCGCCGCTACGCGCGCCAACTCTTCCGGGGAGAGCAGCGGCCCCCAGGGGGAGGTGGCGAGGGCGTCAATCAGGGAGAGCATGCAAGTTTGGTGTCAGAAAAAGTTGTGGCTGAAACGGGAGCGATTGTCTTGCGGATGACAGCAAGCCCGCTGCGAATCCCTATGATAGCGGGCTGCTCTGCCGGTATAGAATGCATTCAGGCGTCTTGTACGCTCAGCCATACTTACAAAGCAGCGGACAAATAACCGTTGCGCAGTTAAAAATACGCAGCATCCCCGCGCTGGCCGGTTCAGCCTGCGCGTCCAGGAGACAAACCATGAACAACGCAGCAGGTTTTACTCTGCCCGCTTCGGCCGATACCTTTCCGAAGCTGCTCTTGCATCACGCGTCGGTGCGTGGCGAGCGGCCGTCGATCCGCGAGAAGGACCTGGGCATTTGGCAGACCCACACCTGGGCAACCGTCGCCGCGCAAGTACGCGCACTTGCCTGTGGTCTGGCCGCGCAAGGTTTGAAGCGCGGCGACCACCTCGCCATCATTGGCGCCAACCGGCCGCGCATCTATTGGTCGATTTGCGCCGCGCAGTGTCTCGGTGCGGTTCCGGTCGGGCTGTATCAGGATGCGACTGCGGCCGAGCTGCTCTACATGTTCCAGAACGCCGACATCCGGTATGCCATCGTCGAAGATCAGGAGCAGGTCGACAAGGTGCTCGAAATCAAGGAGCAGGCGCCGGGCATCGCGCACATCTACTACGACGACCCGCGCGGCCTGCGCAAATATGTGCAACCTGAGCTGCTCTCGTACGAAGCGCTGCAGGATGTGGGGCGGAAATACGACGCCGATCACCCCGGTTTTTTCGATGGCGAAGTGGCGATGGGCAAGGCGTCCGACGCAGCCGCGATGTTCACCACGTCGGGCACCACCGGCAATCCGAAAGGCGTCGTGCACACCCACGCCTCGCTGATTGACCGCGCCAAAGTAGGCTGCGAGTTCGACAAGCTGACGGAGACCGAAGAAATCCTCGCCTATCTGCCGCCAGCGTGGATCGGGCAAAACATTTTTTCGTATGCGCAGGCACTGGTCGCGGGCTTTTGCATCAACTGCCCCGAGTCGGCCGGCACGGTCACCAATGACATGCGCGAGATCGGTCCGACCTATTATTTCGCACCGCCGCGAGTCTATGAAAACCTGCTCACTCAGGTAACGATCCGCATGGAGGATGCGAGCAGCCTCAAACGTGGAATGTTCAAATATTTCATGGCAGTGGCCGACCGCGTTGGCGGCAAGCTGCTCGATCGTCAGCCAGTCGCAGGCACTGACCGCCTGCTTTATTGGCTCGGTGACCTGTGCACGTATGGCCCATTGCGCAATGCCCTCGGCATGAGCCGCGTGCGGGTCGCCTACACCGCAGGCGAAGCAATTGGGCCTGATCTGTTTCGCTTCTATCGCTCGCTCGGTATTAACCTCAAGCAGCTTTATGGCTCGACCGAAACCGCCGTCTTCGTCTGTGTGCAGCCTGATGGGCAAGTCAGTGCCGACACGGTCGGACCGCCGGTCCCGGGCGTGGAACTGAGGATCGCCGACAACGGCGAACTCATGATCAAGTCGCCGGGCCTGCTCAAGGAGTACTACAAGAACCCGGCCGCCACCGCCGAGGTGCTGACCAATGATGGCTGGTATCACAGCGGCGATGCCGGACTGATCGACAGCGCGGGCCACCTGCGCATCATCGACCGTGCCAAGGATGTGGGCAAGATGGCCAACGGCGCCATGTTTGCGCCCAAGTACCTTGAGAACAAGCTCAAGTTCTTCCCCTTCATCAAGGAAGCAGTGGCCCTCGGTGATGGGCGCGACATGGTGTGCGCCTGCATCAACATCGAGATGGAAGCGGTCGGCAACTGGGCCGAGAAGCGCGGCATCGGCTACAGCGGCTATGTCGATCTGGCGAGCAACACGCAGGTCTACGGCATGATTCGCGAGTGCGTCGAGAAAGTGAATGCGGATCTTGCGCAGGAAGAGCGCCTCGCTGACTCCCAGATCAAACGCTTCCTGATCCTGCACAAGGAGCTCGACGCCGACGACGGTGAACTCACGCGTACCGGCAAGGTGCGGCGCGGTTTCATCAGCGAAAAATTCGCTCCGCTGGTGGACGCGCTCTATGGCGGCAAGGCCGAGCAATACATCGAGACTGAGGTCAAGTTTGAGGATGGCCGTACCGGCAAGGTCAGCGCCACGCTGATCATTGCGGACGCGAAGATTTTTCCGCGCGTGAAAAAAGCGGCCTGACGCCGTTGCGCGCCGCGCCAGCGTTCGACACCAGTGAAGGTTTTGAAGGAATTGCGGAAATCGAAGGAATTGAGGGAGACAGCAGCACCATGTCAGACAGCGTAACGGACGGGCGCAAGATCGGCGAGGTGATCCTCGACGTGAAGAATATTTCGCTCTCTTTCGGCGGCGTCAAGGCGCTGCAGGGCATTTCGTTCAATGTGCGCGAGCATGAAGTGCGCGCCATCATCGGGCCGAACGGCGCGGGCAAGAGCTCAATGCTCAATTGCATCAACGGTGTCTATCACCCGCAGGAAGGCGAGATCGTCTACAAGGGCGAAGTGCGGCGCGACATGGATACGCATCACGCAGCCGACAGCGGCATCGGGCGCACCTTTCAGAACCTGGCGTTGTTCAAGGGCATGAGCGTGCTTGACAACATCATGACCGGGCGCAACCTTAAAATGAAGACCGGCATCCTCGCGCAGGCGTTTCATCTTGGCCCGGCGCGCGCTGAAGAGCTGCGCGAGCGCGAATTCGTCGAGCACGTGATCGACTTTCTCGAGATACAGCCCTATCGCAAGACGCCGGTCGGGCGCCTGCCTTACGGACTGCAAAAGCGCGTGGACCTGGGCCGTGCGCTTGCCGCGCAGCCGCAGGTGTTGCTGCTCGACGAGCCGATGGCCGGCATGAACATGGAAGAAAAGCAGGACATGTGCCGTTTCGTCCTCGACATCAACGACGAATTCGGTACCACCATCGTGCTCATCGAGCATGACATGGGTGTGGTGATGGATATTTCGGACCGCGTCGTGGTGCTCGATTACGGCAAGAAGATTGGTGACGGCACGCCCGACGCGGTGCGCAATGATCCCGAGGTGATCAAGGCTTATCTCGGTGTGGGCCACTAAGAGACAAGCACGGGATAACCGCGGGAAAACGACTGGAAAACGACGTATATGGCAACCAAGAAAAACGGACCGGTGATCGCCTTGGGCGTGGTGCTTGGCATCGGCTTTGTCGCGCCGCTGCTGGGCGGCCAGCCGCTCGGCTTCTTCCTTGAGGTGACGCTGGGGGGATTGATGGCGGGCGTGCTCTATTCCCTCGTCGCGCTGGGTTTTGTGCTGATCTTCAAGGCCTCGGGTGTGTTCAACTTCGCGCAAGGGGCAATGGTGCTGTTTGCCGCACTGGCGCTCGCACGCCTTGCCGAGTGGTTGCCAGGCTGGGTCGGGATTCCCGCCGGTCTGCCGGCCCTGGCGCTGGCCTTTGTGCTGGCTACCGGCATCATGATTGTGCTGGCCATGTTGATCGAGCGGATCGTGTTGCGCCCGCTGGTGGCGCAAGACCCGGTGGCGCTGCTGATGGCGACGCTCGGCGTGACTTTCTTTCTCGATGGATTCGGTCAGACCGTATGGGGCAGCGATATTTACAAGATAGACATGGGCATTGCTAAAGACCCGACCATCATCCTCGAATCGATGTTCCAGGGCGGTATCCTGATCAGCAAGGAGGACCTTGTAGCGACCGTGATCGCGGCACTTCTGGTCGGCGCCCTGGCGATCTTTTTTCAGAAGACCGCGACCGGCCGCGCCCTGCGCGCCGTGGCTGACGACCACCAGGCGGCGCAGTCGATCGGCATTCCGCTGAACCGCATCTGGGTCATCGTGTGGGCGGTGGCCGGGTTCGTCGCGCTGGTGGCCGGCATGGTGTGGGGCGCCAAACTCGGCGTGCAGTTCTCGCTGGCACAGCTTGCGCTCAAGGCCTTGCCGGTGGTGATCCTGGGCGGCTTCACCTCGATTCCCGGCGCCATCATCGGCGGCCTGATCATCGGCGTCGGCGAGAAAATCTCCGAGGTGTTTTTGGGGCCGGTGCTGATCAAGGCGTTTGATCTTGCCGGTGGCGGCATCGAAAACTGGTTTGCCTACGTGCTTGCCCTTTTGTTCCTGATGGTTCGACCCGAAGGTCTCTTCGGCGAGAAGCATATTGACCGCGTATAAGGCCCGACACCATGTTTTATCGTGAAAACGGCCAGTTCAAGTCCACCTACCGCGAGGACCAGCAAATCCTCGGCATTCGCCAGGACCGCTGGTTCATCTTCGGCCTGATCGCCTTTGCCTTGTGCGCCGTGCCCTACCTGGCGTCGGATTACATGTTCCGCGCGATCCTGATCCCGTTCCTGATCGTCTCGCTGGCGGCCATCGGCCTCAACCTCCTGGTGGGGTACTGCGGGCAAATATCGCTCGGCCACGCGGCGTTCATGGCGATTGGCGCCTACGCGGCGTACAACTTCGTGGTGCATTTCCCGGGCCTCAATTTCGTTGTCGTGCTGGTACTGGCGGGCCTGGTGTCGGCACTGGTGGGCATCCTTTTTGGCCTGCCGAGCCTGCAGATCAAGGGGCTGTACCTGGGCGTGGCGACGCTTGCGGCGCAGTTTTTTATCGACTGGGTATTTGCGCGCGTCAAGTGGTTCACCAACTATTCGTCGTCTGGCTCGGTGTCGACCGCGCCGATCGAAATGTTCGGTTGGGTGATCGATACGCCGGTCGAAAAATACCTGTTCATCGCGGTGGTGGTGATTGTGTTTGCCCTGATGGCCAAGAATTTGGTGCGCGGCCACATCGGCCGCGCCTGGATGGCGATGCGCGACATGGACGTGGCAGCCGAAGTGATCGGCATTCGCCCGATGTACGCCAAGCTGACCGCGTTTGCGGTGAGCGCGTTTTACGCTGGTGTCGCCGGGGCAATGTGGGGCTTTTTGCACCTTGGTTCCTGGGAGCCGGCAGCGTTTTCGATCACCTTTTCGCTCAACCTTTTGTTCATGATCATCATCGGCGGCATGGGTTCGATCCTCGGCAGCTTCATTGGCGCAGCCTTCATCGTGCTGCTGCCGCTGGCGCTGAACCAGATGCTGCCGCTGCTCAACAATCTCGGGTTGAACGTCGGCACGGCGATGGCGTCACACCTGGAGTTCATGATTTTTGGTGCCCTCATCGTGTTTTTCCTGATCGTTGAACCGCTTGGCATTGCGCGGCTGTGGGCGATCGGCAAGGAAAAATTGCGGCTCTGGCCATTCCCGCACTAATTACCGGCACAATTGGTTCACCCGAAGCGGAGCCGTTGGCGTATAGTTTTTTACCAAGAGTTGTCACACAAGCAACCGTTTTGATCCACCCTCACTGAACCAAGGAGACAGGCAATGTTGAAACAACTCGCTTTGACCGCTGCCAGCGTCAGCGCCATCACCATGGCGCTATCCGCGCCCATGATGACCACGGCGCACGCCCAGGCAAAGGAACAGTTTTTCCCGGTGTTGTCGTACCGTACCGGCGCGTATGCGCCCAATGGCGTGCCGTTCGCCAACGGCCAGGTCGACTACCTCAAGATGCTCAATGCGCGCGATGGCGGCATTGGCGGCGTCAAGATCACCTTCGAGGAATGTGAAACCGGCTACGCCACCGATCGCGGGGTGGAGTGCTACGAACGCCTCAAAGGCAAAGGCCCGACAGGCGCGACGGTGGTACACCCGCTGTCAACTGGTATCACCTTCGCGCTGACCGACAAATCGTTTGCCGACAAGATACCAATCATCACCGCTGGTTACGGCCGCGCGGACTCGGTGGACGGCCAGGTGTTCAAGTACAACTTCCCGCTCGGGGGCACTTATTGGGGCGCGGCCGACATGCTGGTCCAGCACATCGGCAAGAAAGAAGGTGGCGTTGACAAATTGAAGGGCAAGAAGATCGCCCTCGTCTACCACGACAGCCCGTACGGCAAGGAGCCGATTGCGCTGTTGCAGGAGCGCGCCAAGATGCACGGCTACGAGTTGTCGCTGCTGCCGGTGACCCATCCCGGGGTCGAGCAAAAGGCGACCTGGCTGCAGATTCGCCAGAACCGCCCTGACTACGTGTTCCTGTGGGGCTGGGGTGTGATGAACTCCACGTCGATCAAGGAAGCCGTGGCCGTGGGCTATCCGCGCGACAAGATGTATGGCGTGTGGTGGGCGGGTGCCGAACCCGACGTGCGCCCCGCTGGTGATGGCGCCAAAGGGTACAACGCACTGACCTTCATGGCACCGGCCGGTCAAGGCAAGGTGCACCAGGACGTGTTGAAGTATGTGCACGACAAAGGCCAGGGCACCGGACCGAAATCGGAAGTGGGCGAAGTGCTGTACAACCGCGGCCTCGTCGCAGCCATGATGAGCACCGAAGGCGTGCGGCGTGCCCAGACCAAATACGGCAAGAAGCCGCTCACGGGCGAGCAGGTGCAATGGGGCCTGGAGAACCTGGCACTGGACCAGAAAGCGCTGGCCGCACTCGGCTTTGCCGGCTATGCCGACAATATCTCGACCTCCTGCGTCGACCATGAAGGCGGCAGCACTGCGCGTATCCATACTTGGGATGGCAGCAAATGGGTGGTGGGCGCCGACAAGTACGTTGCCGATCAGCAGATTATCAAACCGATGATCAAGACTTCTGCGGTCAAGTACGCGGCCGAGAAAAAGGTTGAGGTACGCGACTGCGCCAAAGAACTCGCTTCGAAGTAATTTGCAATACACCGGAGCGTCCGGCCCTGGCCGGACGCTGCCACGATTTCTGATGGATATTCCATGAGTGCTTCCCCCGCTTCTCCCACGGTTAGCCCCGCCGCCGGCTCTGGTGCGGTTACCCCATTGCTGTCGGTCAACGGCATTGAGGTGATCTACAACCACGTCATCCTGGTATTGAAGGGTGTCTCCTTCAAGGTACCGCAAGGCGGCATCGTCGCTCTGCTCGGCGGCAACGGTGCCGGCAAAACGACGACGCTGCGCGCGGTGTCGCGCCTGCTCAAGGGCGAGCGTGGTGAGGTGACCAAAGGCAGTATTGAATACAAGGGCGAGCGCATCGACAACTACACACCTTACGACCTCGTCAAGCGCGGCGTAGTGCAGGTGATGGAAGGGCGGCATTGTTTCGCCCACCTGTCAGTTGAAGAAAATCTGCTGACTGGTGCTTACACGCGCAACCTGTCGCGCGCTGATCTCGACGTAAGCCTGGAAAAGGTCTACGCCTATTTCCCGCGCCTCAAACAGCGCCGCACTTCACAGAGTGGTTACACCTCCGGCGGCGAACAGCAGATGACCGCGATAGGCCGCGCCCTGATGGCTGCGCCGACGATGATCCTGCTCGATGAGCCGTCGATGGGTCTCGCGCCGCAGATCGTCGAAGAGATTTTCGAGATCGTCAAAGACCTCAATACCAAAGAGAAAGTCAGCTTCCTGCTGGCCGAGCAAAACACCACGGTGGCATTGCGTTATTCGAACTACGGCTACATCCTCGAGAACGGCCGCATCGTGATGGACGGTGAGGCCTCGTATTTGGCCAACAACGAAGATGTGAAGGAGTTCTATCTCGGCGTCTCGTCGGGCGAGCGCAAGAGCTTTCGCGACGGTAAGCATTACAAGCGGCGCAAGCGCTGGCTGGCCTGAGAAAACACCGGGCAAGCTCACACGTTTCGCGATTTCAACCGATAGCCCCGCATGTGCGGGGTTTGTCTTTTCAACGCTGTCTCGATTGTCATCAGAACAGCCCGACCGCCATGACCCAACACTACGACGCCCTCGAAACCCGCAACCCTGCCGAGCGTGAAGCGGCATTGATGCGCGCGCTGCCGCAACAGATCGCCAACGCCAAGACCAATACGCCGGGTTTTGCGAAGATTTTGGCTGCGGTCGATGCCGCCACCGTAACCACGCGGGCGGCTCTGGCCGCGCTGCCGGTGACGCGCAAGTCTGACCTCAAGGAATTGCAACGCGCCTCACTACCCTTTGGCGGTTTGGTGGCGGTCAAGCCGGGGGGCGCGCGCAAGATCTTCATGTCACCCGGCCCGATCTACGAACCTGAAGGCCGCCGCGATGACTACTGGCGCAGCGCGCGCGCGCTGTTCGCCGCCGGCTTTCGTGAGGGCGAGATCCTGTTCAACACCTTCTCCTATCACCTCACGCCGGCTGGCAGCATGATCGAATCGGGTGCGATGAAACTCGGTTGCGCGGTGATTCCCGCGGGCGTCGGCAACACCGAGCAGCAGATCGAAGCCATCGTGGACTTACAACCCACAGCCTATGTCGGCACGGCATCGTTTCTGCGCATCCTGGTCGAGAAATTCATTGAGCTGGGCAAACCCTTCCCGATCAAGCGCGCCGTCACCGGCGGTGATGCGCTCACGCCCAGCCTGCGCAGTTGGCTCAAGGAACATGGCCTTGTCACCGTGCTCAATTTTTTCGGCACCGCTGACTTGGGCACCATCGCTTACGAATCAGAAGCGCAGGAAGGAATGATCCTCGACGAAGAGTTGATCCTCGAAATCGTGCGCCCCGGCACGGGTGACCCGGTTGCGGTTGGTGAAGTCGGCGAGATCGTCATCACCACGCTCAACCCCGACTACCCGCTGATCCGCTTTGGCACCGGTGACTTGTCTGCCGTGTTGCCCGAATCATGGACCACCCCGTCCCCGTGTGGCCGCACCAACACCCGCATCAAGGGCTGGATGGGCCGCGCTGATCAGACCACCAAGGTCAAGGGCATGTTCGTGCAGCCCGCCCACGTGGCCGTCGTCGTCAAGCGCCACAGCGAAATCGGCAAAGCGCGCCTGGTCATCGAAGGTGAAATGGCCAACGACAGCATGACGCTGAAGGTTGAAGTGGGCGATTGGACCGTGCCGGGTTTGCAGGAAGCAATTGCCGCCACCTTGCGCGATGTCACCAAGCTGCGCGGTGACGTGCAGTTCATGACGCCGGGCGAGTTGCCCAATGATGGCAAGGTGATTGAGGATGCGCGGAAGTACGATTGATGCGTTCCGCTATTGCAAACGCTGTCAGGAGAACAGCCTGAAGCCTTTGGTGAGAGCCATTCTTAAGATAATGATGTCTCTCTTAGCCAAGTGACTTCATCACCGCAAACAATCCGTTCTGCGCTTCAAAGCCAATACCAGGCCGGTCTGACAGGCCGATAAAACCGTTCTCGACTTTGGCGTCGTCAGCAAACCCGGCAAACACCCCGAACACACCGGGATAGGCTTCGCAGCCACCGAGACCAAAACCCGCGACGATGGCGAGCGTCATCTGGTTGCCGCCGTGCGGGTAGATCGCACTGCGCTCCCAGCCGGTGGCTTTGAGCATCTCGAGCGTGCGTGCGAACTGCACGATGCCATACGACTGCGGCACATCAATCTGGATGATGTCGCCGGCCGGCCGCATGCCGCCGAAGCGCACCAGGTTTTGAATGTCTTGCGTGGAAAACAAATTCTCGCCAGTGGCGATGGGCGGCGCATAAATTTGCGCGAGCTCCGCGAGCAGGGCGTAGTCGAGTGGGTCGGTGGGTTCTTCGAACCAGCGCAATCCGAGCGGCGCGAGGGCCTTGGCATAGGCGAGTGCGCGCGTGCGGTCGAACCCGGCGTTGGCATCGACGGCGAGGCGGTCTGCGCCGCCCATGGTCTTGATCGAGGCCTCGAGGCGCGCGACGTCTTCGGCCAGCGGCGCGCCGCCGACCTTGACCTTCATCGTGGTGTAGCCCTCGTCAAGGCGCAGGCGGATTTCATCTTGCAACTCGGCGATGCCCTTGCCCGGCGCATACCAGCCGCCGCCGACGTAGCACGGCACCTTGGCCGCGAGCTTGCCGCCGCTGTAGCGATCGGCCAGCACCGCGTGCAGGGGCCGGTCGTCGATCTTCGCCACCGCGTCCCACACCGCGACTTCAATCGTGCCCACCGCGACCGAGCGCTCGGTGTGGCCGCCGGGCTTTTCGCGCTGCATCATGCAGGCGAGTATTTTCTCCGGGTCGAAGTTGGTGCCGGCAGCGTCGAGCAGTGAGTCCGGTGCGGCTTTCACGATGCGCGGGATCAGGCGCGCGCGCATTTGCGCGCCGCAGGCGTAGCGGCCGGTTGAGTTGAAGGCGTAGCCGATGACCGGTTTGCCGTGGCGAATCACATCCGTGATGACAGCAACCACGGACGTTGTCATTTCGCTGAAATCGAAGACGGCATTGCGCAGCGTGGAGTTGATCGGTACGGCGATTTCGCGAATGTCGACGATCTTCAAGACATGTCCTTCACTGAGAGAGTAAACCTGAGAGTAAAACGCATCGGGGTTTGCACCGGGAAACGCACCGGAAGCATCAGAAATTGCACTGAGTGCTTTGCTTTGTATGATACGGTACCCGTTACCCGCAGCGTCCAGCTTGGCCCCGGCTTAGGCCCGGTCGCGCACATGTTCCCCAGGAGTCACTGCATGTCAAGAATACTTCCGGCACCTGTAGGATTGGTCAGACTGGCGGGCCTGGTCAGAGTAGTGCGATTGGTCAATTCATTCAGATGGATCGCTGCCGCATTGACGGCGCTTGCACTGCCGCAGGCCGCGCTGGCGCAGGATTACCCCGCCAAGCCAGTCCGGGTCATGATTGCCTTCGCACCCGGCGGGCCATCCGACATTGTCGGCCGCATGCTGGCGCAGAAGCTCACCGAAAATCTCGGCGGCACGCCCTTCGTGATCGAAAACCGTCCCGGTGCTGGCGGCAACATCGGCATCGCGCAGGTGGCGCGCTCGGCCCCCGATGGTTACTCGCTGCTGCTGGTGAGCAGCGCGTTTGTGATCAACCCCTCGCTTTATCCCAACCCGGGGTTCGATGCGATCAAGGACTTCACGCCGGTCACGCTGGCCGTCACCTCACCGAACGTGATGGTCGTGACACCGTCTTTTCCGGCCAAGGAGATGGCCGAATTTTTTGCCGTGGTCAAGGCCAATCCGGGCAAGTACGACTACGCCTCGCCCGGCGGCGGCACCGGCCCGCATCTGAGCGCCGAGCTGTTGAAGCTGCGCGCGCAGATCCATCTCCAGCACGTGCCCTACAACGGTGGCGGCCCGGCGATTGCGGCGCTGCTCGGCAATCAGGTGCCGATCAGCTTCGCTGCCCTGCCACCCGCAGTGCCGCACATCAAGGCCGGCAAGATGCGCGCCCTCGCGGTGTCCAGCAGCGTGCGCGCGCCGTCGCTGCCGGAGGTGCCGACCATTGCTGAATCGGGCGTCGCTGATTTTGAAGGTGATACCTGGCAGTTGATCATGGCCCCGGCCGGCACGCCGCCGGCCATCGTCAACAAATTGCAAACCGAAGTGGTGCGCGCATTGAACGATCCGGTGCTGCGCGACAAATTGATCGCGCTCGGTTTCATCATCGTCGGCAGCGCACCGGCCGAGACCGCGCAAAAAATAAAAACTGAAATCGATAAATGGGCACGGGTGATCAAGGCGGGTAACATCAAACCTGATTGATTGGTGCAACTGGCTCGGGCGCTTGATCCGCATTTGATCCCCAACCTTGCTATCAAGAGGAAACCGTTGGTGGGAGCCATTCTTTAGCATTGACCCCGGCGGCACCTATCACCAATGCAGGCATGCTGAATATAACGTTGCAACTCGACGATGGAGATGTGTGAATGAACCTTTACCATTGGTCTGTCTTGCTGCTCGTCTTGCCGGTGTTGCCCGTAACCCCCGCTGCCGCGCAGGAAAAAACCGTGGTGTCGCTCGCGACCGCGACGCCGGGCGGCGGCTTCCCGGTGTATGGCGATGCCTTCGCCGCCGTGATCAACGCCACTGACTCGTCGCTCAATGTGCAGACGCGCAACACCAAAGGCAGCGCCGAGAACATTCCCCTGCTTGAAAACAATCAGGTCGATATCGCGCTGGTGCAGGGCGAGGCCGCACACGAAGCCTTCGCCGGCATCGGGCGCGCGCCGGCCAACATGAAGATCATCGCCGCGATGTATTCGTCGCCCGGGTTCTTCATCGTAAAAAAAGACAGTCCCTATCGCAGCATGGCCGACCTCAAGGGGCTGCCAGTGGCGTTTGGCGCGGCCGGCTCCGGCCTGGTGATCCTTGCGCGCTATGTGCTCGATGGCGTCGGCCTCGATCAAAACAAGGATTTCAAAGCGATCCTGCTCGAGCGCGCCGGTGACGGCCCGGCGATGGTGCGCGATGGCCGTGTGGCGGCGCTGTGGGGCGGTGGTGCGGGCTGGCCCGGCTTCACCAACCTGATGAAAGATGGCGACGCGCGCTTCATTGCGCCCACAGCAGACGACATCGCGCGCATTACCGCCAAACACCACTTCCTCAAACCGATCACCCTGCCGGCGAACACGTATCCGAACCAGCCTGAGCCGATGCGCTCGGTAGGGTCATGGAGCTTCGTGGTCGCGCGCACGTCCCTGCCCGATGACGTCGCCTATCGTCTCGCGCGCGCCGTACACAAAGGCGAAGCAGCGCTTGCGCAGCGCCTGCCGCAAGCGGCCGAGACCACGGCAGCCAACACTGCCTCTGGCGCACCGCGCGCTGACATGCTGCATCCGGGTGTGCAGCGCTATCTGCGTGAAGCCGGGTTGCTCAAGTGAAAAGCACGTCCCGGAAAAATGTAAATACTTCACAAATCGCAGTGGCAACATTTACATCCTGCTCCCCTCAAGTATTCGTAGACTCTCCAGGTCGCGGGTACCCAGGAGCAGAGACATGTTCGATGCAACGTACGACCCACCAGTAACGCAGTGGACAGGTCCGTCCGATGTGCCGTTCGCGGAGGTAAGAGCTGCCGATTCTTTTTTCATGCCCGGCCTATTGGCGAGCATGCTCGATGAGATTGACTATGGGCTGGTGGTGCTCGACTGCGCCGCCACAATTTTGTTCGCGAACCATCTTGCCCGGCAAGAGCTTGCGCGTGCCCACTGGGTGCAGCAAACGGGTCACCGGTTCGAAGCCTGCGATGAAACCGGCGCGCTCAAAGTTGACCGCGCCATGCGCGACGTCGCGCGGGCGCAGCGCAGCCTGATCTCTCTTGATGATGACGGCGAATCACTGGCTTTGTCGTTTGTGCCGTTGACGTGTGCCGTCACTGCTGCAGCGCCAGAGACCGGTGGTCAAGGTGCCTTGGTGGCGTTTTCCAAGCGCGCGGCGTGTGAGTCGCTCACGTTGCGCATGTTTGGCGAGATGCACGGACTGAGCAGCGCCGAAAATGAATTGCTGCCGGCCATCAGTTGCGGGCTCAGCGTCGAAACCATCGCCCTGCAGCAGCACGTTGCTGTGAGTACCGTGCGCTCGCAGGTCTACAGCATTCGCGCCAAAACCAGATCAGACTCACTGCGCACGCTGATGGCACGGCTGATCACCCTCCCGCCCATCCGGCCCGCGCTCAAAACTGTGGCGGTGTAGTCCGGGCTTGCGTTCACGCCCAAAAAGCCGCAAGATGTTTGACTGTGGCACCACCTAAGAAAAAACATTTACCTGAAGCAGACCTGCTGTCGGCTCTGCCGCTGGCGCTGCGTTCGTTCGCCGCCAAGGGCACTCTGCGGCGCTACCAGCCCAATACCTTGTTGATCCAGGAGGGTGATCGCGGCAATACCGTGTTTGTGGTGTTGAGCGGCAGGCTGCGCATCTATTGTTCTGACTACACCGAGCGCCAGATCACCCTGGCGGTGTATGGCCCCGGTGAGTATGTCGGCGAGATGTCGATCGATGGCGGCGTGCGCTCCGCCAGTGTGGTCACCGAGTCCGAGTGCGTGTGTTCGGTAGTGACCGGGCTCACGTTGCGCAAACATCTCGGGCAGGACCCGGCATTTGCCCTGGAATTGATCAAACGGCTGGCACGCCGCGCGCAGCTGGCCACCGAAAGCACGCGCAGCATGGCCTTGCTGGGTGCCTATGGGCGCTTTGCCAAACTGTTTGACTCATTGGCAGTGCGCCAGCGCGATGGCACCCGCCTGATCGCGCAAATCCTGACCCATCAGGACATTGCCCAGCGCGTGGGCTGTTCGCGCGAAATGATCAGCATCCTGCTCAAGGACCTGGCGAACGGTGGCTATCTGGATTTTCGGCAGCGGCAGTACGTGTTGCTCAAAAAGCTCCCCGCGCAATGGTAGCCAGTCCCTAAAAAAAGCCGCCGCGATGGAATCCCCGCCAGACAAAGAACTGCCAGAAACTATCGCCTGCGGCATTTGACCGCGCATCCGTGTGAGGCAGCGCCCGCACCGGTGCGCGGCACACGCCGGGAGTGGTTCATCCTTGCTTGTTCGGCGCCACGTCCCCTTTGGACTTCGCGGCAATTCCGGCGGCCACGCCTGCGGTGACAAGCAGTGCCGCGAGCCACTCTACATGGCTCACGCTGTCACGTGAAATTTCAATGGATGTCAGCATGCCCGCCACCGGCACCAGCGCCAGCATCATCCCCGCCGAGAGACTGCCGATACGCAACACCGCGTAGCCCATCGCCATGAAGGCCACACAGCCCATCAACACGCCCTGAAAAATGAACTGGGACGCCACCTGCGCCACCGGCGCCGTCGGGATCTGCGTCGTGGCAAACAAAAAGTACCAAGGCACAATGATCAGCGCCGAGGTCACCGCCACCAGCGCGGTGCCCATGGCGGCGGGGATGCGCCGGTGCTCGGCGTAAAGCAAATAAGAGGCGCCGCACATCGAAGCGCAGACAAACATCAGGTCGCCGAACAATGCCGAAGGCGTCGCCAGGCCGGATGCTGATACCAGCAAAATGAGCATGCCGCCTGCAAAAATCAGTACCAACCCCAGCCGCTGGGCCGGCGCGGGCTTGCGGCAAAACGCCAGCCAGGAAAACAGCGCGATCCACACCGAGATCATGCCCGGACCCAGTGCCGAGCCATGCCCGGCCGGCGCGATCTGCAAGCCGAAAATGGTGAACCCCACCATGCCCCAGCCGTGCGCAAATGACAGTGGCAGCGCCTTGCGCCATAGGTCAGCAGGGATGTCCTTCGCGATGTAAACCAGGTAGGGCAGCAGGCACAGCGCACTGCCCGCCAGCCGCAGAAAAATCATGTCGGCTGGCGAGAGCGAGGTCAACACCCCGCGCCGTGTCACCGCGGTGTAGGTCGAATAAATCAGCAACGCCAGCGCGGCTGCTGCGAACCCCAGCATTCGTTCGCGCCGCTGTGCTGCAGAGGGCAGTGCGCAAATGACCGTGGAAGCCGTCCTGGCTGCAGGCAAGGCTGGCGGCCTCGGGGCCACAGTCACTATCAGCGGTGACGGGAACACGGCTCCGGCCACATTCAGCCCGCAGGCTCGAAATGCGCGTGGGGGCACTGCCCCGCACTCGCGCGTTTGGCGCGCTTGCGCACCTCAGCACCATAGCGCCCAAAATCGGGCGGACGTTCGGCCGACACACTGCGAATCGTATTGGATACCCCATCCCAGAACGCCTGCGCGGCGGCATCATCGCTGCCGATGGCAGGCACTTCATCGAACATGCCCGCATCCGCTACCGCATCCTGAAAGCAGCTGGCATGCAGCGGTTGCAACTGAAACATCGGCTTGCTGCGTGCAATGTGAATCACTTCACCCGTTGCCAGCAAGCGGATGTTGATGAAAACCGGGCAAGGTTTGAACCAGCCGGTCTGGATCACGCCTTCATAGCAACTCCATGCGCGGCTGCCCGTCACGTAGGCAAGGGGTCGCACCAGCAAACTCCAATCGGGTGCGGTCGCTACGAACAGGCCAGTCCAGATTTGCACTACGCCCGGAACAAACAGCGCCGATACATAAGGCGGCACAGCACCCTTCAACTCGTCCGGGCAGCTGGCGTCCCAGGCCTCGCTCATCGCAGGCGACACCTGGCTGGTCAGGGGCGCCCACTCACCATCTTCATTCGACAAAAACACCTCAGCCCCATCCCAGCGCAAGCGGATGTCTGCCGGGGGAAACACGTACCAGCCAAAGCTCGATGCGGTACGCAGGGCTTCGCAATATTGATGCGCAGCGGCAGGAATGCTGCCCAGCGCCGATTTGTCAGCGCGCATTGGCAGAATCGTCTGCGGCGACACGCGAAAAAATTCCACCAGCTTGCCGCTGGTGGAATCGATGGTTGACATGGTCTGAAGGGGCAGCGTGAAGTGACTGCTCTCAGGACTTCGAGAGATGGCGCTTGACGCTTGGCGAAATGCAGCCGCCGCCAATGTTGGTTGCGGGTACTTTGGCGGCAGGCTTTTGCGGCTTCTGGGGGCGTGGTGTCGAGAGGTGCGCTGCAACGGAAGGCGAAATACATCCGCCGCCAAAAGTGGTGATGGTTTTTGACATGGAGATCTCCTGAAGGTGAGTGACGAATTGGCACGCAAGTATTTCTGCCGCCGCCACCAACAGTTGAATCAGTCCATCAAAGCATCAACTGGCGCGGCGCCTTTTGCGTGCGTGAATCCAGTCTAAGAAACACTTCACCCGTTAGGATGTAAATATTCCACATGCGATTTGTGAGCCATTTACATCGCGAAATGGACTAAAAAATCTGCGGGCATACCTTGAAAATCCGCTCCCACCAAGGCTTTCAGGTATATGTCCCAATGCGGGACGGGGATGTGCTCGTCAAACGAGCGTCGTTACGTGCGGGGCAGGCCGGCCGTTGCGAGCGCTGACGCCCATCGCCTGCCATTCGCGGTGTCGCCATTCGGCATGCGCGCGAGGTATGAATTGACCGTCAGGTCCGGCTCCAGCTTGCGCAACTGAAGCATCGCCGTCCTGGCGTCATCGACCTTGCCTTGCTCAATCAATGTGACGGCAAGCGTGCGCCAGGTTGACGAATGCATCCGGTTCAGGCGCAACGAGGACTGGGCCAGGTGTTCCGCCTCGGGGTAAGCCTGTGCGGCAACACAAGCTGCTGCTGCGAGCGATTCAAAATAATACCGCTGTGGATCCAGCGGGGACAACGCGAGAGCCTGCTGCGCCGCTGCCGTGGCTGCCTCGCCTTCGGCGCGAAACGCGTGAACAGCGCCCTTGTAGAGCCATCCAAGCGCCTGATTTGGATTCGCTGCCAGCGCGTCATCACAGCGCTGCTGCGCCATGTCGAGGTCTTTCAACAAATGGCAGTGGACAAAACCCTCGACAGCCATTGCGAGCGAGTCAGACGGATCAACCTCCAGCGCACGATGCGTCATCTCAAGGGCGATGCGTGTATCCCGCTCACGGTCTTGCGAAAGGCCACGCGTGGCGCGCAGGATGTACCAGTGCGCGAGCCAAGTGCGAGGCGCAGCAACCCGCTGGTGGCGCTCAATCAGATATTCAAACAGTTGCCCAGTGCGGTCGAACTCACTGCGGTTTGCACAGTGCATGCGGTGGATGCCGCCCAGCAGCAGTGCGTAGCTCTCAAGCGTAGGCAGGGGTTGCGCTTGTGTGCGCTTCATTTCAATGTCGAACACCCGCGCATTGACGGCGTGCGCGATCGCGTGCGCCAATTCGCTGCGTATCTGAAGCAAATCTTGCACGTCGCTGTCAACGCGCTGCGCCCACACCACTTCGGCGTCGCTCGCCCGTGCCAGTTCAACATTGACCAGCAGGCGTCCATTTTTCGCAACGTAGCTGCCTGACAAGACGTAGGCTGCGCCAAGATGTTTTTCAATCTCGCCAATGTCGGCCGCGCGATCACGAAACGCAGTGGTAGAAAGCCGCGACACCACGCGCAGATGCTGACTGCCTGAGAGAAGCGCATTGACACCATCGGCAATCAGCTCGCCAATCGCGAAATGCTGTGCGTCACCGCCGCGTGACGAAAACGGTATGACGGCGATCGTTGGCTGCATGGCCGAGAACGCGCGCTGTAGTTCAGGGCTTGAGCGTGTGGCGCCTGCGGCACCAATCCGGTAGGCGCGCACCGGTTTGTCAATGTGCTTGAGGTAACACTCGCCCAAATCCTCGCAGCCGGCATCCAGTCCTTGCGTCAGGCCATCCCGCACTTCAGCGCTGCCGATCGTCTCGCCTGGTCCGCCAAGCGCGGCCAAGCGTGCTGCGAGGTTGACGCCTGCGCCGTAGAGATCGGTGCCGTCCGACCAGGCCTTGGCGACGTGCAGCCCTGCGCGCACCGTAATCTGTTGTTCCGGCGCCACGCTGCCGTTCTCCGCTGCGAGCATGGCGTGGATCTCGATGGCAGCGGCAACTGCGTCACGCACCTCGCCAAAGCGCGCCATCAGGCCGTCGCCCATGCTCTTGACCATTTGCCCGCGGTGCCGCAGCAGCACTTCGTTGCGTACCCGATGCACGGTGCGCACCCAGCGGCGCACGATGATGGTTTCGCAGGTTTGCATCAGGCGCACCGATTCGACCATGTCGATGACCAGCACGACGGTAAGCTGGGATTGCGCCGGATTGTCCACCGGCACCGGCGCATGCAAGCGGCGCGCGGCGCGGATACCGCGTCGCGTGGCAGAAACGGCTTCGTCAACAACATGGGGACGCATTTTGTTGTACTCGCTCTAGCGTGTCATCCTCAATTTTGATGATAACTGAATCCCCCGGGCGCACCATCACGCCGGGAGAATGACGTGGAGCGTTGGCTGGCGCGGCGCTTGCCGAACTCGCGGGGGCCAACGGGAGTCTTTCGCTTTTCATACATTTTGATGATGCGCTCCCCGGACAAGTGGGCCAAGCTGCAGGGGCCTTCACCCAACTCATCAACGAGTCCATCTCATGCGGCGTACGCGACCCAACTTGCAGGATGATATCCAGTCAACTACGCATCGCGTCCGCAAGCCTCATCGTATGTCTCACCCTGCGGCGGGCATATGAGTTCGCCGCCAGTCATTACGAGGGCTACCGGGAGCGCGGGAGAGAACGGTCTTGTCTTTCTGCCCGGAGACTCGATTACCCGCACTCCAACCAAGGCCGCGCTGGCCAAGCTGTTCGCCGGTGCGGGGGTCATCGCCGGAAGCGATACGGTTGTGTTTACCTATCGCGGTGATGGCCTGGTGGGCATACTGTTTGGCCGCCCGATTGCGGCAAAGCTGTTGCGCGAACGCGCACAGGATGACAAAGCGGGCCAGGCGGGTGCCGCTTATGTGAATCGATCCGTGCTCGCTTCACTGATTGGAGAGGTGGTTGACGCCATCCATCAAACCATTTCATGGTGCGCCCAACACCGCGGCGGCATCATTCCAGTGGTGCTGCTCCTCAGCGGGTTTGACCAAGAGGAAGGAGGGCGGGCGCCGGTGCCTGGGGTTTCGCTCGTGCGGGTGTATGAAACCGCAAAAATTCCGGAGCAGCAGCGTGAAGCGGTCACCCGCTATCTGCACGACAGGCTGGCTTCGGCGTTCATGTCCTTGCATGCCCCGGCTGAGCACGTATATGTTCTCGGGCACAGCGTGAACGACGATGTTTCGGTCGAGGATGACGCGTTGAAGTCATTCACTACGCGGCTGCGGGCCGGAGAACGCAAGCAAGCGGCTCAGTCCTGACACTGCCCATTTTCGATCGCCCGTGTCTCGATTGCCGGCTGCGCCTGCGGCAGCGGCCTTCGATGATGTTTCAATCCTTGTGCCTGTTCTTCGAGTGTGCAAGCAGCACTATCCCCATCACCAGCGCGGGCAAACAAAACAGCGCAAACGGCATGCGCCAACTGTCCGTCGCCTCATGCGTGATGGCGAATAGTCCCGGCATCACGATGATGCCGGTGAAGGTGATGAAGGTGGTGCCGCCGCCAACCACGCCAGCCATGCCCGGCGGCGACAAGCGCGCGGTTTCGGCAATCTGCACGCCGTTCCAGCCCACAGCAGTGATGCCGAACAGCGCGCACACGATCAGCACTGCGGCAAACGGCCAATGCGGCGCGAACGCGGCAGTGGCCAGAGACGCCAGCGCCATGCCAATCCCCAGCGTGCCGAGCACCACGCCGGCGCGCCGCGTGCGGTCAGCGAGCCAGCCCCAGAAGATGCGCGCGGCAGCACCGCAAATGTTGGCGACCGACAGCGCCAGCCCCGCAGCCACCAGCGTGTAGGCGAGACTGTCGGTGAGGTACGCCACGAGGTAGGTGTAGAAGCACAACTGCAACCCGGCGAAGGTACAGGCGGCAATCACGTTGCGCACTTGCGCGGCGTTGGCGAAGATGAGCTGGAACGGCACCGTGATATTAGCCATTGACAACGGCTGCGCCGGGTTGCGGTCGGCGTCGAGCTCCGCGCGCAGCGGCTGCGCACAGGCCAGCATGACCACGCACAGCACGGCAACAGCAAGGGCAGCCGCGCGCCAGCCGAACCCGAGTGTCAGCGCCGGCACCAGCAAGCCTGCGGCGACAGCACCCAGCGGCACGCCAGTCTGCTTGATCGAAAACGTCAGCGACATCATGTGTGAAGGCGTGGTGCGCATCAGCATGTGGGTGCTGGACGGCGTGATCGGGCCGTAGCCGCAGCCCAGCAGCAGCGCCGCCAGCGGCACCAGCGGCAACGGCAGGAAGGTGAGCAGCACGAGCGCACATGCACACAGCAACAGGCAAGCCTGGCTGATGCGCATGGCCCCATAGCGCAGGATCAGGCCCCCCGACACCAAGGCCGCGCTGGCCGCACCGACGTACATGATGCTGATGAAGTAGCCGATGGACCCGAGCGAAAAACCGAGGTCGCGCGCCGCATCCGGTGCCAGCACCGGCACCCCAACCGACGCGAGCGAAATGACGGACTGAATCGCGGTCGTAACAACCAGAATGCGCGTGGGAGATGCCATGAATGCGTGGTATTTTAGCGGGGCCGAATGCGGGGGCTGAGCTGTGCAACGGGGCTGCACGGCGGCAGCGAGCATCGCATGGCGCGTGGCAGGAAGCCCCGTGGCAATTCCCAAAGCAATTCACCGTTAACACCGCAGCCACCACACAGACAAGCCACCAGGACGCACAGCATGACACTCAAGGTATTCATCACCGGCGCGTCCAGCGGTATCGGCGCGGCACTGGCGCGCCACTACGCTGCTGCGGGTGCCATCGTCGCGCTCACCGCGCGGCGCATCGATGTGCTCGAAGGCTTGCGTGCGGAACTAGGCGCCAACACCCACGCCTACGCCGCCGACGTGACCGACGCTGCCAGCCTCGCGCGCGCAGCCGGGGCCTTCATGGAGCGGCATGGCGTGCCCGACGTGGTGATCGCCTGCGCAGGGGTGTCAATCGGCATCGACTCGGCCCTGCGCGAAGACGTGCCCGTGTTCAAGCAGGTGATGGACACCAATGTGCTCGGCACCCTGGTCACCTTTCAGCCCTTCATTGCCGCGATGACCAGGCAGCGGCGCGGTGCGCTGGTGGGGATCGCGAGTGTGGCAGGTATTCGCGGCATTCCCGGTTCGGGCGCTTACAGTGCTTCCAAGGCGGCGGTGATCGCGTATTGCGAATCGCTGCGCGTGGAGTTGCGCGGCAGCGGTGTCAATGTGGTCACGATTGCGCCGGGCTACATCCGTACGCCGATGACCGACGGCAACCCCTATCCGATGCCCTTCCTCACCGATGCACCGGTGTTTGCCGCGCGCGCGGCGGCGGCGATTGCCGCGGGCGAGAGCTACCGCGTGATTCCGTGGCAGATGGGCCTCGTCGCCAAGTTGCTGCGCGTATTGCCCAACTGGCTGTTCGATCGCGCGATGGCCAAGGCGGGCCGCAAGCCGCGTCAGGGATCACCGTGATTGGCGCAGGCGCGCCCGCAAGGTGTGAGACAAGCGGCTGCGTAAATGGCGGCGTAAATGGGGTCTGACCCCATTTACGTGGATGCGGTGGGCACGGCGCACCGGCGCGCTGCAAGCGGTGCGCGCATCGCTTGCCTGGTGCCGTCGATCACCGAACTGGTGTGTGATCTCGATCTGGCGCAGCTGCTCGTCGCGCGCACCGGCTTCTGCATTCACCCGCACGCGGTGGTGGCGTGCATTCCCAAAGTGGGCGGCACCAAGGATGTTGATCTCGTGCGTCTGCGCGCGTTGGCCCCCACCCACGTGATCGTCAACATCGATGAAAACCGCAAGCCTGTGGTGGACGAGATTGCCCGGTTCGTGCCGCACGTGATCGTCACCCATCCCAATGCGCCGGAAGACAATCTCGCGCTCTATCAATTGATCGGCGGTATTTTTGACCGCGAAGCCGCTGCTGAAAAAATAAGCGCGGCCCTGAGAGCCGCTCTGGATGCGGGTCTTGACACTACTGCTGCCCTGCCGCGTGAGCGCGTGCTGTATGTAATCTGGAAAGATCCGTGGATGACGGTGGCGCGCGATACCTATGTCTCGCGCACCTTGGCCGCTGTGGGCTGGGACACCGTGCCAGCCGCATCGGCAGCGCGCTACCCGCAGATTGACGTGATCGAGGTTGCACGTGAAGCCGATGCGGTGTTGCTTTCATCAGAGCCGTTCATGTTTCGCGCAGCGCACGCCGCGGCGTTGCAGGCGGAACTTGCCGCGCGCGGCTGCGTCAAACCGGTGCGGCTGATTGACGGCGAAATGACCTCGTGGTACGGCAGCCGTGCCGTTGCGGGTCTGCGCTATCTGGCAGCGCTGCGCGCAGACGGTTACAAACACGCCGCGCAAAAAGCGTAGAGTGTGAAGTTGCGCGATTTCCCATTTACAGCCCATGGTCTGATCCACCCAAGCGCGAGGAGCTGCTTCATGACATTCCGTTCCGGCCTGCTTCAACGAACCGCTTCTGCTGCTTCTGCTTCGGTTGCTTTTTTGTGTCCGCTCGTACTCGTGAGTATTGGACTGCTCACAGCGCCGCTCACCCACGCACAGCAGGTTTACAAATGGACTGACGACAAGGGCGTGGTCAATTACACAACCACGCCACCGTCGTTGCGCAAGGCGGCGATGGTTGATGTCGCACCCGCTGTGGCGGGCCAAGGCGCGGTGATGGACTACGATGAATCGCGTTATTGGCGCGCGCGCAGCGAGCGTGAAGCGGCGAACGACATGACGCTGGATCGCATGCGCCGCGATACCGAGAGCCTGCGCCAGGCACGGCTGCAGCAGGACATCGCCAAGGCCGAAGTGGCGGCACAGCAAAAATCCGCCGCGCAACGTGCCATTGACCAATGCCGCAGCGAACGCCGCGTCGATTGCGAGTCTCCAGCCGTGAACAACTGGCCGGGCGGCGGTGGTTACACCACGTCAACCTTGTATCCGAATCCGCAGTACATCATTGTCAACCGCACAGCAGTGAGGCCGGCGCCCACCCGCCCCTACTTCAGCGTCACGCCCAATTTCACGCCGGGCTACTCGATCCCGCAAATCTATCCGAATCCACGCTGAACGCGGCGCCGGCCGCCGGCCCTGCGCGGGCAGGCTGCGGACACGCACCCGCCGCGCCGCAACATGGCGCAGGCGCCAAAAGCCAGTATGATTGCGCCCTGCGCACAGTGTGGTCTTGCGAACTTGTCTTAATCAGGGTTTAACGAAGAGCGGATAAAAACAAAATCCGCGCGCAGCAGAGACAGCGTGAGAGCAGGAGCATTTCTTCGTTTCCTGCATCACCCTTAAAAGCAAACAGTGAGGGCTTATCAGTGAAAATCGCACGTTACGAAGATTTCTTTGCGGGTGTGTTTTTTATCGTGTTCGGCGGGTTGGCGGCGTATCTGTCCACCGCCTACAACATGGGCACCGGCGCACGCATGGGGCCGGGTTACTTCCCGTTCTGGCTTGGCGTGATTCTTGCCGCCATCGGGGTGATCGTGCTGTTGAAATCGCTTGGCAAGACCAAGGGCGAGCGCACCAGTGGCCTGATGCGGCCCCTGATCATTTTTTCCGCAATGATGCTGTTCTCGCTGGCTGCCGGCTTCGCCGGCGCCAGCCCGAATGCCTCGCTCGCGATCGGCACCATCGCCGGCTGTGTGCTGGCGTTTTTTGTGCAGCAGCGCTCAATGGCCCTGATCCTCGGCGCGGTGACCGTGTTTGGGTTGATGCTCAAGAGCCTCGGTCTGGTGGTGTGCGTGACCCTGTTGGTGATCATCGCGGCGCTGGCCAGTCACGAAGCAAAACGGACCGAAATCATCGCCAGCATCGTGCTGCTCTCGGCAATGGCGGTGGGCACCTTCGTGTACGGCCTCAAACTGCAAATGCCGGTGTGGCCCGACATGGAAGAATTGCAGCGCCAGTTCAAAACCGACGACAAGAAACGCTAAGGGAGCCACGAACATGGACGCCTTCAATACACTGATAGCCAATCTGTCGCTGGGTTTCGCGACAGCCTTCACCCTGCAAAACCTGATCTACTGCTTTGTCGGCTGCCTGCTTGGCACGCTGATCGGCGTGCTGCCGGGCCTCGGGCCGATCGCCACCATCGCAATGCTGCTGCCGGCCACCTACGCACTGCCGCCGATTGCAGCGCTGATCATGCTGGCCGGCATTTACTCCGGCGCGCAGTATGGCGGCTCGACCACCGCGATTCTGGTCAACCTGCCGGGGGAGTCGAGTTCGGTGGTGACCATGCTCGATGGGTATCAGATGGCCAGGAAGGGAAGAGCCGGCGCGGCCTTGTCAGTCGCCGCGTTGGGCTCCTTCATCGCCGGCTGCTTCGGCACCTTGATCCTTGCTGCATTCGCTGCGCCGCTTGCCGAGCTGGCTTTCAAATTCGGCCCCGCTGAATATTTCTCGCTGATGGTGCTGGGCCTGATCGGCGCTGTCGTGTTGGCTTCCGGCTCGCTGATCAAAGCGATCGGCATGATCATCCTGGGTCTGCTGCTCGGCCTGGTCGGTACCGACGTCAACACCGGCACGGCGCGCTTCTCGTTCGGCATTCCCGAGTTGTCCGACGGCATCGGCTTCATCAGCGTGGCGATGGGCGTATTCGGCTTTGCCGAGATCATCGTCAACGTTGACATGAAGGAAACCCGAGAGACCTTCACCAACAAGGTTGAGGGCCTGTTGCTGTCGTGGAAGGATTTCAAGGAAGCCTTCCCGGCGATTGCGCGCGGCACCGGTATCGGCTCGTTGCTCGGGATCCTTCCCGGTGGCGGTGCGCTGCTCGCAGCATTTGCTTCGTACACGATTGAAAAGAAAATCGGCAAAAACCCGCAGCCGCCGTTTGGCCAGGGCAATATTCGCGGTGTGGCCGGCCCCGAGTCGGCCAACAATGCCGGCGCGCAGACCTCGTTCATCCCGCTGCTGACCCTCGGCATCCCGCCCAACGCCGTGATGGCGCTGATGGTCGGCGCGATGACGATCCACAACATTCAGCCCGGCCCGCAGGTGATGACCTCGAACCCGGCGCTGTTCTGGGGCATGATCGCTTCGATGTGGATCGGCAACCTGATGCTGGTGATCCTGAACCTGCCGCTGATCGGCATGTGGGTGCAGTTGTTGAAAGTGCCTTACCGCATCCTCTACCCCGCCATCCTGATGTTCTGTTGCATCGGTGTGTTCTCGGTCAACAACAACTCGTTCGACGTGCTCATCACCGTACTGTTCGGTGTGCTCGGCATCGTGTTCCTGAAATTGGGTTGCGAAGCCGCACCGCTGCTGCTCGGCTTCATCCTCGGGCCGATGATGGAAGAAAACCTGCGCCGTGCCATGCTGCTGTCACGCGGTGACCCGACCGTGTTCCTGACCCGGCCGCTGTCGCTGGTGATGCTGCTGATGGCGGTGGCGATGGTGGTGATCATCTCGCTGCCGGCGCTGTCGAAGAAACGCGAGGAGACTTTCGTCGAGGTTTGACACTGGTATTTTCGAGTTGACCGACGGGGCGCATGGTGCGCCCCGTTTGTTTTTGATAGTCTCGACGATTTTCGCGCGGCTGTCGTGCGGCCGTCTCATCCAAACCTCGCAACCCTCCCCGATGGAGAACCAATGAAACTCTGGAAATCCTTGGTAGGAGCCATTATTGGCGCCACCACACTGTGCGCGCAGGCGCAGTACCCGAACAAACCGATTCGCCTGGTGGTGACTTTTCCCACTGGTGGCGCACCCGACATTCTGGCGCGCATCTTTTCCGAGAAGACCACCCTCGGTCAGGCCGTGGTGGTCGACAACAAACCGGGTGCTGGTGGCAACATCGGCGCCGAGATCGTCGCCAAGGCGCCCGGTGATGGCTACACCATCGTGATGGCGACAGTAGGCACCCATGCGATCAATGGCGCGCTCTACAGCAAGATGCCCTATGACATGGTGAAGGACTTCGTGCCCATCGGCCTGATCGCCTCCACCCCGAACCTGCTGGTGGTCAACAACAACCTCCCTGTCAAAACCGTGCCCGAGCTCATCACCTACATGAAGGCCAACCCGAACAAGCTGTCGTTCGGCTCACCCGGCATCGGCAGTTCGATCCATGTTTCCGGTGAATTGTTCAAGTCGATGACCGGCACCGACATGACCCATGTGCCGTACAAGGGGCGCCAGTTCGCGCTGCCCGACTTGCTCGGCGGCTCGATCCAGCTGATGTTCGACAACATGCCCTCCGCGTTGCCGCTGGTCAAGGAAGGCAAGCTGCGTGCGCTGGGGCAGACCGGCGCGAGACGCTCGCCCTCGGCGCCGGACGTGCCGACCATTGCCGAACAGGGCCTGCCCGGGTTTGAGGCGACGGCGTGGTTTGCACTGTTTGCGCCGGCTGGCACCCCCAAGGACGTGGTGGCCAGGCTGCAGGGCGAGATGCAGCGCATCTACAAACTGCCCGACGTGCAGGACAAGCTCAAGACGCTTGGCCTCGACGCGGTGCTGGGAACAGCGGAGGAGCTGGCCAAATACCAGGCAGCCGAAATCGCCAAGTGGGCCAAGGTGGTGAAGGATTCCGGCGCGCGCGCCGACTGACGTAACTTAACCGGGGAGAGAGCATGAATATCCTGCAATCAGTGTCGGGCCTGGTGCTCGCTTGCGCGGCGTCGTTGGCCTTTGCCCAGTATCCGAACAAGCCGGTCCGGATGGTGGTGCCCTACCCGAGCGGAGGCGCGCCCGATATCCTGGCGCGCATCTTTTCGGAAAAGGCGCAGCTGGGCCAGCCGGTGGTGGTCGACAACAAGCCCGGCGCCGGCGGCAACATCGGCACCGAGATTGTCGCCAAGGCGCCCAACGACGGCTACACGCTCGAGATGGGTACGGTCAACACGCACTCGATCAACGGCGCGCTGTACAAGAACATGCAGCACGACATGGTCAAGGACTTCGCCCCGGTCAGCCTGATTGCCTACACGCCCAACCTGCTTGTGGTGAACGTCAACCTGCCGGTGAAGAATGTGCAGGAACTCATCGCCTATGCCAGGGCCAATCCCAACAAGCTGTCGTACGGTTCACCCGGCATCGGCAGCTCGATCCACATTTCCGGCGAGTTGATCCAGACCATGACCGGTATCAAGATGACCCATGTACCTTACAAAGGGCGCCAGTTTGCAATCCCCGATTTGCTTGGCGGCTCGATCCAGCTGATGTTCGACAACATGCCTTCGAGCCTGCCGCTGGCCAAGGAAGGCAAGCTGCGTGCGCTCGGACAAACAGGCTCCAAGCGCTCACCCGCCGCGCCCGATGTGCCCACAATTGCGGAGCAGGGCGTACCCGGCTACGACGTGATGTCGTGGTTCGCGATGTTTGCCCCGGCCGGCACGCCCAAGGATGTGGTCGCACGCATTCACGCCGAAGCGGTGCGCGTCTTCAAACTGCCCGACGTGCAAGAGAAGCTCAAGACGCTGGGTCTCGATCCGGTCCTCTCGACGCCTGAAGAGCTTGGAAAGTACCAGGCCGACGAGGTAGTGAAATGGGCTCGGGTGGTCAAGGAATCAGGCGCCAAGGCCGACTAGTTTTGCCCCGCTCAAGTCAGGCTGTACTCTCGAAACCGTTGGTGGGAGCCATTTTTGTAGCATTACTCAAGGAACAAGCATGAAACGTCGCACGCTTCTTCAAGCATCAGGCGCGGCCGCCGCCTCCGTGGTGCTGCCGTCGGCGCTGGCGCAGGCCTACCCGGGAAAGCCGATTCGCATGATCATCCCGTTTCCGCCGGGTGGGGCCACCGACATCCTCGGTCGCGTGCTGGCGCAGAAACTGGGCGACCAGCTTGGTCAATCGGTGGTGGTGGAAAACCGTCCCGGCGCGGGCGGTGCGATTGGTTCTGAAATGACGGCCAAGGCGGCGCCGGACGGCTACACGATCCAGATGGCGACCGTGTCGACCCATTCGATCGGGCCGGCGCTCAATCCGAAGACGCCGTACAACGTCAAGCGCGACTTTGCCCCGGTGATCCACCTGGCCGATTCGACCAATGTGCTGATCGTCTCGCCTTCGCTGCCGGTGAACAACCTCAAGGAGTTGATCGCCTACGCCAAGGCCCATCCGGGCAAGCTCAATTTCAGCTCTTCGGGAAACGGCACCATCGTTCACATGACCGGCGAAATGTTCAAGATGGAGACCGGCACCTTCATTGTGCATATCCCCTACAAAGGTACGGCACTGGCGATTCCCGACCTGATTGCCGGTCAGATTTCCCTCATGTTCGACAACATGGCATCGGCATTGCCGCATGTGAAAAGCGGCAAGGTCAAGACGCTGGCGGTGTCGCAGTTGAAACGTTCCACGCTGTTGCCCGAGGTGCCGACCATGGATGAAGCTGGCCTCAAGGGTTTCGAAAGCAACACCTACTTTGGCGTATTCGCACCGGCGGGCACGCCGGCAGCGATCGTGCAGCGCCTCAATGCCGAAATCAACAAGGCGCTGCAAGCCCCCGATTTTCGCGAACGCCTCGCGGCCAACGGCGCCGAGCCGGTCGGTGGCACGCCGGAACAGTTTGCCCGCGTGATCGAACGCGAAACCGCCAAATACGCCGCCGTGATCAAGCGCGCCGGCATCAAGCCGGAATAGCCCCTTACATTTTTTCGAAAGCCTGCCATGCAATTTGACTGGAATTTCCCTTACGCCACCAAACGCATCCCCGTGTTCGCCAGGAACGTGGTCGCGACTTCACAACCGCTTGCCGTGCAGGCCGGCATCGACGCTTATCGACGGGGCGGCAACGCAGTCGACGCCGCGCTCGCCGCCGCGATTACCCTGACCATCGTCGAGCCGATCTCGAACGGCCTGGGTTCCGATGCGTTTTGCATCCTGTGGGATGGCAAACAGATGCACGGTCTCAACGCCTCGGGCCGCTCGCCTGCAGGCTGGACGCCGGAATACTTCAAGCCGTTCGGCCCGGTGCGGCCGGAGCGCGGTGCCAACAGTGTCAGCGTGCCCGGCGCGGTGTCGGCGTGGCGCGCCATGAGCGACAAATTCGGAAAGCTGCCGTTCGGCGACCTGTGCGAGTTTGCAATCCGCTACGCGCGCGATGGCTATCTCGTCAGCCCCATCGTCCATCAGAAATGGCAAGCGATGGAGCCGATCCTGAAAAACCAGCCGGGCTTCGCTGAACACTTTTTGCCCAAGGGGCGTACCCCGCACATCGGCGAGAAGTTTGTGTTGAAGGGCGCTGCTGCCTCGCTCGAAGCGATTGCCAAATCGAAAGGCGACGACTATTACCAGGGCGCCATCGCCGCTGCAATTGCCAAGCACTCGCAAGCCAACGGCGGCGTGATGACCGAGGCCGACCTTGCAGCCCACACCTGCGATTGGGTCAAGCCGATCCAGAAAAATTATCGCGGCTACACCATGCACGAGTTGCCGCCCAACGGCCAGGGCATCGCCGCGTTGATGGCTCTCGGCATGCTCGAACACTACGACCTCGCAGCCCTCGACGCCGATGGCCCCGAGAGCCTGCATCTGCAAATCGAGGCGATGAAACTCGCCTTTGCTGACATCAACGCTTACGTAGCGGATGGGCGCTTCATGACCAAAGTCACCGCCGAGCATCTGCTCGACGACGCCTACCTCAAGCAGCGCTCCAAGCTGATCGACCCTGCGCGCGCCATCGACTTCAAGGCCGGCACGCCCGACAAGGGCGGCACCATCTACCTCACCACGGCCGATGAAAACGGCATGATGGTCAGCTTCATCCAAAGCAACTACATGGGCTTTGGCTCGGGCCTGGTCGCCCCCGGCGGCATCAGTCTACAAAATCGCGGCGCGGGGTTTGTGTTGACCGAAGGCCACCCGAATCAGGTCGGGCCGAACAAGCGCCACTTCCACACCATCATCCCGGCGTTCTTGACCAAAGACGAGGGTAACGAAACTAAGCCGCAGATGAGCTTCGGCGTGATGGGCGGCAACATGCAGCCGCAGGGCCATATCCAGACCCTGATCCGCATGCTCGACTACAAACAAAATCCGCAGGCGGCCTGCGACGGCCCGCGCTGGCGCGTCGCCGGCGGCATGAAGATCAACTCCGAGTACACCGTGCGCCCCGATACGCTCAAAGCCCTGCAAGCGCGCGGTCACGACATCGCTACGCTTAACGATCCCTACATGGATTTCGGCTCAGGCCAGTTCGCGTGGCGGCTCGAAGAAGAGGGGCAGTTCACCGGCTACATCGCCGCGTCGGATGCGCGCAAGGATGGGCACGCGGCGGGTGTCTAGGCCGCTGATTCCGATTCTGATGAATCGGACGCGTTGAAATCGTTGGTGGGAGCGGTTCCCGGCGATGAGTGCCGTGTAGCCCGCTCCCAGAGCGGTTCTCAGGGCGATGAGTCTGGAAGAATGACTGGTTAGTTTGACGCAGGGCGCAGCTGCAATCACACAATCAGCCCGCCGTACCACCCACCGTCAATCCATCAATCCGCAGCGTCGGCTGCCCGACGCCCACCGGCACACTCTGCCCATCCTTGCCGCAGGTGCCGACCCCGGAATCGAGCTTCATGTCGTTGCCGATCATCTTGACGCGCGTGAGGGCATCGGGGCCATTGCCGATCAGGGTGGCGCCCTTCACTGGCCGCGTGATCTTGCCGTCTTCGATGAGATAGGCCTCGCTTGCCGAGAACACGAATTTGCCGCTGGTGATATCGACCTGCCCGCCGCCAAAATTTTTCGCGTACAGACCCTTCTTGACCGAGCGGATGATTTCTTCCGGGGCCTTGTCGCCGTTCAACATGTAGGTGTTGGTCATGCGCGGCATCGGCACGTGGGCGAACGATTCGCGGCGGCCATTGCCGGTTGGCGCGACCTTCATCAAGCGCGCATTCATCGCGTCCTGCAGGTAGCCCTTGAGGATGCCGTCTTCGATCAGCGTAGTGCACTGGGTGCGGTTGCCTTCGTCATCCACATTGAGTGAACCGCGCCGGTCCTTGATGGTGCCGTCGTCCACCACGGTGACGCCTTTGGCCGCAACACGCTGCCCCACGCGGCCCGAGAACGCTGATGAGCCTTTGCGGTTGAAGTCTCCCTCCAGCCCATGGCCAATCGCTTCGTGCAACAGAATGCCGGGCCAGCCATTGCCGAGCACCACGGTCATGCTGCCGGCTGGTGCGGCGTCGGCGTGCAGGTTGGTGAGGGCGGCATGCACGGCCTGCTGCGCATATTCCTTCAATTGCGCATCGGTGAAAAAGGCGTAGCCGAAGCGCCCGCCGCCGCCGGACGAGCCAGTCTCGCGGCGACCGTCCTGCTCGACCACCACGGTGAGCGAGCAGCGCACCAGCGGGCGCACGTCGGCGGCGACCACGCCGTCGCCACGCGCGACCATGATGACCTCATAGGTGCCGCCGAGCGAGGCCATGACTTGCGTGACGCGCGGGTCGATGGCGCGTGCCATTTTTTCTGCGCGTTCGAGCAACTTCACTTTGGCGTCTGCATCGAGGGTGCCGAGCGGGTCTTGCGGGACATAGAGCTTGCGTGCGGCGTTGGCGGCGGATGCGCGCGCTTTGCCCGCCGGGTTTCCCCGCAGAACCGTATTGAGCGAGCCGGCCTGGCCCTGGCGCGAGATCGCCGCGGTGGCATCAGCCGCGTCGCGCAGCGCCTGCAGGGAAATGTCGTCGGAGTACGCAAACGCTGTTTTGTCTCCGCTCACGGCGCGCACCCCGACGCCTTCTTCAATATTGAAGCTGCCGCTCTTGACGATGCCTTCTTCGAGACTCCAGCCTTCCGAGCGCGCGTACTGAAAATACAGGTCGGCGTAGTCGATCTTGCGCGTGAACATCGAGTCGAGCACACTGCGCACATCGGATTGCGTCAGGTTGTAAGGCGTGAGGAGTTGCGTTTCGGCGAGAGCCAATGCGCTGATGTCAGGGGAGGCGATTTGCATGGTGAACCAGTCTGTGGGAGCGTGCAGGGGGACGAATTGTAGTGCGCTACCGTGCGCTAAGCCGCTACAGCGTCCGATGCGCCAGCGCGGGCAGTGACGCGCGGTGTTGTGCAATCAGATCAAGGTCTACCTCGCCGATGACCACGCCTGCGCCTTCATCAGCCTTCTCGGCGAGTACCTCACCCCACGGGTCGATCAGCATGCTGTGGCCGTGCGTGCGCCGCCCGCTGCTGTGCTTGCCGCCTTGCGCGGGGGCCAGCACATAGGCCAGGTTTTCAATCGCACGCGCCCTCAAGAGTGGCTCCCAGTGCGCCTTTCCCGTGGTTGCCGTAAAGGCGGACGGCACGAAAATCACGTCGCATGGCGCTGCTTTGGTCGACAGTGCGCGATACATTTCCGGAAAGCGCAGGTCGTAGCAGACCGACAGCCCGAGGCGGCCAAACGGTGAGTCGAGCGCCACCGGCGCATTGCTGCCGTGACGGATGGTGCGCGCTTCGTCAAACTGTTCGACGCGCCCGTCTTCATGCGTCTTGCGAAAGCCGAACAAATGAATCTTGTCGTACCGCGCGACGCACGCGCCGCTGTCGTCGAACACCAAAGACGTGTTGAGAATTTTTTCGTCCGAGCCACAGTCAATCGGGATCGTGCCGCCCAGCAGCCACACTTTATGGCGTGCCGCCGTCTCGGCCAAAAACGTTTGAATCGGCCCGCGCGGGCTGTTCTGCGCAAACGGTTCGCGTGCGTCCACCTTGTCGGTCTCTTTGAGGCCCATGATGCAAAAGTATTCAGGCAGCGCAATGAGTTGCGCGCCCTCACCGGCCGCCCGCGCGATCAATTCGCCCGCTGCTGCAATGTTGTCGGCAACGATGTGAGAAGAAACCGTTTGGATTGCCGCGATCTTGTACTTGCGTGCCATGCACGATGCTCCGTAGAAATGAGTGAGAAGCCTTTACCCGAGCGGGCGCCGCCGGTACGGCTTAACCGCCGGGGCGCGCAGTTTGAGTGCCGCCGCTGCTGCCTGCAGCACCGCGACCAGTGCCCGTTCCGCCCGTAGCACCGGCACCGGCACCGGCGGGAGACCCAGGCGCAACCCCGCCAGTTCCCGGGAAAGCAGAGGAGTCCCCGCCCTGTGCCTGCGGCAAGGTTTGAATGCGCGCAATTTTCGGATCAGCCCAAGAGCCGGTCACCGCGTACTCAAACGAAAACGCTTTCGAGAGCGGGTCCTTGAGCACGCGTTGCGCGAGGTAGCTCGCGAGCGCGCTCAACGGATTGATGATGCCGGTGATGACGCCGACCACCGACATCATGCCGCCGGACAGATCAGGCAGCACCACCACTTTGAGGTTTTGTATCTCACGCGCGAGGTCGGTGTCGCCGGTCATCAGCACCGCCGCCGACACACCGGTCATGCGAAAGTCATTGGTACTCAATATGCCGCGCTCGATCTTGCTTGACGCCGACACCAGATCGTAGGGGAAGCCTTCGCTGAACACATCGCGAAAATCGAGTGTCAGGCGGCGCGGCAGTGCTTGCAGGCTCATGATGCCGAGCAACTTTCCGACGCCCGGGTCGGCCTTGAGAAACTGGCCTTTCTCGATGCGCAGCTCGAGATCGCCACGCAGCGATGCATAGTCAATCGACGTGGGCGAGCCTTCCCAGCCGATATTGCCCTTGAGATAGCCGCTGCCGGCGCGCACCGTGTTGGGAAATCCGAGCCGGTCCAGCAGCTTGCCCGAGTCCAGCGTGTTGAGGGTGAAGTCCAGCGCAATCGGCCGCCGCGCGGCCGTACCCGGCGCTGTTTGCAAGGCGCGCCGCCACGCACCGGTGGCTGTGAGCGTGCCATCCGGGTTGGTCAGGTTCAGTGTTTGAATCTTCCATTCGCCTGCAATGTTGTTGGCGACAATTTCCAGTTTGCCGAGCTTCTTGTCGCCGAGTTGAAAGTCCTCGACCAACAGATCGACGGCGGGCATGTCGTCGCCGATGCGATCGAGCGGAGTGTCTTCCGTGCGCCCCGGCGTGACAGGGATCACCAGGTTGCGCATCTGCCCGGCAAAGCGGCCTTGGCTGGACAACGTCGGCAAGATGAACGCCAGCGTGCCGTTGGCTTCGGTGGACGCAAGATTGGCCACCCAGCGCGCCGGTTCCTGCACCATGTTGACCCGCACCTGATGCAATTGGCGGCCGAATGCGTTGAGCGTGTCGGCGCGCAGTTGAATCTGCCACGGTGCGGGCAAGGTGGCTACGCTGGCTGCAGCTGGCGTGGCAGGGGCGGCTGGTGCAGCTGGTGCCGCAGCGAGCGCTGTGGGTGCCGCCCCACTCGCTGCTGCAGGCTTCGCTCCAAAAGCGCGCACGCGCCAGTCATCCACATCCACCGACGTTGCTGCTGCGTTCACCGCCAACCCGCTGCGTGGCATCGCCGGCATGGCTTCATTGACACCGGCAGCAGCGCGCACGACGCGCATCACGCCGTTCTCTTCGCGCCGCAACAGGCGCGCCGTGATCGCGCGGCCCAAAGTGAAGTTCCATTCGTCCTCGGTGGCACCGAGGACGCGTGTTTCGGCAAAGCGCATCGGCCAGGTCTCGGCCGCGGCCTTGTTGACCGGTGCCGGCAGGTTGATCGCCACGCCGGCCATGGTCGAGTCCACCGTGATGTCGCGGCCGCGCGGGCCGATGTTGATGGTGGCGCGCCACGGCGCCCCGCCCGTCATCGAGCCAAACACCGGGTCCTTGAGCCAGGCTGCAACGCCCGGCACCGTGAAGCTGCCATCGCCGGTCACCGCGATGCTGCCATTGGGGCGGGTGCCGCCAGCAAGTGTGAAGCTGCCGCCCAAACCTTCGCCACGCAGGTTGCGCAGCTCGACGCCGCGTTCGCTGAATGCCAGCACCCCGTTGACACGCTCCATTTTCGGTAGGCCGTCATCGAGCATCACTTCATTGTTGACGAACGTATATTGCCCGTTAAAGCGCACCGGCACGATCTTCAGCGCTTCCGCGCCACCGAGAGGCAGCGCCAGCTTGAGCGCCAGCTTGCCATTGCCGGCAGCGCGCGCGTTGTCCGTGAAACGATCGATGTAGCCGGCCACCGGACTTTGTGCGACAAACTTTAAAAACTCGGGCGTCGGCCCATCGGCATTGCCACCCAGCTCGACCACGGCAGGGCGCACATCGAACGCAGCAATTTTCAAATCAAACTGGCTAATCTTGGCACCAAGAATCGTGCCCGCGACGGCATTGCCCGAAGCGGCATTTCCGTGACCGCCTTTGAACCACATCCCGTTGCGCTCGAACACCAGGTCACCCTTGATGTCGCTGGCGCGCGGCCAGGCGTCGGCGTAGAACAGCCGCCCACCCTCAAGTTTGATGGCGACCTGAAAGTCACCGCTCCTGGGGTCGATGAAGGGAAAGTCAAACAGGTTGCCGCGAACCTTGAAACGCACGTCCGATGACTGGCCGCCTTCAACCGCGTCCTTGACCCAACGGTGGATGTTGTCAGACATTTTTTTTGGCATGTAGCGGTACACCGCCGTTGCGCTGGCGCGCGTGAGGCGGCCGGTGAGATCGATATAGCCCGGCGTGTCCGGCAACGCCCGATACGTGGCGCTGATGTTGCCCGCCGCATCGGCATTCGCAAAGATCAGTTGATCGAGCTTGACCTCAAGCTGGCCATTGGGAAAGCCCCAGCTCAAGCCCGCATCGAGTGTGTCGAGCACGAGACTCGGTTCTTCAAACACTTGCGGCAGCAGGATCGCTGCATCGCGGCTGGCGAGATACAGGGTGCCGCCCTTCTCCGACGCGTCGACGCTGCCCGAGAGCTGGCTGAACCCCGGCAGTGCTTGATGGGCGCGCAGCGCCAGGTTTTGAAATCGTCCACGCATCTTGTAGCCGGACGGCTGATCGAAATCACCCTTCCACTCAATCTGAAAATCGTGCAGCGTGCCGTGTGGCTCCAGCTCAATCAGGGTCTTGCGCAATTGCGCATCGAGCGGTAGCAGCTCGGCAATTTTCACCACGGGCTCGAGGTTGAGTGCATTCGCTTGCAGGCGCACTTCGCCCGGCGTACCGGCGGCGTTCGCGGTGCTTCCAGGTGCGTCGCCAGGCGTCTTGCCTTGCGCGTTCGCGGCAAACGTTTGCATGGTGAAGTCGGCCGGCGCGAGGCGCACGCCATCGTTGGTGGTGAGCGTGACTTGCTTGCCGCTGACTTCAAATCCGGCCACGCTCTTGGCGCCGAAGCGCAAAAAACTGAAGCCCGTACCCGCATGCAGCAGTTCGCGTGCGCCGAGCCGGCCCTGCACGTTCGAGAGTTGCAGCGGCGCGAGATCGCGGCGCAACTGCACCAGCGTGTTGTTGAGCGACACATCCGCAGTGAATTGCGTGAGCCGGGTGCGATCGAACGAGAGCCAGGTGCGCAAGCTGCCGCTGCCGCTCTTCACGTCTGCCGGATAATCGACCCAGGCGCGCCATGCCGCGAGATCCACTGCGGCCAGATCCGCATACAAGTCGCCGCGCCAGACTGCGAGATTGCCAAGTGATTCACCGTGCAGGTCGGCGCGCAGGTCGAGCGTGTTGGCAAGTTGGCGTGGTGGCGTGCCGCGCAGCGCCACGCGATGGCGGCTGCCAGTGTTGCGTGCAACGAGGTGAATGTCGCTTAAAGCCAGCTCGGGCGCGCCACGTTGCTCGTCGTTCCAGCGCAGGCGCGATTCGCGGATCACGATGCGGCGCTGGCCGAGGATCCAGTCCGACATTTGCCCGCCGCTCGCGTCATCCCTGAGTTCAAGCCCGCCGACAGAGAGCTTGCCGTCACGCGCGCGGCGGATGTCGAGATCAGCATTGGCGATGTCGAGTGCGTGCAGACGCAACTCCATGGCCGGCACCGACCACCATGACAACGTGACCGCGACGTAAGGCAAGCGCAGCGCAGCGCGGTTTTTCGCGTCGTGTACCACAACGTCGCGCAGATCGAGGCCTGGGTAGAGGCCGTCCCACCCCGCCTGCACACTGCCGATTGATACCTTATGACCGGCTGCTCGCGTAAGCGCCGTTTCAATCTCGGTACGGTATTTCTCGACCCCCGGCAGCACCACATAGCGCAGCGCCAGCACGGTGAGGGCAAACAGGAAGAACACCGTCCACGCCAGGCGCTCGGTCCAGATCAACGTGCCGTGGGCCGCACGCGCGATGCGTGCACCGAACGGCCCGCCAAAGCGCAGGCGCTCCTCCACGCCTCCAGCCGGGTTGGCGGCGGAGTCTGGCAGCCCCGCAATTGCAGCGGGTTCAGCGGCGGACTCGCGAGAGTGTGGTGACGCAGCCATGAGCCGTCCAATGTAGCATAGGAACCCTCTAAAACGCGGCACAATGGCCTCTGGCGCACCGCCGTTTACATCTCGACACAATGCCTGCTTCCCCAGTCTTCCAACCGGCTTTTGCCGGTGGCGCCGCCGCATTCAGCACGTGGGCGCGTGGACGACTGGCAGCCCAGCCCGGGCTCGATGCACAACTGGTGGCGTCGGCCACTGCACCGTTCAGCCGCGCGCAAATGCAGGAGCGCCTGCGTGGCGCCACCGAAAACACGCTCGATCGCGACCTGCGCGCGCTGCGCCGTGACGTAATGCTCACGGTGATGGCGCGCGATCTCGCGGGTGAGGCACCTCTCGATGAAGTGACGCAGACCATGACGGCGCTGGCCGAGGAGGCGATCTGCGCGAGCGTGGCGATGATCGAAGCCGAGCTTGCGCCACGCTACGGCGCGCCGGTGGGCGAATCGGCTGCGCCAGGCGCGGCGGCGCAGACCGGCGAACCTGGACGAGCGGACGCGTTGGCCGCCCACCAGGTGCGCCAACAACTGCATGTCGTCGGCATGGGCAAGCTCGGTGGCGGCGAACTCAACGTCTCGTCCGACATTGATTTGATCTTTCTCTATCCGGAAGAAGGGGTCACGCGCGGCGGCACGATTGAAGTCAGCAACGCGGAATACTTCAACCTGCTCGGCAAACGCCTGATCCAGCGTCTCTCGAATGTCGATGCCGATGGCTACGTGTTCCGCGTTGACATGCGCCTGCGCCCTTGGGGCGACGGCCCCTTGGCGATGAGCTTTGATGCATTGGAGAATTACTTCGTCGCACACGGTCGTGACTGGGAGCGTTACGCCTGGATCAAGGCGCGTGTGCTCAACGGTGACCGCGCAGACGAGTTGATGAGAATCGCGCAGCCTTTCGTGTTTCGCCGCTATCTCGATTTCGGCGCGGTCGAGTCCCTCAAGGGCCTGCATGCGGAGATTCGCCGCGAAGTTGCGCGGCGCGAGTTGGCCGACCATGTCAAGCTCGGGCCGGGCGGCATTCGCGAAATCGAATTCATCGTGCAGGCGGTGCAGATGATTCGTGGCGGGCGCGAAGCGCGTTTGCGCGTACGCCCCACCGTGCCGGTGCTGCACACACTTGCCGAACTCGGCCTGCTGCCGCGCGACGCGGTCGAGACGCTCACCGCCGCCTACGATTTTCTGCGCCGCGTCGAGCACCGCCTGCAATACGCGGACGATCAGCAGACGCACACCCTGCCGCAAAACATTGATGCGCGCACACGCCTGGCGCACTCGATGGGCTGCGCCGATTGGCCCGCATTCATGCTCGCCCTCGATACCCACCGCGCCAATGTCAGCCGCCATTTCGATTTCATTCTGGGTGATGTATCGCCGGCTGATGCCCTGCGAGGCGCTCCCACCAACGCATCTGGCGGACAAGGTCTGGAAACCCTTGCAGGACAGGGTTTTGCGGATAGCGATGAATTGAATCGCCTCATTAAGCTCACGCTCGACGGCAGCAAAATCAAACGTCTCGCGGGGGGCAGTCGCGAACGCTTCGAGCAACTGTTGCCGCATTCAGTGGAGGCTGCACGCGCGACCGCCGCCCCCGACATTGGCTTGAAACGCCTGATCCATTTTCTCGAAGCCATCGCCTCGCGCGCGAGCTACCTCGCCCTCCTGATCCAGTCGCGCGCTGCGTTGCAGCGCCTCGCCAATCTGCTGGCCATGTCGGAATGGGCCGCGCAATACCTCACCACGCACCCGATCCTGCTCGACGAATTGCTCGACGAGCGCATGCTCAACGCAGCACCCGATTTTGCGCAATGGAGCGCTTTCGCTACCGCGCAACTGCAAGCCGGTCACCATCAAAGCGGGAGCGATCTCGAAGTGCAAATGAACACGGTGCGCGAAGCGCATCAAGCGCAGGTGTTCCGCCTGCTCGCGCAAGACTTGCAAGGCACGCTCAGCGTTGAAACCCTCGCCGATCATTTGTCCGAGCTGGCCGACCGCACGCTCGAACTCGCGCTCGCCGAATGCTGGCACGCCCTCAAGGACAAGCACCAGCCGGTGCCGCAATTCGCCATCATCGCCTACGGCAAACTCGGCGGCAAAGAACTTGGCTACGCCTCCGACCTCGACCTCGTCTTCATCTACGACGACCCCCACGAGCAAGCCGCCGGCATCTATACGCGTTTGGCACAACGCTTGCTCACCTTCATGGAAACGCGCACCACCGCCGGCCGCCTGTTCGAGACCGACACGCGCCTGCGTCCCGACGGTGCCAGCGGCTTATTGGTGAGCAGCCTTGCCGCATTTCGTGACTATCAGGAACATCGTGCATGGCTGTGGGAGCACCAGGCCCTCACCCGCGCACGCTTTTGCGCAGGCGATGCGCGCATCGGCGCAGAGTTTGAAAAGGTACGTAAACACATCCTCACCCTGCAGCGCGAGCACGCCAAGCTGATCGATGAAGTCAATGCGATGCGCCAGAAAATGCACGACGGACATCCCAACAAATCGAGCCTGTTCGACCTCAAGCACGACGCCGGCGGCATGGTCGATATTGAATTCTGCGTGCAGTCCTTGGTGCTCGAACACGCTCGCGTGCATCCGGAACTAATAGATAACAAAGGCAACATCGCGCTGCTATTGCGGGTGGGGGACGCGGGATTGATCGACCGCGATATCGCGAAAAGTGCAGCCGACGCCTACCGCACATTCCGCAAGCATCAACACGTGTTGCGGCTCAACAATCAGGAATACGCACGCCTGCCGGCAGAGCAAGTAACCGAAGAGATCGTGGCGGTGTCGGCACTGCGAAAGCTGGTGCTGGGCTCTGATTTGGTTCCAGATATGGAACCACGTTGATTTACAAACGCCGCTTCAGCTACTTCATGGCCAACACGATCTCCCGGATCTGAAGGTACAACTGCGTGATCAGGACGTGCTTCAACACAACGCGGTTGAAAAAATGCGATGGATTTCCGATGTCATGCCCTTCGACTTTCGCGTCATAGCGCCGCCAACACCGCATCCCCCATCGCCCGCGTACCCACGCGCCGCGTGCCGGGCTGGAGGCGCCTGATGGTGCAGCACGCCATTGATAAAGCCTGCAAATGGCCTGCGCTACACTCGTTCTGATTCTGCGACCCCGAAAACAGTACCGCCGCCGCGCCGCCCGCAGATCGGATGTAAACCAAACAGGAGAGAAGCAGATGAAACGATTTGTCCAATCCCTCGTGCTGGCCTCAAGCGCTGCGCTGTTGAGCACAGTGCCCACCGGCACCGCGCTCGCGCAGGCGTATCCCACCAAGCCGATCCGCATCATCGTGCCTTATGCGCCCGGCGGTGCCACTGACATCATGGGGCGGGTGGTGGCGCAGCGCCTCGGCGAGATACTCGGCCAGCAGGTGCTGGTCGATAACCGCCCCGGCGCCAATACCGGCATCGGTACCGAGGCGGTGGCCAAGTCTGCACCGGATGGCTACACACTGCTGTTCACCAACGACACCACCTTCGTGCTCAACCCCGCGCTGTTCGCCACCTTGTCCTACAACATGACGCGCGACTTCGCGCCGGTGGCTACGGTGGCCTACCTCAATCTCGCGCTGGTGGTCGCGTCCAATCTGCCGGTGAACAACTTCGCCGAGTTGGTGGCCTATACCAAAGCCAAATCCGGCAGCATCAGCTACGGCTCGTACGGCGTCGGCAGTCAGGCGCACCTGATGGGCGAGATGTACAAAAAGCACACGGGTTCGGACATGGTGCATGTGCCGTACAAAGGCTCGGCCCCAGCCGTGGCCGATGTGATTGGCGGTCAGGTGGTGTTCACCTTCCCGGCGATTCCTACGGTACAGGGCTTCATCAAGGCGGGGCGTGTCAAGGTGCTGGCGATCTCGGGCGACAAGCGCTCTCCCCTACTGCCCGAGGTGCCAACCTTCGCTGAAGTGGGCGCGAAAGACCTCGACATCGGCGCGTGGTATGGTTTCTTCGCGCCAACCGGCACGCCACGTGACGTGGTGGCGCGCCTCAACGTAGCGGTGTCCACAATGCTCTCGAATCAGGAATTCGTCGACAAGCAGTTGGCGCCGCAAGGCATGCTGCCCATGAACAACTCGCCCGGTGAGATGACAGCGCTGATGAAAAGCGAGAGCGAGCGCATGACGCGCATCATCAAGTTGTCGGGCGCGATGGTTGAGTAGCGGCTCAGTTCAGAAAACGCGCGATCTTGTCGATGCCTACTTTGGCGCAGGCGGTGTCTTTCTCGCCGCCGGGCGCGCCAGAGATACCGACTGCGCCGACCAGATCCTTGCCGGCAAAAATCGGCAACGCACCATCGAGCGGGCTGATCTTGTCGAGCAGCATGAAGCCCGCCAGGCCCGGCTGCGCGCGCTTGGCCATCTCCACCGTGGGCGTGCGCGTGGTGAAGGCGGTGTAGGCCTTGCGCAGGCTGTTCTCGACCGTGTGCGGGTTGACGCCGTCCTCCGACAACACCACTGACGTGGTCGCGTGGTGATTGAGCACGGTGATGGTGACTTTGTAGCCATCGGCGCGGCATTGCGCGAGGGCGGCTTGTGCGAGCTCGATGGCGGCATTGACCGACAGGCCGCGCTGGGTGATGAGGCCTTGTGCGCTGGCGGTGCCCGCCAGCAGGGCGGTGGAAAGAAGCAGTGCGGACGTGGTGGCTGTTTTGATTTTCATTTGAGTCTCCTGGGCGATGGGTTGCAGCTCATGTCTGCCGGTTAACAACCTTGACAACTGCGGGAACACAGGTTGCACGGCTTAAACACCGCGCGGCGCGGCTTCATTCCGGACGTTGCATCACACGGTTTTGGTGTCGTACATCAACATGTCGGCGCCCGCCTGGGCAAAATTGGCGAGGTCGGCAGCAGTGGCCTGGCCCTCCTTTGATGCGAAGGCGGCACCAATGGCTTCCATTGAGTCAAAGGTGAGCGTCGCAACCAGATGCAATGCCGATGGCCCCTGCGGCGTACTGACCGGTCCCGCATTGACCTCATAGGTGCGCAGGCCCGGAATCGTCTTGGCGAGTGGCACGTGTTTGTTGAAGTAGTAGGCGTCAAAGACTGCCGCATCGGCGGGCTTTTGGTACATCACAAGCAGTTTGGCCATGGGTTGTTTTCCTCAGGTGGGAGCAGCAGAAAATTGTCTGGTGTTTGAAGCAGATTAACACCGGCAATGGACACATCGGCACGTGTCCCGTCAGGCACTCAGCTCCAGCTCGCCGCCACCCCCGGCGGCGGCGAGAACGGCAAATCGCCACGCTTCCAAGCGAAATCCCAACCACCGGCAGCGGCGAGCACTTCCGCCTGGCGTTTCTTGGCACGCGCATCCACTTCAGCCGGGTTCAGGCGTGCGAGCAACGCGTCTTCCATGCGTTTGACCACCGGTGCGTAGGCGGGGTCGGCGATCACATCGCGCAACTCTTCCGGATCGTTCTGCCGGTCGAACAGTTGCGAAGGATAGGTGACGCAGCGCACATATTTGTAGCGCGTATCCTGCAGCATGAAAATGCCTTCGTGCGATCCTGCAGCGTGGTATTCGGAAAACACCATGCGGTCCGTGCTGGGCGCCTTGGCGAGATCAAACAGCGACAGTCCGGAAGAGGCTGCGGGCGCGGCACCGACCGCATCAAGCGTGGTAGCGAACACGTCCACCAGATTAGTCGGCGTGGTCACTACTTTCCCTGCGGGGACATCCGCACCGGTGAGGATCATCGGCACACCGACGCTCTCTTCATACATGGTGCTCTTGCCCCACAGGCCGCGTGCGCCATTGTTGTCGCCGTGGTCGGTGGTGTAGAGCACGCGCGTGTTGGCAGCTAGTCCAGTCGCTTCCAGCGCGGCCATCACCTTGCCCACCTGTTCATCCATGAAGCTGACCAAGCCGAAGTAACCGGCCAGCGCGCGGCGCACATCCGCCTCGCCCTTCATGTGGACGTCGTAGTTCATGGTGGTGCCGTAGTCGACCAGGTGCGGATGGCGCGGCCGCTCGGCCTGCGCATACTGCTTGGGCATCGGCAAGGGCATGTTGGCGTAGCGGTAGTAGTGCTCGGGCGGTGCGGTGAGCGGGAAGTGCGGCGCCACCATCGATACAAATAACACCCAGGGCTTGTCCTGATACTTGGGCGCTTCTTCGCGCAGCCAGATCTGCGCCTGTGCGGCGATGTTGCGGTCATAGCGCGTGTAGTCCGATTCGCCCGGCCCGGCAGCGCCGATCATCTTCTTGGCGCCGCCGCGCACCGGCGCATCCGCCCCGCGACGCAGCGAAATCAGGTCACCCAGACCATCGACGATGTGCATCGGAATGATCTCTTCCGAGAAGCCATGGTCGTCGCCCTGATGGCCGCGAAAGTGCAGCTTGCCGTTCGACACCACACGGTGCCCCTGGGCGCGCAGCAGGTGATGCCAGCTCGGCACGCTGCCTTCATAGGCATCGGCGTTGTCCCAATAGCCGATCTCGTGGTTGTAGCGGCCGGTGGCCAGTGCAGCACGTGCCGGCACACAGATCGGGCACGGCGTGGAGCCTTGGGTAAAACGCGTACCGCGCGCCGCGAGGGCATCAAGATGGGGAGTGAAAATGAACGGATGTCCGGCGGCACCCAACACCTTGGGGTTGTGTTCGTCAGAGAACAGGATCAACAGGTTTTGTGGTTTCATGCCAGAGTGAAAGATTCATGCCAGAGTGAAAGAGTGGTGATGGCGGATGCGGGTTGCAGGCTTTGTTTGCGTTGGAGTACTGCCGCGCATCGTAATACACTTCATCCACCGGTTTTGCATAAGACAGAGAACGAGGAGACAACATGCAACGCAGAACATTCGCCGCGGCTTGCGGCGCGCTGATCATGGGCCCGGCGTTGGTTCGCGCACAAGCTTGGCCGGCCAAATCGATCCGCTTCATCGTGCCTTACATTCCCGGCAGCGCGCCCGATGTACTGGCGCGCACGCTGACCGAACGCCTTGGCACCGCGCTCGGCCAATCGTTGGTGATCGAGAATCGTCCCGGCGCCGGCAGCAACATCGGCAATGAACTGATCGCCAAGGCACCGCCGGATGGCTACGCAATCGGATTGGCCACGTCGGCGATGACGACCAACCCGTGGCTGTATCGCAAGGTAGCCTATGACCCGGTAGCTGACTTTGCGCCTATCAATCTCGCAGTAGCGATGCCCCATATCCTGGTGGTGACGGCCGATTCACCGGTCAAGACAGTCGCTGACCTGATCCGCCTGTTCAAGGAAGGCCCGGGCAAATACAACTATGCCTCGGGCGGCAACGGCAGCGGCGCCCATCTTGCCGCCGAGTTGTTCAAGTCGATGACCGGTGTGGACGTGGTGCACGTTCCTTACAAAGGCGCACCTGAAATCATCACATCGGTGCTTGGCAAGTCGGCGATCTGCGGCTTTCCCACGCTGGCTACCGCCACGCCGCATATCAAGGGCGGGCGTTTGCGTGCACTGGGCGTCACCGGCAGCAAGCGCAATCACGCGTTCCCTGATGTGCCGCCGATTGGCGACACGGTGACGGGATTTGATTTCGCGTCCTGGTTCGGCCTGATCGCGCCTGCAAAAACGCCGGTTGACGTGATTCGCCGTCTCGATGCCGAAACGCAAAAAGTGTTGAGCGATCCGGCGTTTCGCGACAAGATTCAGGCCGATGGCAGCGAGGTGGTCAACATGGGCCATGTTGAATTCGCGCCGTTCATCAAGAACGACCTGGCCAAGCTCAAGCGCGTGGTGGAGATTTCCGGCGCGCGTGTTGATTGAGCGGGGTTTGCGCGCGCAGCAGCCCATGCGCCTAAACTTCAGTACCGCATCGCCAAGGCGGTCCTGATGCGTTTTGTCTCTCACCCCTTTTGCAGAAAGACCGTTCCATGAAACTGTTGTCCAACCCCGGGTCTCCGTTTGGCCGCAAGGTCCTGATGACCATCGCCATCAAAAACCTGCGAGACAAAGTCGAGACCGTGCAGGTGGACACGCTCAAAGGCGATGCCACACTGTTCGCAGCCAATCCGCTCGGCAGGATCCCGTGCCTGGTGCTCGACAACGGTGATGCCCTGCACGACAGCCACGTGATTTGCGAGTATCTCGACACGGTCGGGACCGGCCCGGTTCTGGTCCCCCGCGCAGGTGCGGAGCGCTGGCGCACCCTGACCCTGGCGTCGCTGTCCGACGGTCTGATCGAGCAGGCCTTGCTGCAAGTCTACGAAGGGCGCTACCGCCCGGCAGAGATGCGTGTCGAGTCGTGGATTGAACGCCTGCAATCAAAGATCGACCGTACGCTCGATTTGCTCGAACCCAATCCGCCCGCGTGGACGGAACACCCTGACTACGGCCACCTGACGCTGGCCGCCGGCTTGGGCTACCTCGACTTTCGCCACGGCGGGCGCTGGCGCGCGGCGCACCCGGCGCTGGTGGCGTGGCTCGACCGCTTTGCAGCGGTAGTGCCGTCATTCAAGGCGACTACGCCGCCGGGTTAGGCAGGATCAGAGGCGCGCAGAGCGCCGGGTTGCCCATGCCTGCTGCTGCGCCGGCGTGCGAAACACTTCTGTTTCGCCATGGGCGCGCAGCAGCGCCTGCAGTTGTTGGCGGATGATGATGCCCGGCTTGTCGCTGAGCATGTTTTCTTCCGAGCGGCGGCTAATGTCCACCGGCGCATCCGGGTCGACGATTTCGAGAATCTCCTGGTCTTCGAGCACCACGCGCAGATCCCAGGCCTTGATTTCGGCTTCGGGGCAATTCTCTTCGCTGTCGTTGCGGTAGGCCCACTGCATCACCTGGATATGCTCGTCATCCACTGGTGTGCCTGCCGTGATGATGATGTGCTCCAGCCCGTTCGGGTAATACAGCCCGAGGCGGCGCAGGAACGGCAGGTGATACTGGTTGCGGAAATGGCGGCGCGTGGTCGGATCGGTGGTGCCGGTGATGCGGTGTGACTCAGGCGGGTTGTTGATCACCAGGTGCGTTTCAGCTTCGAAGCCATAGTCCGTTTCCTTCAGGCTGAAGAAATCGGGCTTGTTGTTGCCGAACCGGCCGAAGGTGCCGCGATGCACGAAGGAGAAATGGGCAGAATCGAACGAGTTTTCCATCAGGCGCAGCGCACCCGCCTCCCAGCGCTCCCAATACTGCGGCATGCGGCGGTAGCCGGCGGCATCTTCCGGAATGGCGACAATCGGTTTGAGCGGATCGTCGAGTGCAACCCACACATACCCGTAGCGCGTCTGGCAGTGAAAGCCCGGCACACGCGCACTATCGGGGACGGAGCCGCTTTCATTCTGCGGAATGCGTACGCACTTGCCGGTGGCGTCGTAAGTCCAGCCGTGATAAGCGCACACGATCCAGTCGCCATCGACGAAGCCTTTGGAGAGTTGCGCAGTGCGATGGCAACAACGGTTCTTGACGCAGG
>JANPAR010000121.1:0-12883 GCA_031430015.1 Burkholderiales bacterium
GACCTTGTTAGGAGAGCATGGCGTCGGTCTCTCCGGCGGGCAGCGGCAGCGGATTGCAATTGCCAGAGCGCTGCTCAAGCGACCGAAGATTCTGATCTTTGATGAGGCGACCTCCAACCTCGATGCCGAGACCAGCGAAAATTTTGCAGCGACCGTGAACAAACTCAAAGGCCGCGTGACGATGGTGTTTATCGCGCATCAATTGCCAAAAACTTTGATGGTCGATCGGGTGGTAAGGATTGATGCGAGAGAGCCAGGCTGACGATTGAAAATTCGCCAAGAGCCGCTCCCAGTGCGGCTCTTGGCGATGTTGCTGGCCGCAACCCGGATCAAACGCGCTCCATGGTGCTCAAACGCGCGGCGCAAATTCCAGCTTGCGGCTGGCCTGGCGCCATGCGCTCATCTGCAGCGCCGAGGTTTTGACGTGCACCACTACCGGTTTGCCGGATGGCGCGAACGCGCGTTCGAGCGCGCTGTCGATATCGGTCTCGCTGCTGATGGTGATACCGACGGCGCCGAACGATTGTGCCCACAGCGCGAAATCCGGATTGGCCAGTTGCGTGGCCGCTTCAAACGGCCGGCCCGGGTAGCGCACATCCTGATGCAGGCCGATGGTGCCGTAGTAGCCGTTGTCGGCAATGATGATGATGGGGTTGACGCCGTACAGGCGCGCGGTGGCGATCTCGTTGCCGGTCATCAGGGCGCCGCCGTCGCCGACGAAGGCGACCACCTGGCGCTGCGGATTGCGCAGGGCCGCGGCCACCGCCATCGGCACACCCGCGCCCATCGCGCCGACCACCGAGGTCAACACCTGCTGGCCGCGATGAAAGCCGATGTAGCGAAACACGAAGGTGGAGAAGCTGCCGGCGTCGAGCGTGATCACCGCGTCGGCGGCGAGGTGGCGGTCGATGGCGCACACCACTGCCCCGAAGTTGACGCCATCGGTGGTCTTGTCCCATACCGGGGCGCGCAGTGATTGATCGATGGCGTGCAGGCTCTCGATCCAGGCGCGGCGTTCGGGTGGCAGCGTGGCGGGCACCGGGAGGTGCAGCAGGGCGCGCACCACCGCCTGCGGATCGCAGGGCAGGCCCAGCGTGGGTCGCCAGACGCGGCCGACTTCGTTCGCATCGGGCCACACATGCACCAGCGGCATTTGCGGATCGGGCGCGGCGGGGAAGGTGTAATACTGGCTCAGCGTATCGGTGAGACGTTCGCCGAGTGCAATCAGCAGATCGGTCTGTTTGAGTGCGTCGAGCAGTTTGGCCGGGGTGCGGATGCCGACATGGCCGGCGAAATTCGGGTGGGCAGAGTCGAACAAATGCGGGCGCTTGTTGGTCGAGCACACCGGCACTTGCCAGGTCTCGGCGAGGCGCTCGACTTCGATGAGGGCTGCTTCACCGCCGCCGCCACCGCCACCGCCACCAACCAGCGCGCCACCGACCCAGATCAGCGGGCGCTTTGCGTGCGCGAGCAGGTCGGCGAGTTGCGCCAGATCTTCGGCGCGCGGGCCGGCTTGCAGGCGCGGGCGTGGCTGGACCAATTCGGCATCGGTTTCTTCATCGAGCAGATCTTCGGGCAGCACCACTGCCACTGGCCCCGGTGTGCCGCTCTGGGCGAGGTGGAACGCGCGCGAGATCGCGTCGGACGCCTGCACGGCGCTGTTGACTTCAATCACGCACTTGGTGATGTCGCATAGCAACTTGCTGTAGTTCTGCTCCTGCAAGGCCATGCGCCCCATGTCGCGGCGCTCGACCTGGCCGATCAGGATCACCAGCGGCACGGCGTCGTGAAACGCGGTGTGCAAGGCCACCATCGCGTGCGTGAGCCCCGGCCCGCGCGACACCAGGCACACACCGGCGCGCCCACGCAGCAGGCCATCGGCAATCGCCATTGACCCGGCGCCGCCCTCGTGGCGGCACACGATCAGCCGGATCGCCGGCACGTCGGTGAGCGCATCGGTGAGGCCGAGGTAACTTTCCCCAGGCACACAAAATATCGTATCGACGCCTTGCAGCATGAGGCTGGCGGCAATTTTTTTCCCCACTGATTCGATCATGCGCATGCTTTCTTTCACTCTGATTTGATGTCCGGATGGCGCGCGAGAAAAGCGGCCCAGCGTTTCGATTCGGATTGCAGATAGGTGCCGTAGTCGGCCGCTGTCATCGCGCCCGGCTCGGAGCCGGAGTCGATGATGCTTTTGCGATATTTGTCGTCCTGCATGCCGCGGAGCAAGGCTGCGGACAACTTGTTGACCACCTGCGGCGGGGTGCCCGCGGGCGCCATCAAACCAAAGCGCGATGTCAGCGTGACGCCCGGGTAGCCTGCTTCGGCCATGGTCGGCACGTCGGGTGCAGTGGGCCAGCGCTGTGGTGAAGTGATGGCCAGCGCCTTGACCTTGCCGGCTTTGGCGTTGGCCAAGCCGTTGGGCAGATTGTCAAACATCACTGAAATGCGTCCGGCCAGCAGATCGACCTGCGCGCCTGCCGTGCCCTTGTAGGGAATGTGCGTGAGCGCAATCCCGGTTTCCGACGCCAACAGTGCGCCGGCGAGATGGCTGGTGGTGGCGATGCCGGCCGAAGCGTAGCTCAACGGCGTGCCCGGATTGGCACGCGCATAGGCGATCAGCGCCGCTACGCTATCCACCGGTGTGCCAGGCCCGGCTACCAGCACGTTGGGCGAGGTAGCGATCAAACCGACCGGGACGAAATTGGTGAGCAGGCTGTAGCCCGCGTTCTTGTTCATCAGCGGCGTGATGATGTCGGCTACTACATTCACGAGGAGCGTGTAGCCGTCCGGTTCGGCAGCGGCGACTGCCTTGGCGGCGATGGCGCCACTGCCGCCGGGGCGGTTCTCGACCACCACTTGTTGACCCAGCGCATCGCCCAACGCGCGCGCGGCGACGCGGCCGTACAGATCGGTTGGGCCGCCGGGGACAAAGCCGACCATCAGTTTGACCGGTGCCTCGGGGTAATTGTTTGGGTTGCGTATTTGGGCTGCGGCGCTGTTGGTGATGCTCAGACCGAGAAGTGTAGTCAGCAGGGCGCTGGCATAGCGGGGAAAGGGGCCGGTGCCACATTGAAACAAACCAGCCGGAATGCAAGTGCGCGTCATGTTGGTGGTGTTCTCGCTGCTGTTGTTTTGGTTGATGTGAATCGGTGATTGCATGCTGGCGTGATGCCCGAGCGGTGGCGTGTTTGACGCAATGCGAAGCTGTGTTGCTGCCTCGTGCGCTGCACCGGGCGGCAGGCGGCCATTGTACGATTGGCTCTGTTGTTCGATAAGACAGCGCGCTACCCATGGTGTTTGACGCAGGCGATGAAAACGGGCCGGATTGTTCAACTGACATTCAATTGAGTGCACAAGCCAGCGCTGATGTTGTACGGTATAGTCAGAGCAGATTCGCGGCGTAGGGGGCGGGATGGTTGCAGCACACAAAGTGCATTTGCGGTTCAGAGCCTGCGCTTGGCAGCTGCCGGTAATTCGATGAGTGCGACCTCGACATTGGCGGTGTTCGCCAAGCGTGATTGCCCGACCTGCGCGCTGGTGGTGCCGGTGTTGCGCACGCTGGCGGCGCGTGACCCCGCGTTCAAGGTGTACTCGCAGGATGACCCCGGCTTCCCCGATCAGCTTGATGGCGTTGTCGATGATCGTGAGCTGGGCGCGGCATTTCGCCATCAAATCGAGATCGTGCCGACGCTGATTCGTTTCGACAACGGCATCGAAGTGGCACGCACCGAAGGCTGGGACACCACCGAATGGCGCCGCGTTACCGGCATTGCGGATCTGGGTGAAGGTATGCCGACGCTGCGCCCCGGATGCGGCTCCAAGAGTGTCGAGCCGGGCCTTGCCGAATACCTGCAGGTCAGGTTCGGCGACACCGGCATCCAGGCGCGCAAGGTGGCGTTTGGCGAATACGACGACGAAGTTGAAGTCTGTTTCGAGCGCGGCTGGAGCGATGGCCTGCCGGTGGTGCCACCGACTGACGTGCGGGTGCTGCGCATGCTCGCCGGCACCACGCGCCAACCCGGCGAAGTGCTTGGCCTGATCCCGCCCAACCTGGCCCCATGCACGGTTGAGAAGGCCGCCATCAATGCAGTGATGGCCGGTTGCAAGCCCGAGTACATGCCGGTGGTGCTGGCCAGCATCGAAGCCGCGCTGGAGCCGGTGTTTACGCTGCACGGCCTGCTGGCTACTACCTATTTTTCGTCACCGATCATCATCGTCAACGGCCCGGTCGCGAAGCGCATCGGCATGAATGCCGGCCTCAATGCGCTGGGGCAGGGCAATCGCGCCAACGCCACCATCGGGCGGGCGCTGCAACTGATCGTGCGCAATGTCGGTGGTGGCCGCCCCGGTGAAGCCGATCGCGCCACGCTCGGCGGACCCGGCAAATACACCTTCTGTTTTGCCGAAGACGAGTCCGATGCGGGCTGGGAGCCGTTGTCGGTTGCGCGCGGCTTCGCGCCTGGCACCTCCACGGTGACCCTGTTTCAAGGCGAAGGAGTGCAAGGCTTCGTGGATCAGAAATCGCGCTCGCCCGAGCAGCTGGTGCGCTCGCTGGCAATGGGCCTCAATGCCATCGGCCACCCCAAGATCGCGTTGTCGCAACGCGCCATCCTGGTGCTCTCTCCCGAGCACTACGCGATCTTTGCCGAAGCCGGCTGGGACCGCCAGCGCATCGAGCAGGCGATTGACGCGGCGACGCTGCGCCCCGGCGCCGACCTGATCGCCGGCGCACACGGCGTCGGTGAAGGCATGCCGGCCGCGATGGCGGGCGAGCCGGTGCCGAAATTCAATCCCGGCGGCCTCCTGATCGTGCGCGCCGGCGGCCCGGCCGGTTTGTTTTCCGCCATCCTGCCCGGCTGGATCGCCGGCCGCAACCATCTCGAATTGCAACCCGTCACCAAGGAGATCAAATCATGAGCAGCATGCACTGGATGCGCGACCCCACGCCCGAAACCGCACCGCTCAAACGCGCGCGGCTGGCACCGCCGCCCTCGTTGGCAGGCCTCACCGTCGGGCTGTTCGATATCGGCAAGACGCGCACCAAGGAGTTTCTAGACCGCGTCGAGCTGCGCCTGCACGAACGCGACATCCAAACGATTCGCGTCGGCAAGCCGACCAATGCCAAGGTCGCTACGCCTGAAAACCTGCAAAACATCGCCGCCACCGCCGATGTCGTACTGATCGCGCTCTCCGACTGAGGGTCATGCACGTCGTGCAGTTTGCACGACCTCATGAACCTCGACGCACGCGGGATTCCCGGCGTGTCGGTGGTCACCACTGGCTTCACCGATGCGGTGGCGGCGCAGTCGCAGGCGCTCGGCTTCGAGCCGGCAGTGGTGTATGTGCCGCATCCGATTCAAAATCGCACGGCTGCGGAGCTCGATCAGATTGCCGATGAAGCGATCGAAGCGGCGCTGGCGTTGCTGGTGACTGCGAAGTGAAATGGCACCCTGTCGCAGATACTCCTGCCATGCAGGCTGCCTTCACGAAACCAATCATCATCACCACCACGATCACCAGAGGCATTCGCACGGGAGACACGCATGTCCGCATTCCAGTTTGAATCAGGCAACAGCATCGCGATACGCGACGATTTGAGCGATGCACACGAGCGTGCGTGGGCGGCGATTGGTGCGGCAGGTACCTGGCTTACCGGTGCGCAGCGCGTTGCGGTGGCCGCCGAAATTCGCCACGTGCGCGGCTGTGCACACTGTGCACGGATCAAGGCAGCGCTTTCACCCAACGCGGCGAACGGCGCACACGAGAGCTTGGGCGGTCTCGGTACGCTCGAAGCAGGTGCAGTCGAGCTGATTCATCGCGTCGTGGGAGATCCCGGCCGTCTCTCCGAGCGCTGGACGCAAGACGTGCTGGCGCTTGGTTTGAGCGAAGGTCAATACGTCGAAATCACCGGCATCATCGCCATGGTGATGATGATGGACGCGTTCACACGCGCGCTCGGGGCACAAGAGCGTGCCTTGCCGGCGCCGCAGGCGGGCGCGCCCACCCGCCATCGGCCGGCAGGGGCGAAGAAGCAGGCAGCGTGGCTGCCGCTGGTCGAGCCGGAAGATGCGACCGAGGCTGACGGGCCGCTGTATCCCAGCCCCAAGGCTGGCTATATTTATCGCGGCCTGTCCCTGGTACCGCAATCGCTGCGCGACTACTGGGCGCTGGCCAATATGCACTATCTGCCGGGACAGTTTGTGTACAAGTTTGATTCGTCGATCCGCGCCATCAGCCGCCCGCAAGTCGAGATCCTTGCAGCGCGCGTATCGGCCCTGCATCAATGCGTTTACTGAACAACCGCACACTCCTACATGCTCCGTGAGAGCATGCATGCTGGTGGCAAGGAAGTGAACGTGCGTGGCGTGACCGCAGGTTTCGATGCAGCGGTGGACATTCCGCACGCTGCCTTGCTGGTTGAATGGGCCGAGGCTACGGTGCTGCGTGATGAGGCGCGTATTTCTGCTGTGCGCAGTGCGCTGCGGCCCTTGTTGGGTGACGCGGGTCTGGTGGATGCGGCGGCAGTGATCGCGGCGTTTCACGGTTTCGTGCGCATTGCCGATGCGATCGGCATTCCCTACACCGGTGCGGCGCAGGGGCGAGATGTGCCTGAGTTGCGCGCGGAAGTGGGGATCAACGATTTTTACCGCATGCGCGGCGAGGCGGCACCGCCGGTTTAGCTAAAGCGAGAAATCGGCCACCACCGGAGTGTGGTCTGATGGCTGCTCGCGTTTGCGCGGCGCCTTGTCAATCACACAGGCGCGGCAGATAGCCGCCAGCCCCGGGCTGGCGAGGATGTGATCGATGCGCATGCCGGCGTTGCGGCGAAAGCCGAGCATGCGATAGTCCCACCACGAGAACAGCTTCTCGGGTTGCTCAAACAGCCGGAAGCAATCAGTGAAACCGGCATCGAGCAACTTCTGGAAATGTGCGCGCTCCGCTGCGCTTACCAGCACCTGGCCCTGCCACGCGGCGGGGTCGTGTACGTCGCGGTGTTCGGGGGCGATGTTGTAGTCGCCGAGAAGGGCGGTAAGGGGGTGCGCTGCGGTTTGCGCGGCCATGTAGCCCTGCAGGCCGTCGAGCCAGTCAAGCTTGTAGCGGTACTTGTCGGACTCCAGGCTCTGGCCGTTGGGGATGTAGGCACAGACGACGCGCACAGTGGCTGCGCCACCGGTAGTTCCGGCAGCACCGGTCGCCTCCGCAGCCGGAGAGGCCACCAACCCGGCATTGGCAGCCGCTGCAGGTGCGGCAGCGGACCCGGCGGCTACTGCAATGGTTGCCGCAATCACGCGTTTTTGCTCATCGGCAAAATCGGGCATGCCGCAGGCGACATCGCGCATTGGCAGACGCGACAAAATGGCGACGCCGTTGTACGTCTTCTGGCCGCTGAACGCCACGCCGTAACCCGCAGCCTGCAGTTCGGCGGCGGGAAACTTGTCGTCCGTGAGCTTGGTCTCTTGCAGGCACAGCACATCGCAATCAGCGGTGGCGAGCCAGTCGAGCACGTGCGGCAGGCGCACTTTGAGGGAGTTGACGTTCCAGGTGGCGAGGCGCATAGGCTGATTTTACGCAAGTCGGTCAAGCATGCGAAGGATGGCCGCTGGGTGGTTGGCTCCGTCCCCACGCTTGATGTTGCGAATGGGCGAGGGGGTAGGTACGAAAAAAGAACCGCTCGGTCGAGCGGTTTGATTTGCAACATGTATCTCGTGCGCTGCGGCTCAGAACCCCTTGAACCAATTCGGCCTGTCGGCATCTGTCGCCGCCGTTGGCGGCGGCGGAGCGGCGGCTTCCGGCTTGGGCTTGGCCTCGGCTGTTGCTGGCGGCTTTTCGGGTACCACGGCTGTAGCGGCCGGGGCCTTATAGCCCGGAGGCAATTGGTTGCTCGCGGGATAGCCGGCGGTATCGAGCAGCGCACCCCATTCAGCCTCACCAAAGCCCGCCTGCTTATTGCTGCCGACCATCAGCACGGGAATGGCAGTGGCTCCGGTGAGCTTCTTCATCTCGTCAATGTCTTGATTGGACTTGACCAATTTTTCGCTAAACGGAATGCCACGTTTGTTGAGATAGGCGCGCCCCTGGTCACATCCGCCGCAATCGGCCGCCGCGAATAGCGTGACGGGAAAATTGCGCGAAGCCTGTTGTAACGCGAATGGCAGCGGTGGTCCGCCGGACGACTGCACTGACGCCGCGATATTTTTCTTTTCTACTGCCGGCACCTTGGCACCCTTGGGCGCGGCAGGCGGCGGCGTGTCGCTGTAAATCACACGGCCATCGGGGCCGGTGTATTTGTATTGCGCGGCTGCCGTCGTGCCCATCAACGCGGCGGCAATCAGGATTGCAGTGCATGGTATTGCGGATCGAAAAATCATCTTGGCCTCCTTAAGAATCAAGATGTTACGCGGTAATCATACCACTATGCCTGAGCAATGCGTCAAGCTGTGGATCGCGCCCGCGGAATGCGCGAAAACTTTCCGCTGCCGGACGGCTGCCACCGACCGCCAGCACTTCATCGGCGAAGCGTGCCCCTGCCACCGGAGAGAGCACGCCTTCTTCCTCAAACGCGCTGTAGGCATCAGCCGACAACACCTCGGCCCACTTGTAGCTGTAGTAGCCGGCCGCGTAACCGCCGCCAAAAATGTGCGAGAAATTATTGGGGAAGCGGTTGTAGGCGGGCGGAATCATCACCGCCACGCGCTGGCGTATCGCATCGAGCAACTGCAGGGGCGTGCTCTTGCTCGCGTCGAAATCGGAATGCAAGTGCATGTCGAAGAGCGATAACTCGATCTGCCGCACCGTCTGCATGCCGGCCTGGAAATTTTTGGCCGCGAGCATTTTGTCGAACAGGGCGCGTGGCAACGCTGCGCCGCTGTCCACGTGCGCGGTCATGTGCTTGAGCACGTCCCACTCCCAGCAAAAATTTTCCATGAACTGGCTGGGCAGCTCGACCGCGTCCCACTCGACACCGTGAATCCCGGAGACGCCGAGGTCATCGACGCGCGTGAGCAGGTGATGCAGGCCGTGGCCGAACTCGTGGAACAGCGTGATCACATCGTCGTGGGTGAACAGGGCCGGTTTGCCGCCAACGCCGCGTGCAAAATTGCAGGTCAGATGCGCGACCGGCGTTTGCAGCACGCCGGCGCGGCGGCGGCGCGTAACGGCGTCGTCCATCCAGGCCCCGCCACGCTTGCTGTCGCGCGCGTAGAGGTCGAGGTAGAACTGGCCGATCAGGCGTTGCCTGGCTGCGCCGTCGTGCAGTGCTGAGCCTGCGTTGCCTGCCGCATCCGCACCGGCGTTTGCCTCATTGCTCGCTGCGCCGCGCGACTCAATCCGGAAGCCGCGCACATCTTCATGCCACGCATGTGGTGCGCTCAGCGCCGGATCAGCCTTGATCTCGACATTGAAAATCGTCTCGACCACTTTGAACAACCCGGCCAGCACTTTATGCTCGGGGAAATATTCTTTGACTTCCTGGTCGGAAAACGCGTAGCGTTGCTGGCGTAATTTCTCCGAGGCAACCATCGTGTCCCAGGCGTTGAGTGTGTCCAGCCCAAGAGACTGCTTGGCGAATGCTGTCAGCTCCGCGTAGTCACGCTCGGCAAATGGGCGCGCGCGTGCCGCGAGATCATTCAAAAAGTCGAGCACTTGCTGCGGCGTGTCGGCCATCTTCGCGGCGAGTGAGACTTCGGCGAAATTGTTGAAGCCAAGCAGCGCTGCTTCTTCTGCGCGCAGCGCGACCAGCTTGTCGATGAGGGCGGTGTTGTCAAACTTGGCGTCGCCAAATTCGGATGCGCGCGTGACGTTGGCTTTGTAGATGGTCTCGCGCAGGGCGCGGTCATCGGCGTATTGCAGCACCGGCAGATAAGACGGCGCGTGCAGTGTGAGTTTCCAGCCAGGCTTGTTGTCTTTTTGTGCCGCCTCCCGCGCGGCGTCTTTCACGTCTTGCGGCAGGCCGGCCAGGCGCGTTTCGTCGTCGATGAATAGCGAGAATGCATTGGTGGCATCGAGCAGGTTTTCCGAAAACCGCGATCCGGCGAGCGACTGCTCTTCGGCGATGGTTTTGAAGCGCGCCTTCTGGTCATCGGGCAGCTCGGCACCCGAGAGACGGAAATCGCGCAGGCGGTTGCCGATGATGGTTTTGCGCGCGGGCGTGAGCGCGGCAAACGCGGTGGAATTTTTCAGCGCGCGGTACTGGTTGAACAAGGTCAGGTTTTGGCCAAGGTCGGTCCAGTATTCGGTGACCTTCGGCAAATTCTCGTTGTAGGCGTCGCGCAGGGCCGGGCTGTCGATCACGCCGTGCAGGTGTCCCACGGCACCCCAGGCACGCGATAGTTTCTCGTTCGCGTCTTCGAGCGGAGCGACCACCGCGTCCCAAGTGGCGCTGGCTGACTGCGCGACGCGTTCCAGCGTGGCACGGCAGTCCGCAATCAGGGCATCAACCGCCGGCGTGATGTGCGCCGGTGTGATGTCCGCAAAGCGCGGCAGGGCGGAGAAGTCGAGAAGCGGATTGATGGCGGCGGAATTCATGAGGAGGGATAGGCAACAATTGGATGATTGAATCGGCGCAACGCAGTGGTTAAGTCGGGTGCCTGGCGGGTTAACCATGCAACCGGATGGTTGCCGGCGCCTCGCTTAACCTGCCGGCACGCACTGCGTCGCTTCTGCTGCCTTCAGCGTATTCGACAACAGCATGGCAATCGTCATTGGCCCGACGCCGCCCGGCACCGGCGTGATCCAGCCTGCCACCTCGCGCACGCCGGCAAAATCGACATCACCGCACAACTTGCCGGCGCTGTCGCGGTTCATGCCAACGTCAATCACGCAGGCACCGAGTTTGACCATGTCTCGTGTCACAAGGTTCACGCGGCCGGTGGCCGCGACCAGAATGTCGGCTTCGCGCGTCACTGCGGCCAGATCCGGTGTCTTCGAGTGGCAGATGGTGACGGTGGCACCCGCTTGCAAGAGCAGCAGCGCCATTGGCTTGCCGACGATGTTGGAGCGGCCGATGACCACCGCGCGGCGGCCTTCGATGGCGATGCCGTAGTGGTGCAGCATGGTCATCACGCCGGTGGGCGTGCAGGGCGTAAAGCCCGGCAGGCCGGTGAGCAGGGCGCCGGCGCTGGCGACATGAAAACCGTCCACATCTTTGGCCGCGGCAATCGCTTCGATCACCTTGTGCCCGTCGATGTGCGCAGGCAACGGCAACTGCACGAGGATGCCGTGAATCGCAGAGTCCGCATTGAGAATGCCGATGATCGCGAGCAGCTCGGTTTCGCCCACCAAGGCGGGCAATTCGATCAGTTGTGCGTGAAACGCGGCTTCTTCGCAGGCCTTGATCTTGTTGCGCACGTAAGTGCGCGAAGCGGGATGATCGCCCACCATGACGACAGCGAGTCCTGGTGCGGATCGTGGCTGGCCGTTGCCCCGAGAGTCGCCTGCACCAAGGGTTTGGGCGCGTTGCTTGAATTGGGCGCGCAGGCTTTTGGCCAGTGCTGCGCCGTCGATGAGTTGGGCTGCCATGCTGAATAAGACGGGGAGCGAAAAGGTCGAAGGCGGGATGCGTGCGGCTGGGGAAAAGCGTATCGCACAGCACGCCAAAAATCAGCGGTTTTCCCTCTGAAATGCTGCCAGCCGCGAATGAAAGGGCGCGAGTGTAGCAGGGATGGCATTGAACACTTCGCGCAGTGGCTGGTAGCGCGCATGGGCTGCGCTGCTGGGTAAGACCAGGTGCGAATCGGCAGGCAACAGCGCGACCGCATCGGTCAGTGAAGCGGCGCGTCCCATCGCTTTCAACGCGAGCAACGCAGCGCCTTGCGCGGTCGATTCGGGGTTGCTGGCCACACGCAGCGGCCGGCCAAATAAATCAGCGGCCATTTGCAGCCAGAAGTCAGAGCGCGCAAAGCCGCCGCCGGCAATGATTTCATCAACCGGCCCGCCGGCGAGTTCCTCAAGCACATCGAGAATCATCGCGAGGTTGAACAGCACGCCTTCCATCACCGCGCGCACCAGGTGCGCGGGGCCGTGGTTGAAGGTCAGGCCAATGAAGGACGCGCGTGCGTCGGCATTCCACAGCGGCGCGCGCTCACCGGCGAGGTAAGGATGAAACAGCAAGCCATTGGCCCCGGCGGGAACTTGCTGGGCCAGTGCCGCCAGGGCGCTGTAGGCGTCGTCTGCGTGTTCATTGCTCACGCCAATACGCAATTGCGGAAAATTGTCACGCAGCCAGCGTAGCGGCAGCCCGCCGCCGTTGGTGGCGCCGCCGATCACGTATTCGTTGGACGCTGGCGCCAGCGCATAGCAAAACGTGCGCATCGCCGCGTCGGTCGCCGGGCGCGGCGCCGCCATGCGCAGCGCGCCGCTGGTGCCGATGGTGAGCACCGCGCGGCGCTGGCCACTGACCGACAACAGGCCGGCACCAAGATTGGCGAGGCAACCGTCAGAGGCACCGAGCAAGAAGGGCGTATCCGGCGCGAGATTCATGGACGTCACATAGCCCGCAGCGAGGCCGCGCAGTACCGTCTCCGGTGCGGCGATGGCCGAGAGTTGCTCACGCGTGACGCCGACCGCTGCTAGCGCCGCGTCACTCCAGTCGCGATGCGCGAGGTGATACAGCCCGCTCGCCGAGGCAATCGAGTCGTCCACAATCCAGCGGCCAAACAACTGGTGGCAGACAAATTCCTTGATCGAGACAAACTTGTGCGCGGCGTTGAACACCGCCGGGCGTGTCTGCCGCAGCCATGCGAGCTTGAGCAGCGGCGACATCGGATGAAACGGCACGCCGGTGTCGAGATAGAGAGAGTGGCTGGAGACCCTTGGTGTGAGCCATTCTTGTGAATTTCTTTGAACCGACGACGCACGATTGTCTGCCCAGGTAAAGACC
>JANPAR010000122.1:0-1799 GCA_031430015.1 Burkholderiales bacterium
GCCGCTTGCTCGACCACCCCGAGCACTTCGACGATGAAATTCGAGCGTTTCGCAGCGCGTTCCGGAAACTGAGTGAACTGCGGGTGACGTAAACAACAGATTGGTCCGGATACATGCGTTACACGTTTTTGCTTCTTACGGGCGCGGCATGATCGTTGCAGAAGTCTTCAATTGTCTCGTGGCATTGTTACTTGATAATTGAAGTCCCGCAGCGCTAAGATTGCCTCCAACGAAGTTAAGAGGAGACAACCATGCACAATCCCCGCCGTGACGTCCTCGCCGCTGGCATCGGCTCTCTTGCCGCACTCGCCTTGGTCAGTGCGCCAGCATGGCCGCAACAACCCTGGCCCGCCAAACCGATCAAAGGCATTAACCCGTTTCAAGCAGGCGGCCCCTCCGATTTTCTCGGCCGCCTGGTCGGCGACAAACTGGCTCAGCGCCTGGGCCAACCGTTCGTCATGGAAAATCGTCCCGGCGCCGGCGGCAATCTCGGCATCGACGCACTCGCCAAATCCGCGCCCGACGGCCACACCATCGCGTGGGTAGTGGATTTCAACCTCACCGTGAATCCGGTGCTGTATCCGAAGATGCCGTATGACGTCGAGAAAGACATCCAGACCGTCTGCACTTTCGCCGCCAGCGAAGTGGCGTTGGTGGTACACCCGTCAGTGCCGGTGAAGTCATTGGCAGAGTTGATCGCGCTGGCCAAGTCCAAACCGCTGGCCTTCGCTTCGGGCGGCAACGGTTCACCCGGCCACATGGTGGGCGAAATGTTCGCGCGCGAGCTGGGGCTTGAGTTGATGACACACATCCCCTACAAGGGCAATGCGCCGGCCTCGCTGAGCATTGTGAGTGGCGAGACACAAGTGTTTTTCGGTGCGCTGCCCGGTACGCTGCCGCACATTCGCGCCGGCAAGCTCAAAGCGCTTGCGGTGATGGCGGCTGAGCGTTCCACCTTTATCCCTGATGTGCCGACTGCGCGCGAGGCCGGCTATGCCAAGCTGCTCGCCGCCAACTGGTATGGCGTGATCGCACCGGCCGGCACGCCACGCGAGATCGTTGACCGGTTGCAGCGCGAGATTGCCATGATCGCCCGGGAGAAAGAATTCATTGAGCGCATCGACAAGGGCGGCTACAAGCCATTTGTCACGACCCCCGAACAGATGCGCGCGATGATGCGCACCGAAAGTGCTGCGTGGGCAGCGGTGGTGAAGGCAGCGAATATCAGGCCGGAGTAGCCGGGGCCGCGAGGGCCTGCGCGGCGATGTGCTGCGCAGCGATGCGCCCCAGTGCCACAGCACTGAGCAGGCCGTTACCCGACAGATAGCCCCACACGTGCGCGCCCGAGAGGCCGCGCGCCGCGCCGCCACCGGCATAGAGATTGGCGAACGGCGTGCCGTCTTGTTTGAGCACGCGCGCGCGGGCGTCAACGGCGAGGCCGCCCTGGGTGTGAAACAGTGCGCCGGTGACTTTGACCGCGTAGTACGGTGCTTGCAGAGCAGGCTTGCCGCTGAAGTCACGGCCAAAGGGGCAGCGGCCGCCGCTTGTGGCACCTCGCCGAGCGCGCTCCTTTTGCAATGTCATCGCCTCTGAAACCGTTGCTGCAAGCGCTTCTTCAGGCATGCTCATCTGCGAGGAAAGCCCACCAAGGGTTTCAGAGCACTTCATCGCGCCAGTCTTGAACAACTCGGCATAGTCGGGGAAGGTCATTCCCAGTTGATGCAGGCGCTCGTCATACACGTTCCACGCCACACCACCGGGCTGCGCGATCACATGTTGCGAAGCCTCGGAGTAGCCCT
>JANPAR010000123.1:0-4391 GCA_031430015.1 Burkholderiales bacterium
ATTTACGAGTTTGCGAGAACTTTTCGATACGTGAGGACCAACGCTCAAATGGCCCAATTGTTGGCAGGCACAATCGACGCATTGTGGTTTACCTCGAGGATACCCAGGGCATGAAACGGCGAGCCTGAAGGGTTTGGAGCAGGATAAAGGGGATAAAGGGGATAAAGGGGGCGATTTGATTTTTTTAAATCACCGACATGGGCCTGACACCACGCTGTCAGCACATCTACATCCCAGGCCAGTTGCTGCGCATTTTTCAGTGCGACCACGACTCACGTCGATTGGGTTTCAAAACAGTTGCTTGCCGCCCGTATAAGCTGGAAGGTTGAAGTGCAATGTGCTACTATAGTGCTACTCTATTAACGAGTGCATTTCCATGACCACCGTGAACATTCGCCGTCAAGGAGGCGCCGCCATCGTCACGATTCCGGCGCAGATTCTCAAGCAATTGAACATCGAGGTGGGTGGCGCGCTCGAGCTTGATGTCGCAGACGGCACGCTGACAGCGCGGCCTGCTGCCACGGCCAAACCGCGGCGCCATACCCTCAAGGAGCTGCTGCGCGGCGCCACGCCGCGGAACCTAGCTGCCCTCAAGCGACGGACCGCAGGCGCGCTCGACGGTACGCCGGTCGGCCGCGAGCTTGCATGATTCGTCGGCGCATCCCCGGCGCTGGCGATGTGTACTGGATTGATCCCAACCCGATTGCCGGGCGCGAGATGCGCGACCGGCATCGCTTTGTGATCATCACCCAGAAGGAAATCAATGCGGTTGGCGTCGCCATGGCCGTGCCGGTCACTAGCGGCGGCGCGTTTGCCCGCAATATGGGCCTGACGGTGGCGATCAGCGGACACGACACGGTTGGCGTGGCGGTGTGCAATCAGGTGCGTTCATTCGATATCGAGGCGCGCGAACGGAACGGCTCTGCGCGCTATCTGGAAACGCTGGATGCGCACACCACCGCTGAAATCGTGGCGCGCGTCGTGAGTGTGATTGATCCGGACGGGTAGTCGTCTGGCTGGCCTGCCGCCAAAAAGGGGATGTGCTTGTTCGCGCAGAAGCGCTCGCACCAACGGTCCCAAGCCATCGAACGATTGATAGCCGCAGCCAGAGCCATTCTTCAGAGGGTGGCATGGACCAGTTTCAGCAGTGTGGCATGCCCTATGCGGTAACTAAAGGGACACGAACTATCCGCGCTTGAGCGTGCGATAGAAATTTTCATGGCTGCCCAACAGCAGCAGTATCCGGGTGGCGGGATCCCACTCATACGCGAGCAGCATTTGTTGCCGGTTGACCGGAAACTTGACCACATAGACGCCGGCGAGATCGCCTTTTTTCTCCTCGCCAAGCGACGGGTTGGAAACAATCAGGCTGACTGCTTCGTCCACTAACGCTTGCTCGCTGTCGTGGAGTTTTTTGTACGCCCTCTTAAAGGCGGGCATCTGCAGAACGGTGATGTCAGGCATTGCGGCGCAGGGGCCGTAATCTGGCTGCGGCTTTCGCCGGTTTGGGTTTGAATGGTTCGGCCAGCGCCCGGTCGGTGTGCTTGCTGATCAGCAGTTCGCGCACAAAATCGACCGGCAAGTCGGGGTTCTCGAGCGCGGTTTTGCCGATCAGCGCCCAGAACTCGATCTGCTGCGGAATCGAGCGGCGCTCGGCGCTTGCCACGCGTTGCGCAGCCAGATAAATGTCGTCGTTGACGCGAATCGGCGTTCCCATGATGGCATCTCGATTTGTAGTAGATTGCGACAATTGTAGCAAATTGAGCTAACGATTTCGAAAGGGCGATTGCCGGACTGCAAGCGATCAGCCCGACAACAGCACGCGCAAGGCGTCGATTCCGATGCGCTCGGGCGCAATCGCCGTGAGCAAATCATTGGCTTGATCGAAACGTTGCCCGTAAGCGGCACTGGCGAGGGCGATGCAGCCATCGGCAACCGGTGTCGCTACGCCGGCCATGCGTGCCATGCGCGCGTAGAACACCAGGCCGTAGGGCACATCTTCGGTGATGTAGCGGGTGTCGAGCGCCGCCGGCCCTGCAGGGCTGCCCAGATTGGCATGCACCCAAAGGCACTGGTCGCCAAAGTCCATGATCGGCGCACCGAACGAGTAATGAAAGTGTTGCTCGATGCTGCGCACCTTGAGGCCGAACGCACCGGCCACGGCGAGGCGCTCGCGGTCGAGCGCGACCGTCATGCGCGCGGTAGCACCAGCCATGTGATCGTATTGGGTCCAGACCTCGCCCTTTTCCATGCGCGACAGGTTGGCCAGTGCCAGCGGTACATGGGCCACCGGGTTGGTTTGTGACAGCGATATGGCGAGCAAGTCTGATTGCGCGGCAAAGCGGTCGCCGAACAGGTTTTGGGCCAATGCGAGTGCTCGTGGGGTGTCGGTCGCGGGCAGGGCGGCGAGTTCGATACGATCGCGCACTGCCAGCAGCCGCACCGCCGCCGGCCCGGTCTTGCGCGCCGTCATCACGGTGGTGCCGAAGCCCGCGATCAGGCAGTCCACCTCGCGGTGGGCCAGCAGTTGCGCCCACAGCAGGCCACCGAGGCTCAGCATCGGCAACAGGAACACGGCTTGGCCGGAGACCAAATGCGCGGCGCAGGCGCGCAGCACGGCAGCGTGACCATAGGCAGGCACCGCGACGATCACGACCTCGGCATCAGTCAGCGCGTCGGTAATGCTGTGTGCGGTATGCACCGGCACGCTCGCGGTTGGTGCACCCACAGGTGTACTCACCAGCGCACCGCTGGCCTCAAGCACTCCTTGCTCCAGCCCAGCGATGCCGCGCCCGGAGGGCGACCACAGCGCGACTTGGTGCTTGCCCCCAAGCAGCGCGGCGCAGGCGAGCCCGATGCTGCCAGTGCCGAGGATCGCGACCTTCACGCGGTGCTCAGTCGATCTTGGCGCCGGAGAAACGCACCACCTCACCCCATTTGCGTGATTCGTCGTCCAGATATTTGGCGAAATCCTCGGGCGAGCCGCCGAGCGCTTCGACGCCAAGGTCGGCGTAGCGCTTCAACAAGCCCGCATCCTTAAGCGCGGCATTGATTTCGCGATTGAGCTTCTGCACGATGGCGCGCGGCGTGCCGACCGGCGCGAGGATGCCGAACCAGGCCGACGACTCCAGCCCCGGCATGCCCGCTTCAGCACTGGTTGGCACGTTGGGCAAGCCGGTCAGGCGTTTCGGTGCCAGCACAGCGATGGGCCGCACCACGCCGGAACGCGCATGCTGGGCGATGCCCGGCACCAGTTGGAACATCAGCTGCAATTGGCCGGCGATGAGGTCGGTGGTGGCTTGTCCCACCTGCGCATACGGCACATGGGTCATGTCGGTCGCGCTCATCTTGCGGTAGAGCTCGCCGGCCAGATGCATCGAACTGCCGTTGCCGGATGAGCCGAAATTGAGTTTGCCCGGGTTGCTCTTTGCATAGCTGGTGAATTCACCCAGGGTAGTGACGGGCAGCGACGGATGCACCACCAGGATGTTGGGTACGGAGGCGTACAGCGCGACCGTCAGCAGATCTTTCTTCGGGTCGAACGGCATGCTCTTGTAGAGAGCCGGGTTGGTCGCCAGCGTTCCTGACGACGAAGCCACCAGCGTGTAGCCGTCAGGCGCCGCGCGCACCGCTTCAAGGGTGCCGATATTGCCGTTGGCACCTGGCTTGTTTTCAATCACCACGTTGTGCCCGAGGCCCCGGCCCAGAATTTCTGCGAGCATGCGCGTGACCGGGTCTACCGTGCCAGCAGTGGGAAACGGGATGATCAGCTTGACTGGTTTGACCGGATACTCTTGGGCAGACACCGGCGTGGCCGCCGCTGCACAGATAAGGACCAGCGCCGCACTCATCGATTTGAGCGCAAGTGATTTCAAAGCAAAGTGAGTCATTGGAGAGTCTCGAAGTGAGAGGGGTATCTTGCGGATCAATCAACGCGGATTATGCCCCGCAAGCGTTGGCTTCTGGCATCTTGGTTTGAAATGCCACGCCGTAAAATTCTGCCATGCACACCGTTAATTTGGCACCGCTGATCGTCAGCATGGCCGCGCTTGGCATGGCCTTGGCGTTTTTCATCGCCGATCGCGATGCGCCGGCCAGCCGCATGCTGTCGCTGTTCCTGTTCTGGATGGGGCTGTCGATCGCCATCAAGGTACTGGTGGCAGGGCCATTTCATTTGAGCAATGGCGTGCCGCCCTGGGACGGTGTGTTTGTGCTTCCCGAAATCGCCGCTGGCTTTTTCGCTTTTGAGTGGCTGCTGCGCGTGCGCCGCACGATTCCGGCGGGTACGCTGAGGACGCGTGGAGGGGATCGCCTGGTGCGGCTTGGACAAGGCTTCATCCTGCTCGATGGTGCGTTGAGCGACATGGGCGCGAGCGACACCGCGGCCGCCA
>JANPAR010000124.1:0-74881 GCA_031430015.1 Burkholderiales bacterium
GACCTTGTTAGGAGAGCATGGCGTCGGTCTCTCCGGCGGGCAGCGGCAGCGGATTGCAATTGCCAGAGCGCTGCTCAAGCGACCGAAGATTCTGATCTTTGATGAGGCGACCTCCAACCTCGATGCCGAGACCAGCGAAAAGTTTGCAGCGACCGTGAACAAACTCAAGGGGCGCGTGACGATGGTGTTTATTGCGCATCAGTTGCCCACGACGCTCCTGGTCGATAGCGTGGTGCGGATTGCGGCGGTTGGCCGGCCTGGGTGAAAGCGCGTCCGCAAGATCCCACCGCGACCCGCACGGCTGCGCACCGCTGTGCACGCGACCCACCCCGCATTCGCTACAATCCGCCGCTTTGACCATTCAAGGCGGAACAATTCATGCGTCTCAACGAGCGGGTAGCCATCATTACTGGCGCGGCCAACGGCATTGGCTTGGCCACGGCAAAACGATTCACGGCTGAGGGCGCACACGTCGTCATCGCCGACCTCAAGCGCGATCAGATTGACGCTGCCGTTGCCGCCTGCAATGCCCTGCGTGCGGGGGCCGCGAGTGGCGTGATTGTCGATGTGACACAGCGTGCCAGTGTGGATGCGATGGTGCAGCAGGTATTGCAGCAACAGGGGCGCATCGACATTCTGGTCAACAACGCCGGCATCACCAAGGATGCGCGCCTGGTCAAGATGACCGAAGTCGAGTTTGACACGGTGATCGATGTCAATCTCAAGGGTGTGTTCAATTGCGCGCAGGCGGTGGTGCCGGGCATGATCGAGCGCGGCAGCGGGGTGATCCTCAACGCCTCATCGATCGTCGGGCTTTACGGCAATTTCGGGCAGACCAATTATTCCGCCACCAAGTTTGGCGTGATCGGCTTTACCAAGACCTGGTTTCGCGAGCTGGGGCCGAAAGGAATTCGCGTCAATGCAGTGGCGCCGGGCTTCATTGCGACGCACATTCTCGATGCGATCCCCGAACCCGTGATGAAGCAGCTTGCCGGGCGCGTTTCCCTCGGGCGTCTGGGCCAGCCGGAGGAGGTGGCGAGTGTCTATGCGTTTCTCGCCTCCGATGATGCAAGCTACATCAATGGCGCCGTTCTCGAAGTGTCGGGCGGCATGACGGTGTAATTGACCATGGTTGCGAAACCCTTGGTGTGAGCGATTCTCCTGGCTGTTGCGCCAGGGGTTGGGTGCGCCCGTGTCAATCCACCTGCGCGCCTGATGCCTTGACCACCTTGGCCCAGCGCTCGATTTCGTCCTTGAAAAATGCGCCCGCCTGCTCCGGCGTGTTTGCGACAATATCGAAGCCCTGATCACCAAAGCGCTTGCTGATGTCGGCAGCGCGCAGGCCCTTGGTAATGTCGCCGTGCAGTTTGGCCATGACGTCCTTCGGTGTGCCCTTGGGCGCAGCCACTGCCTGCCATGACGTGACTTCAAAACCGGCGAGCCCGCCCTCAATGACGGTCGGCACCTCGGGTAGTTGCGGCATGCGCGCCTTTGATGTGACAGCGAGCGCCTTCATCTTGCCGGCGCGGATATAGGGTACGACGGTGCCGAAATTCTGGAACGAGGCTTCGATCACGCCCGCCATGATGTCGGTCTGCGCTGCAGCGCCACCGCGATACGGGATGTGCACGCCAAAGGTTTTGGTCTGCTGTTTGAACAACTCGGCGGAGAGGTGATCGCTGGAGCCCGAGCCGGACGAGCCGTAGGAAATCTTCCCCGGATTCTTGCGCGCGTACTCGATGAATTCCCTGAGGTTGTTCGCTGCCAGCGTCGGCGGGGTGATGAGCACGTTCGGCGTGCTGATGGCGACGGTGACGGCGTCGAGGTCTTTCATCACGTCGTATTTCGGGCTCTTGTACAGACTCATGTTGATTGCCAGCACGCCGATGGACCCCACCATGATGGTGTAGCCGTCGGCGGGCGATTTGGCAAGCGCTTCGGCGGCGATTGAGCCATTCGCGCCGGGGCGGTTTTCGACCAGCGCGGTGTAGCCGGCCTCGGTGAGCTTCTGCGCCACGGCACGCGCCACGATGTCGCTGGTGCCGCCCGCCACGAAGGGCACCAGTACCTTTACCGGCTTGTTCGGGTAGGGCTGGGCGTGCGCAGCGATGGCGCTACAGACCAACATCAGAGCGGTAAGGATTTTCTTCATGGCGTGTCTCCGTGCATTGGAACGTGAAGAAATCAGTTTACCCGCGTGGCTTACGAACGGCGTGCGGCATATTGGGCGGCGATAGCTTCGGCAAGGTTGCAGCTCCTGTACGTTCAGTCTCCGCGCGTTCGAGCGAAGGCTCAATCGTCGCGAAACCGGTCTAGCGTGCGCCGGTCTTTTTTGGTGGGGCGCGCGGCAATGTGCGAGGCTGGTTCGTCGAAGCGCTTTTTGCGCTCGGCTTCGGTGGCGCGCGCGGCGCGGCTTTCATCCGTTTCCTGATACAGCAGCGCAGCAGCTTGCGCATTGCCGCGCTTCTCCGACAGCGCAGTGACGGCAATGACAAAGTCACCCGACGGTGTGCGCACGCTCAACTGATCGCCCGCTTTGACATCCTTGGCCGGTTTGACACGCTCGCCGTTGAGCGCTACCTTGCCTGCGTCAATCGCGGCAGTGGCGAGCGAACGCGTCTTGAAAAATCGCGCGGCCCATAGCCATTTGTCGACGCGCACGCCCACATCAAAATGCCGCGACGCCGCCATCCGAGCGCGGATCAAAACCGCCTTCGAAGTTGCCGTTGGCGTGGCGAATCACACAGCCGGCGTGGCCGAGGGTTTCGTCGAAATCGGGATACATCTCGACATCGTGGCCGCGCCGCCTCAGCTCTTCCACCGTGGCAGCGGGGAAGCGGCCTTCAAGCTTGAGCGAGTCGGTAGTCTGGCCCCAGGTGCGCCCGAGCAGCCAGCGCGGCGCAGCGACGGCGTCCTGCGGATTCAGGCCCATCATCGCGGCGCGGCTGAACACCGCAGACTGACTCTGCGGCTGACCGTCGCCGCCCATGTTGCCGTAGACCATGACGCGGCCATCGTCGAGCAGCGCCATCGCCGGGTTGAGGGTGTGAAACGGTTTTTTGCCAGGTTCGAGCGTGTTGATGTGCGCCGGGTCGAGCGAGAACGATGCACCACGGTTCTGCCAGTTGATGCCGCTCTCACCCAACACCACACCGGAGCCGAACTCGTGATAAATCGATTGAATGATCGAGCACGCATTGCCTGCGCCATCAATCGCGCCCATCCAGATGGTATCGGCCGGACCTTTGCCTGCGCCCCATGGTGCGGCCCTGGCCATGTCGATCTGCGCCGCATTCGCATCGAGATTGGCGGCGTCGAGAAACGATTGCGCGTCCGGCGCGCCGTTGCGCGCCATCGCTTGCGGATCAGTGATGTGACGGTCACGCACGAGGAAGGCGCGCTTGGTCGCCTCCACCGCGATGTGCACAAAATCTGCGGAGAGATGGTCGTGCCGCGCTGCACCGAGGCGGTCCATCATGCCGAGGATCATCAGGCTGATCAGGCCCTGCGTTGGCGGCGGCATGTTGTAGAGCGTGCCCTGCGAATGCTTGAGTTGCAGCGGTGTGCGCATCAACGCTTGATGCTGTTGCAAGTCGGCCAGGGTGACCGGGCTGCCGGCATCTTTTAAATCATTGGCGATGGTGCGTGCCAGATCGCCGCCGTAAAAACTGCCAAGACCCGCTCCCACCAAGGCTTGCAGCGTAGCGGCCATGCGCGGTTGTTTGAACACGGCACCGGTGTCCGGCACTTTGCCGCCGGGCAAAAAGGCACTGGCGAAGCCATGCACGTCTTTCAACTCGGTGAATTTCTTCGAGGTGTTCAGGTGCTGCGAGCCGGTCACTGCGATGCCGTGCGTGGCATAGTGAATCGCGTCCTCGAGCAGGCGTGATACTGGCATACGCCCGCCGAGTTTGTCGCATGAAGTGCGATGCGCCATGTCCCAGCCCGACATGGTGCCGGCCACGGTGATGGCGGCAGGGGGGCCGCGAAAAGGGATCGCCCCGCCGCTTTCAAGGCGGCCCGCGTACTGCGCGCGCGACACGTTGGCTGCCGATGCGCCGCAGGCATCGATGCCGACCACGCCATCCTTGGGCGATCGCACTAGCCAAAAGCTGTCGCCGCCGATGCCGTTCATGTGCGGGTAGACCACCGAGATGGTGGCGGTGGCGGCGATCATCGCTTCGACCGCGTTGCCGCCTTCACGCAAGACGGCGAGCGCCGATTGTGCTGCCAGGGAGTGCGGCGCAACGGCCATGCCGCGCGTGCCGCGAGTGGGATTGGCCATGTAGCTAATCGATCCTTGAGACCACGCGCCCGACCACCGTGCCGGCCTTGAGCTGATCGAGCGTCGGCGAAATCTGATCCATCGCGCGCGTCTCAGTGGGAATCGGCTTGAGCTTGCCCGACTGCGCGAGCGCGACGACTTCACGCAACTCCTGCACGTCACCGACGTAGGAGCCTTGAATCGTGATGGCACGCTGCGCCATTGGCACCAGCGAGAGCGGGATCTCGCCGCCGAACAGGCCGACCACCACATAGCGGCCTCCCTTGCGCAGCGCAGCGATACCGAGTTGCGCGGTCTGCGCCGCACCGACCAGATCAACCACGCCCACCACGCCGCCGGGCAGCGCCTGCAATTTGGCCAGCGTACCGGCGTCGGCCGAGTTCATCACCTCCGCTGCACCCGCATCCTTTGCCGGGCCAAGCTTGGCGGCGTCAATGTCACAGCAGACGATGCGCTCGTGGCCCATTGCGCGCAGCATCGCGACCGCCATCAGGCCGAGGCCGCCTGCGCCCATGACGACGATCCAGTCGTCGGCCTTGAACGGTTTGAGTTTGTTGATCGCGCTGTAGGTGGTGAGGCCAGAGCAGGCGAGGATGGGCGCATAGGCCGGATCGAGACCCGACGCATCGACCAGATAGCGCGGGTGCGGTACCAGCAAGTGGTCGGCATAACCGCCCGGTCGCTGAATACCGATGAAACGCGGCGCCGCGCACCAGTTGTCCTTGCCTTCGACGCAGCGCGCGCAAGTGCCGCAGCCAGTCCAGGGGAAGACCAGGCGGTCCTGGCCAATCGGTACGTCCCCTGCGGAGGCGTCGGGCCCTGCAGCAATGACGGTACCAAAGGGTTCGTGACCCATGGTCACTGGCGGCTTCATGCCGCGCTCGCTCATGTAAAACTTCTTGCCGCCACCCAAATCAAAATAGCCGTCGCGGATATGCACGTCGCTGTGGCACACGCCGCAGTATTTCATTTTGATCAGCACTTCCGTGCCTTGCGGCTTGGGCGTGTCCTTGAGCGCCAATTGCAGGGGCTTGCCCCATTCGGTGATGTCGTAGCTTTTCATCGCATGATCTCTTTTCAGGAAGTGACTGCATTGACGAGAGGTAAATTTACCATCGGCGCCTGCGGCCTCCGGTTTGGGCAGTGCGCGGGTCAGTGCTCTGGTCAACGCGCTGTCCAACGTGCTGGTAGGCGTGCCGGTCAGCGCGCCGGATTGACGTGTGCGTACATCGCCGTGTGGTCGACGCCCTTGTCGAGGCCCTGCTCGGCCTCGCGCCAATGTGCCGCACACAGCTTGGCGAACGCACCGGGTGTTGCCATCGCGTCGATGAACGACTGCGCGGTTTCCACATCCTTGCGCATCAACGCGAGAGAGAAACCGGAGTTGAAGGCGCGCGTCAGCATGTAGGGCTCGACCTTGTTCTCAGTCGTGTTGTTCTTGCCGCTCGATGCGTTGATGACTTGATTGACTGCCTTGGGGTCAATGCCGAATTTTTCTGCGGCGGTAAGCGCCTCACACACCGCGATCAGCCCGGCCGCAGACACATAATTGTTGAGCGCCTTGACCGCGTGACCAGCACCTGCGCCACCGACATGCACCAGCGTATCGCCGAGCGCAGTCAGCAGCGGGCGCGCCGCTTCGACGGCGGCCGCTTCGCCGCCCATCATGATGGCGAGCCTGCCGGTCACCGCGCGCTTGACGCCGCCGGACACCGGCGCATCGACAAAGCGGACGCCGAGGGCGGCGAGCTTTTCCGCATTCACGCGGCTATGCATCGGATCGGACGACCCCATGTCGATCAACAGCGCACCGCGCTGCATGCGTGCCGCAAAGCCATCGGCCCACAGCAACTGATCGACGATCCTGCTGTCGGGGAGCATCAGGATGATGGTTTGGGTTGAAGACGCGATGTCTTGCGCGTTCGCGGCAGCGCTGAAGGCTGGGTTGCCGTGCAGAGCTGCACCCGCGCCAGCCTGCGTGTCGAAGGCGAGTACGGAATGCCCCGACTTCAGAAGATTCGCTGCCATCGGCACGCCCATTTGCCCCAATCCGATAAAGCCGATTGCCTGATTCGCCATGACACCCATCCTCTCAAGAGAAAACTGCGGGGAAAACTGCAGAAAACGCAGCGCAAGTGACAAGGGGTCAGCCGAAGCTGACCCCTTGAAACTTGCTTGCAGCGCTCAGAAAACGGACTGAAACGCATTGAATGACTGGTAGGCCGTGTTGGATTTGAACCAACGACCAACGGATTAAAAGTCCGCTGCTCTACCAACTGAGCTAACGACCCATAGAGCCAAATATTATAGCGCAGGCGCGAGGGGTGGTCAATTGCGAATTGCGATTTTTCCGCAAAACCCCTCTGAAAATGTCCGTCGGGATGCCGCGCGCGGTTACCGGAACATGCGCGCGCAAGTGCGGGGACGTGATGGCGCGCTGACCATGGCGAACGGCGCGTCAATCCGAATTTTCGATACGCCAGATCTGGTATTTGAACGCCAGCCACGAGCCGCCGATGATCGCGCCGAGGGTGATGAACGAGCCGAGTGCCAGCGTGGAGACGCCAGTGAGGCCTTGACCGACTGTGCAGCCCAATGCGGTCACACCGCCAAAGCCCATCAGCGCGCCACCCGCCAGATGATTGCCGGTGTCTTCGGCGTCGCGAAAGCCTTCCCAGCGAAACGTCTTGGTGAAGATCGAATAAGCGAACGACCCGGCGATAAGGCCGAATACCGACGCGATGCCGAGCGTGGCCACTTTGCTCTTGTCGCTCCACAACATGAACCATTCCAGCGTGTAGGCAATTGGCGCGACGTACGAGAGCGACTCCATGCGGCCGCTGTTGGTGGCGAGGAAGGCTTCTTCGAGGGTCTTCGGATGTTCGGGCAGATAGCCCACCTTGCCCGACAAATACCAGCCACTCGCTATCACCGCACCGATGATGACGCCGGGCAGCCAGTTGTTCAGGTTGCGAAACTCACGCGACTTGAACGCAAACGCCAGCAGCGCGCCCCCGAACAGGACGCCTAGCGCCAGTTGCAAGGTCTGCTTGGCGCCCACGCCGGCGCGCGCGAAGATCGATGGCAGATCCTGCGTGCCGTCCAGTGTGACGCGCACGGCGTCGAGGGCGCTCACGCGAAACACACCGAATATGCCTTTGAGCGTCATGTAAGCCGTGACGCCGAGCACCAGAAACACGACCACCGATTTCAGGCTGCCGCTGCCGATGCGCAGCAAGGTTTTGCTGCCGCAGCCCGACGCGAGTGTCATGCCGAAGCCGAAGCACACGCCGCCGATCAGGTAAGAGAGCCAGGTGACCGCAGGGGCCTGATAAATCGATTTCGACAAATCAATGATGCCGAGCCAGGCCATGCCGTTGGCCCCAAGAATCGCAACAGCCACGGCAGTGAGCCACATGCGCATGCGCGTCCAGTCGCCGATGTTGACGATGTCGGACACGGCACCCATGGTGCAGAAGTTTGAGCGTTGCGCAACGAAGCCGAAGACGAAGGCCAGAGCGAACGCGCCCCAGACGACAGTGGCAGTTAGCGTGGCGAGATCGGCATCATTCATGTCACGTACCCTTCTTCAACCTTGATAACGGGTCGGGTCCGCAATGCCCGCCCCGTTAAATCCATCACGCCGGATGCGGCATGAGTCGCACACGCTGCAGGCGCGGCCCGCAGTATCGGCTTGATAGCACGACACGGTGCGCGCGAAATCGACGCCAAGCGCGGTGCCACGCGTGATGATGTCCGGCTTCGACAACTGAATGATTGGCGTGTGAATCGTCACGCGCGCGCCTTCCACCGCGGCCTTGGTGGCGCGATTGGCCATCGCCTCATAGGCGGCGACATACTCAGGCCGGCAATCGGGATACCCCGAATAATCGACCGCATTGGCACCGAAAAAAATGTCACTGCTGCCAATTGTTTCAGCCTTCGCGAGCGCGAGTGACAGCATGATGGTGTTGCGCGCTGGCACGTAGGTCACGGGAATGCCTGATGCGGGACTGCTGCCCGCCGAAGCGCGGCTCACTGGCACTGCAATTGCTGCATCGGTGAGAGCCGAGCCGCCGAACAAGGTCAGATCAAGCTTCACAACGCTGTGCGATGCCGCGCCAAGCACCGTCGAGAGCAAAACCGCTGCGTCAAGCTCACTGCGGTGGCGCTGGCCGTAATCGAGCGACAGCGTGTGGCACACAAAGCCACCAGCACGTGCCATCGCCAGCACGGTAGCGGAATCGAGACCGCCTGAAAGCAAAATGACGGCGGGCTTCATGCTGATGACGGGAGCGGGGTGATAGCGCGAACGGTGGGTAGGTGAACGTGCGTTGACGGCAGACGCTGCTGGCCATCTGCCGCGTTGCCTGTTCTAGCGCAAACGCTTCAAGCGCTCCGCACCGGTCTTGGCCGCATCACTCTGCGGATAGCGCTTGATCAACTCTTCAATCGCGGCGCGTGCCGACTTGATGTCTTTGAGTTCGGTGTGGGCCGACGAAATATTGAGCAAGGCATCGGGCGCTTTCGCGTCCTCCGGCCACACCTCGACCACGCGCCGCTGCGCGGTGATGGCAGTTTTGTAATCGCGCAGGGCAAAAGCGGAATTGCCGATCCAGTATTGGGCCGAGGGCGCGAGCTGGCTGTTCGGATAGCTGCGCAAAAACCCGCCGAACGCATCGATCGCACCCTTGAAGTTGCTGGTCTTGACCAGATTCAGGCCCGCCTCATAAGCCTTTTGCTCTTCAGCAGTAGGGGGCTTTGGCGGCGCGCCCGGCGTTGGTGGCGGTGGCGGCTCGATCTTGCGCACACGCGCGTCAAGGTCTGTATAGAAATCCTTCTGGCGTTTCTGTGCATTGTCGATATCGTTGGACAGCACTTCGATCTGGCCGCGCAATTTGGCGATCTCGCCTTTGAGCGAGTCAATCTGCTGCGTGAGATCAATCAACACCTTGGCTTGCTGATCGGTACGCGTATCGAGACGCTTCTCGATTTGCTCTACGCGTGCAGCGTCGGCTGCGCGTTTGGCTTCGGCCTGCGCTTCGATCTGCGAGGCGCGCTTGTAAATCTCTTCGTCTTTGAACAGTTGTGCGTGCGCTGGCGCGCCGGAAAGCAGCAGGACTGCGGCGCACGTGATGGCCGTGACGACGGAGATGACCGGGTTTGCCGGCGCGGCCAGTGCCTTTGCCAAACAATCGGGAGGCGCACCCAAAGCCGCTCTGGGAGCGGTTTTTGGCGGCATGGCCGGCTGCAGTGGTGACATCGCGTTCATGGCCACGATTTTACCGTCTTACCTTGGATAGGTAATGTCGCTGCGGCGGTTTTCTTTCCACGCATTCTCATCGTGACCCGGGTTCTTCGGCTTCTCTTCGCCCAGGCTCACCGCTTCAATTTGTGATTCCTTCGCACCTTCAGTGACGAGCAGTTTTTTCACGGCCTCGGCGCGCTTCTGCCCAAGCGACAGGTTGTACTCACGACTGCCACGCTCGTCAGTGTTGCCTTGTACCGAGACGCGCTGACCGGGATTCTTTTTGATGTAGTCGGCGTGGCGGCGCACCAGTGGAATCTGCTTGTCATCGACGGTGTATTGGTCGAGGTCAAAGTAGATACTGAACTCATTGAGCGGGTTGAATGCATCCGCTGCTGGCGGAGTCACGTTGGGTACTGTGGCTGGCGTTGCAGTCTGAGGGGTTGTTTGCGCCGGGGTTTGCGCGGGTGCTGCGTCCCTCGTTGTTACCGGCTCCTGCGACGGCGGCGTTGAAGAGCAGGCAGCGAGAGCGAAGGCGGCGGCAGTGGTAATGACGTTTAGTGCGATGCGCATGTTCATGTGGCTCTCCGGTTGAAATGAAACAAGGAAACTAAAGCATGGACAACAAAAAAACGGCTGAAACCATTACTTGTTATACGGCCCCCAGGCCGGTTCACGCGCATCGGCAGCGGTAACACTGATGCGTTGCTTGGTCTGTCCGTCGGCAGAGACTGTAGCCAGAATGCCGCGCCCGCCGATGTCGGTGGCGTAGAGCAGCATGCGGCCGTTGGGGGCGAAGCTGGGGCTTTCATCTTTGTCGGTGTCGGTAATCACGCGCTCCTGCTGACCGGGTGCGGTCAGGTCCAGCGTAGACAGGCGGAAAACGCCATTGGTTCGCGCAACGAAGGCCAAGGTTTTCCCATCCGGGCTAACCCTTGGGCTGACGTTGTAGGTGCCGCGAAAGGTGATGCGCCGCGCCTCGCCGCCGCTGCCGGCCATGCGGTAAATCTGCGGGCTGCCGCCGCGATCCGAGGTGAAATAGATCGAGCCGTCGGGCGCGAACCACGGCTCGGTGTCGATGCCCCCGGAGTTGGTGATGCGCCGTGCCTCGCCGCCGCTGGCGGGGATCGAATAAATCTGCGTGCCACCCGAGAGGGTGAGCGCAATCGCCAGCGTGTTGCCATCGGGCGACCAGGCCGGCGCGCTATTGCTGCCGCGAAAGTTGCCGACCAACGTGCGCTTGCTGGTGTAAATCTCGTGCACCCAAATCTGCGGTTTGCGATTCTCGAACGATACGTAGGCGAGCTTGTCGCCGCCGGGGGACCAGCGCGGCGAGATGATCGGCTCGCGCGAGGTGAGGGCTGATTGCTCGTTCTGGCCGTCACTGTCGGCGACGATCAGATCGAATCGTGCCCCCGCTTTTTTTACATAAGCTATCTTGGTGTTGAAGAAGCCCTTTTCGCCGGTGATCTTCTCGTAGATGTCGTCGGCGATGCGGTGCCCGGTGACGCGCGCCTGTGCGGGTGCCAAGGTGTAGGAGAAGCCGCCTAGCTCGGCCTGCTTGGCCACATCGACGATGCTGACGCGCGCCGTGAAGCGGCCATCGGCGGTGGGGGTCACGCGGCCAAACGCGAGGTAGCCTGCGCCGCGCGCGGTCCAGTCGGCCATGCGCACCTGCGACGCTTCGGCGGGCACCGGCAGGTTGGACGCATCGATCATCTTGAACAAGCCGCTTCGCGCGAGGTCATCACGCACGATTTGCGCGATGGCGTGTGGCAGGGCCGCTTCGCCGGGGAGGTTGGTGATGGCAATCGGGTACTGCTGCGAACCGGGCGTGACTGGACCGAGCACAGCCTGCGCGTGCACGAGGCAGGCGCCGCAGCTTAACAGCGTCAGCGCGAGCCGGCGGACAATCGACAAAGCGGAAAAGGCGTTCATGTTTTCTTCGGCCTCATGGGGATTTCAATGGTTCGGGGAATGTCTACCTTGTCGCTCGCTGGCGGCGGCAAGGGGGAAGAGTTTTCGATGGCGCGCTGCGCCGCCGCGTCAAAGCCGGCGTTGCCGCTTGACTTGAGCAAGCGCACACTGAGGATGTTCAGGCTTTGCGCCAGCGTGATTTCAAACCGCACTTCGAGATTGGGGCTGACGCTGGAGCCGTCGAATACAAAGCGGCGCTCGATGTGGCTATTGACCGCGCGCAGCCAGTTCTGGTTCTGGGTGGCGCTGCTGTTGGCGGCGGATGCGCTCTTGCTAATCTCGCTCTGTGCTTTGCTGCGCATCTCTTCGGCGGCGGCTTGGCGTGCCATTTCTGCTGCGGCGGAGGGGGCTTTCTCCACCTTTGGTGGTGGCTTTACCTCGGGCTTTTTCTTCTCGATCTTTTCAGCAATATCGGGTTTGACCACCGGCGCGGGTGGTTCGGGCGGCTGCACCGCCTTCGGTGGCTCGACCGGCGCCTCGACTTTTGGCGCCGGTGCCTGCACTGGAATTGTTTGCGGCGGCGTCCACAATTCTGCTGAATAAATCTCCGGCGGCGCGCTTTGCCAGCGAATCCCGAAATACAAAAATCCGAACAGCACGCAGTGCACCACCGCCGCCAGCACAAACGCGCGCAGCGCACCGGCGTTGCCGGCACCGGGTGCGTAGGGCAGGTTGAGGGTGGCGGTGCTCATGCCGATGCGCTGGGTTGCGCGAGGAAGGGCGCGGTGACGAAGCTAAAAGCCAGTGCGTTCGCCGCTGTATCGCCGAGCCGGCAATGGCATTTCATGCGTGCGCCTGTGGCGGGCGTCACTTGCCCGCCGGTTTGACGGAAAGGCCAATGCGCTTGACATCGGCCTTTTGCAATTCGTCCATCACCGAGAGCACGGCTTCGTACTTGACGTTTTTGTCGGCCGAGATCACCACAGGGATGTCAGACTTCTCGGTCTGCCGTGCCTTCGCATATTTGACAATTTCGGCGCGGTCTGCCGCCTTTTCGACTTGCGCCGCGCCGCGTTCGCGAAGGCGCAGATTGCCGTTATCAGTGATGATGATCTCAATTGGTTGTACCGGCGCGTTCGATGACTTGGCCACCGAGGGCAACTCGATCTGCCCCGGAGTCACCAGAGGCGCCGTGACCATGAAGATCACCAGTAGCACCAGCATCACGTCGATGTAGGGCACCACGTTGATTTCGTTCATCATGCGCCGGCGCGAATTGCGCATGCCGCCGCCCCGGTTGGTCACGCCGGCCACGGCTAGCGCGCCTGCCGCTGCAAAATGTTCGAGAACTCTTCAATGAAGCTCTCGAAGCGGTTGGCGAGGCGGTCAATGTCGTGCGAATAGCGGTTGTAGGCAACCACCGCCGGGATCGCGGCAAACAGACCGATCGCAGTGGCCACAAGTGCTTCGGCAATGCCGGGCGCCACATTGGCTAGCGTGGCCTGCTGCACGTTGGCGAGACCGCGGAACGAATTCATGATGCCCCACACCGTGCCGAACAGGCCGACGTAGGGCGATACCGAGCCGGCGGAGGCGAGAAACGCCAGATGGGATTCGAGAAAATCCATCTCGCGCTGGTAGGCCGCGCGCATGGCGCGCCGCGCCCCTTCGAGTTGAATCGCGGTGTCGGCGCGTTGTGATGCTTTCAACTTTGAATACTCGCGCATGCCCGCTTCAAAAATGCGCTCCAGGCTGCCCGCGCCATGACGGTCATTGGCCGCCGATTGATACAGCGCATTGAGGTCGCTGCCGCTCCAGAAATCGCGTTCGAACTGCTCGGTCTGCTGCGCCGCTTTTTTAAGCACAAACCATTTGCGAAAGATGTAAGTCCAGCTCATCAGCGACACGATCAGCAGGAGCGTCATGACGGCCTGTACCGGCACGCTGGCGCCGGTGATGAGCGAGAGAATCGAGAGATCTTGGGTGACGGTCATGGACGAATTTTAACCGAGGGGGTGACCGGTTTTGCGCGCAATCGGGGTCAATTCTGACTCAATTCCGGGCGCAACGGCGATTGATCTGAGCGCACTGCATCAGTCTTGACGGGAGCAGAGGCATCGCTCCACACATGTTTCGGGCCGGCAAAAAAGTGGTCGAGCAGCGGCACCAGCGGCACCAGCAAAAACAGCGCCCACACCGGCCCGGCCGGTTGGTAGAGCAGCATCTGCCATGCCCATGCCAGCACCGCTACCGTGACGGCGTGAAACACCCGCGCGCCGGTGTGGTTGGGCGTGGTCATCGGGTCGGAGATCATGAAAAACGTGAACAGCAGCAGCGCGCCGTTTTGCAACTGGTGCATTACCAGCGTGCCGATGCGCGCGGGCGGCACGTCGATCCACCACAGGCGCAAGGCCACCAACCCGAGGAAGGTGCAGAGGAATATCCAGCTCGTATCGACGCGCCGTGCACGTTGCGTCACGATGCTCCCCAAGGCAATGAACAACAAGGCCGCCGCCAGATCATTGCCCCACTGTCCGGGTGAGATCCAGGTCCCGGGTAGCAAGGTGATGGCGATGATGACGCCCAGGTTGGCCGGATTGAACAAATGTTTGCCGCGCCAGCGTAGCGTGAATTTGGCGGACATCACCAAGACGGCGCACAGCGGATGCACCCATAGCGAATCGGCGCGCAGCAGGATCGACAGGCCAAAGCAGGTGATCAGCGCCGAGAGCAGGCCGATATTTTTGAGAGCGAGATGACGTACCCACCATGCCTGCGCCGCGAGGCCGGCGGCGAAGGTCAACGCCATCTGCTGCCAGTGCAGGCTGAAGTCGCGCAGCAGCACGCCGAAGGTTAGCAAGGTGGCGAGAAACGCGATCTGGAATACACGGGCATCGAGTGTGGTGAAGGGCTTTTTCGCCAGTGCCACAGATCCAAGAAGCGCATGGATAGACGTTCCCGGGACGGTAATGCCCTGAAAACCTTGGTGGGAAAGGCTTTCAGCGCTATGGGCAATATGGTTTTTCATGGCGCTCGCTCCTCACGCGATCTGGTTCGCAACAGTCATGGCAGCCATGACCGTCATGGAGTTCAGGGCGCGACATTGAACAGGCGCTGCCAGCCATCCGGCTCGCGCCGCGTAATGCCGTAGCTGTTGCGCACCTGGCCAATGTCCCAGCCGGTGAGCGAAGCCAGCGTCTGGGCTTCCTTCTCCTTGCGCGCAGTGACTTGCGCGAGGTAGGCCGGCGCTGCGGGGCATGCATTGGGCGCCACCTTGGCCGCATGGCGCAGCACGTAGCGCGTTTGATAGTTCTGCCGATCGCCAGTCTCGTGGAACATCAGGTCTTCGGGGAAGGTCTCCGGGGTGTAGCGCAGATGCAGGCGTGTCACCATCACCGGACGTGCATCCGGGTCGCCGCGAAACGCGCGGCGCGCGCCGTTGGCACTGGCAACACTGCCATCGCCACCTTCAGCCTTGATCCAGTCCACGCCAAGGTTGCGCAACTCTTGCGCAGACAGCGGGTTGGCCGCGCACGGGTCGCACCAGCTCATGTCCCAGAAATATTCGGTAAACACCACGCGGTATTGCTCGCGCGCGGCTTGCGTCTGGAACATGGTTTTGTAGAACGCCGCGAAGTCCTGTTTGCTGTCGGTCTTGACGTAGGTCGGAATGTCGATGTCCGCCGGCAGTTTCACGGTGCGGTAGTTGGTGGTCTCGACCCGGCCCTTCGGCGTCAGCATCCACACCACGAGGTCCTGCGGCCCCTTGGCATTAACCATCCCCAGGCGAATCGGCAGCATGAATTTTTCGCTCTTGAACGAGAATGCGAGCGGACTCAGAAAGCTGGAACCGGTCTTGGCCTGCTCTGCCAGATTGACCTTGGCGACGAAAAATTTCATGCCCTGGCGGATGTAGGGCGCGAGCGCTTTGGACGCGCCTTGGGGAATGCGGTAGCCGCTTTGCGTGAGCCAGGTTTCGAGGCCGTCGGATTCTTTTGCGCCGAGGATCACGATGTCGTAAGCACCGACAGTGTATTCGGCTTCGATGGTGACGCCGAGTTTGCGCGCAGAGTCTTCGCGGGCCATGGCTTTGCCCAGTGCAGCCGCTGCGGGTGCCATCTGCATTCTCATTTCGGCGATGCGCGGCGTGCAGGGGTCAGGGTCGAAATACTCCGCCAACCGCGGCGCGGAGTAGGCATCAAGCCGGTCGAACAGGGCCTTGTAGGGGGTGCGCACCTGCTCCTTCTTTAATACCTCTGGCACCGGCACCACCAGCGCGAACTCCTTCAAATCACCCTGATAGTCGTTGAGCATGTTGATGGTGGTACGGTCACCGTCGCGCACCATCACCACCTTGGACGCTTCGTTGAACAGGCTTGCGTCGGCCTTGCCGACGTAGAAACCGCAGAATGCAACTGCTGGCGTCGCTGCGGAAAGCAATAGTGAGAGCGCAGCAAGTTTGCGAATCAAGGCTGAGGCAGGCATGGATGGTTCTCCAGGATGGAATGGCTCGTTGGCACAATAGACGTGCAGGCGGATCAAAAGTTTCGTCGAAGGCGGGTGGACCACGCACGGGCACCACCCTCCTGCCTGCAAACGAAACCGTTGCGCCAACGGGGTTAAGCCGTCAAAACAAATCCTGCGTCGGTGGCGCCGCCGGCGGCGTGATGCCGAAGTGGCGGTAGGCGAGCACGGTGGCGACGCGCCCGCGCGGGGTGCGCTGCAGATAGCCCTGCTGGATCAGATAGGGCTCGAGCACGTCTTCAATCGTGTCCGGCTCTTCGCCGATCGCGGCGGCGACGTTGTCGAGGCCGACCGGCCCGCCGGCGAATTTTTCGATAATCGCAGCGAGCAGTTTGCGGTCCATCATGTCCAGGCCGATGGCATCGACATCGAGCATCTTGAGGGCGCTGTCGGCAATGGCCTTGCTCACCGTGCCGTCGGCGCGCACCTCGGCGTAGTCGCGCACGCGGCGCAACAGACGGTTGGCGATGCGCGGCGTGCCGCGCGAACGGCGCGCCACTTCGAGTGCACCGTCGTCGCTGGTCTCGACCTTGAGCAGTGTCGCCGAGCGTCTGACAATGCGCGTCAATTCTTCCGGCGAATAAAACTCCAGGCGCTCGACGATGCCGAAGCGGTCGCGTAAGGGATTGGTGAGCATGCCGGCGCGCGTGGTCGCGCCGATCAGCGTGAAGGGTTGCAAATCGAGCTTGACCGAACGCGCCGCCGGCCCCTCGCCAATCATGATGTCGATTTTGTAGTCCTCAAGCGCCGGATACAAAATCTCCTCGACCACGGGTGAGAGGCGGTGAATCTCGTCGATGAACAGCACGTCGTTGGCTTCGAGATTGGTCAACAGCGCGGCGAGATCCCCGGCGCGCTCCAGCACAGGGCCGGAGGTCTGGCGCAAATTGACGCCCATCTCGTGCGCGATGATGTGCGCCAACGTGGTTTTGCCCAGACCCGGCGGGCCGAACAGCAGCACGTGATCCAGCGCTTCCTTGCGCTTGCGCGAAGCCTCGATAAAGATCGACAACTTCTCGCGCACCTTTTCCTGGCCGATGTATTCATCAAGCATCTTCGGGCGCAGCGCGCGCTCGAAGGCTTCTTCCTGCTTCGACACCGGCGCGGCCGAGATGATGCGGTCGGCGGCCATGGCGGGGCTTGCGAGTGAAGTGAGGCGGTCGGGTTCAATGGCCATGGTTGATCGCGCGCGCCAGGGCTACGCTCTCGACAGCGATTTCAATGCATGCCGGATGCCCTCGGACACCGACAGGCCTTCAGGAATTTGCTTGATCGCAAGCAACGCTTCCTTGTCGCTGTAACCGAGCGCCAGCAGCGCATTGAGCACGTCGTTGCCTGCGGGGGCAGGGCGATTGATGTCGATCACCGACGATAGATCAGCACCGAGCCTGCCCTTGAGTTCGAGCAGCAGGCGCTCGGCGGTCTTTTTGCCAATCCCCGGCACCTTGGTCAGGCGCCCGGCCTCTTGCATTGTGACGGTTTGCGCGAGTTCGGCAACGCTCATGCCCGACAACACCGCGAGCGCGGTACGCGGCCCGACGCCGGAAATTTTGGTGAGCTGGCGGAACGCCTCGCGCTCTTGTGTCGTAGCGAACCCGTAGAGCAGATGCGCATCTTCACGCACGATCAATTGGGTAAACAATGTGACCTTGCCGCCCGCGTCGGGCAGGCCATACAGCGTCGACATCGGCACATCGGCCTCGTAGCCAACGCCGCCACAGTCGATCAGCACATGCGGCGGATTCTTTTCGAGCAGGGTTCCGGTGAGGCGGCCAATCATGGCGCGAGTTTAGCAGTGCGTTTATGCGCGACCACTGTATGGGTGGATTTGCAAAATTCGCCATTGGCCGCTCCACCAGAAGCCGCTCTGGCAGCAGGTCTCCGGCCAATGTAGGTCTACAAACCTTGGGGGACAAGGCTTTCAGGTCGATGGCTTAATCAAACCAGCCGTCCGCGCTTGACCTTGAGGCCAAGCCGCGCGAGTTGCCCGCCCACTTGTGCTTGCACGCCAACATGATTGGTGTGGCAAATCGCCGCTGCGAGCGCATCGGCCGAGTCGGGACTGGGGGTGCCGGACAGTCTCAACAAGCGCCGCACCATTTCCTGCACCGCGCTTTTTTGCGCCTTGCCGTGCCCGGCCACGGCCTGCTTTATCTGAAGCGCGGTGTATTCGCTCACCGGCAAATTGGCGATCACCAGCGCGCAAATCGCCGCGCCGCGCGCCTGGCCGAGCAGCAGGGTCGATTGCGGGTTGGCGTTGACGAAGACTTTCTCGATCACGGCAATCGCCGGCTGATAGGTGGCGATCACCTCGGCGAGGCCGTCGAGAATCGCCTTGAGCCGCACCGCCAAGTCATCGCCAGAAGGAATGCGCACGGTGCCGCTCGCCACGTAGGCGAGCTTGGTGCCTTGGGCTTCGATTACACCGTAGCCGGTGGCGCGCAGGCCGGGGTCAATGCCGAGGATGCGCATGGCAAATAATGAGGTTGAGCGGCGGGTGGTACGCGCAAGAGATCGCGCGCGCGCTCAATGGCGGAAATGCCGGATGCCGGTGACCACCATCGCGATGCCGTGCTCATTGGCCGCTGCAATCACTTCGTCATCACGCATCGACCCGCCGGGCTGGATCACCGCTTTGGCGCCGGCTTCGGCGAGCACGTCGATGCCGTCGCGAAACGGAAAGAACGCATCCGACGCCACCGCAGCACCCTTGAGCGAAAGGCCGGCATTCTGCGCCTTGATCGCGGCAATGCGGGTCGAGTCGACGCGGCTCATCTGCCCGGCACCGACGCCGAGCGTCATGCCACCACCGCAGAACACGATGGCGTTGGACTTGACGAATTTGGCGACGCGCCAAGCGAACATGAGGTCGGCCATTTCGGCGACGGCGGGCGCGCGCTTGGTGACGACTTTCAATTCGGCTTGCTGCACGTTTTTGGTATCGGGCGATTGCACCAGCAGGCCGCCGCCGACGCGCTTCATGTCGTAGCGGTTTGCGCCTTGGTCCATCGGCACGGCCAGCAAGCGCACGTTTTGTTTTGCAGCAAATACCTCGCGCGCGCGGGCGTCGTAGCCGGTGGCGATCACGACTTCGACAAACTGTTTGGCTACCGCTTCAGCCGCAGCGCCATCGAGCACGCCGTTGAAGGCGATGATGCCGCCGAACGCCGAAGTGGGGTCGGTCTTGAGCGCCTTGGAATAGGCATCGAGTGCGTTCAGGCCAATCGCCACGCCACAGGGGTTGGCGTGCTTGACGATGACGCAGCATGCGATGGCGCGGTCGAATGACTTGACGCATTCCCAGGCGGCATCGGCATCGCCGATGTTGTTGTACGAGAGTTCCTTGCCCTGCAGTTGCGTGTAGGCAGCGAGTGAACCGCGAGCGGGTGCGGCCTCGCGGTAGAACGCCGCGCTCTGGTGCGGGTTCTCGCCGTAGCGCATCTCCTGCACTTTGGAAAATTGCAGGTTGAGGGTGCCAGGGTAGTCACTGCGCTCTGGCGTCGAATCGAGTGATGCAATCGACGTAAGGTAGCTGCTGATCGCGCCGTCATACGCTGCCGTGTGCGAATAGACTTTTGCCGCCAGCGCAAAGCGTGTCTCGCGCGTGGTCACGCCGCCGTGTGCCGCCATCTCATCGAGCACCCGCGCATAGTCAGACGGATCGACGATGACGGTGACGTGCTCCCAGTTCTTTGCCGCCGAGCGGATCATTGCCGGGCCGCCGATGTCGATGTTCTCAATCGCATCGTCGAGCGAACAATCAGGCTTGGCAATGGTCTGCGTGAACGGATAGAGGTTGACGCACACGAGGTCAATGTTCTCGATGCCGTGCTCGCGCATCTTGGCGACGTGCTCGGGCAGCGAACGGCGTCCGAGCAAGGCACCGTGAATCTTCGGATGCAGGGTCTTGACGCGGCCGTCGAGCATTTCGGGAAAGCCGGTGTAGTCCGACACCTCGATCACCGGGATGTCATGGTCGCGCAAGGCCTTCGCGGTGCCGCCAGTTGAGAGCAGGCGCACGCCGCGCTGATGCAGCGCACGTGCGAATTCGACAACGCCGGCCTTGTCCGACACCGACAGCAAGGCTTGGCTGATCGTCATTTGAGTCCCGCTCCCTATTTGATCCGTTACCTGATCCGTGATGTGATCGGCTATTTGATCTTGTGCAGCTGCATTTTCTTGCGCAGGGTATTGCGGTTGATGCCGAGGATGGTGGACGCCACAGTCTGGTTTCCTTGCGCCTCGCGCATGACGATTTCGATCATTGGCTTCTCCACCGCGTGCAGAACCATGTCGTAGACCGGGCTCGGTTTTGCACCGTCTAGGTCACGAAAATATTTGTCGAGATTCTTTCTCACACATTCGGTGATTTCACTGTGCTTCTCAGTCTTGCTCATGCGGCCATCGCCTCCTGGGAGTGTCGGTTTGTCTCTGTGTCCGGTCCATCGTTGGCGCTGCTGCCGGCCACCGCATACTGCGCGGGCGGAGGCTCGTACTGCAAGCGTTCGTGGCGGATCATCTGCTCTACAAAAAAATCGTTGACGGCACGCAGTTGCTCTTGCGCGCCGTCGAGGGTGTTCATGTGCTGGCGAAACGCATGCGCGCCAGCCAGGCCCTTGGTGTACCAGATGATGTGCTTGCGTGCGATGCGCACGCCCTGGTATTCACCGTGAAAGGCGTAGTGGTCGAGCAGGTGCGCGCTCAGCACTTCGCGCACTTCGCTCACGAGCGGCGCGGCGAGCAAGCTGCCGTGCGCAAGGTAGTGCGCGATCTCGCGAAAAATCCACGGGCGGCCTTGTGCCGCGCGCCCGATCATCAGCGCATCCGCGCCGGTGGCCTCGAGTACGGCGCGCGCCTTGTGCGGCGAATCGATATCGCCATTGGCCACGACCGGAATCGACACGGCGTCCTTGACTGCGCGAATTGTTTCGTACTCGGCATCGCCTTTGAAGCCGCAGGCGCGCGTGCGCCCGTGAAGCGTGAGCATTTGCACGCCGGCGCTCTCGGCCATGCGCGCGATGCGCAGGGCGTTACGGTTCTCCAGATTCCAGCCGGTGCGAAATTTCAAGGTCACCGGTACGCCGTTGGCACCCGACGACACGGCGGCAACCACAGTGTCGAGAATTTCGCCCACCAATGCTTCATTGGTGAGCAGTGCCGAGCCGGCCCACTTGTTGCAGACCTTCTTGGCCGGGCAGCCCATATTGATGTCGATGATCTGTGCACCACGATCCACATTCACGCGCGCGGCCTCGGCCATCATCGAAGGCTCCGCGCCGGCGATTTGCACGGCGATGGGGGCAGACTCGCCATCGTGGTTCATGCGCTTCTTCGATTTCTCACTCGCATAGAGCGCGGTGTCGGAGGCCACCATCTCGGAAACCGCATAGCCCGCTCCGAGACGCTTCACCAGCTGGCGGAACGGCCGGTCCGTCACGCCCGCCATCGGTGCGGCGAACAGATTGTTCGGCAATGTGTGAGGTCCGATGCGCACGATGAGCAAATAATAAAAGTCAAGGGTGATGCGTGAATTGTTGCTATTTTGCACTGCCTAAAGTTTAAGCAATGACGGAAAGGGCGCGGATTATACGCCTCGAAAAAGCATTACATCAGCGCACGCCGAACATCATGCGCCGCGCTATTGCGTGCCGCAGCGGCGGCAGCAAATTGAACAGGGCGAGGCCTGCGCCGCGCGCAATGCGCAGGGGCACCAGCTGGTTGGAGAACAGTGAGACATATTGATCGGTGAGGCTGATGGTGGCAGTGCGGTCGCGCGCGCGCTGTGAAGCGAAGCGGATGAGGGCAGTCTCCGTCACGCCGGCCTCAAACGCCTGCGCGAGCTCAAACGCGTCGCGCAGACCGAGGTTGAGACCCTGCCCGGCGACCGGGTGCAGAGTTTGGGCGGCGTTGCCTAGAGCGATGCTGCGGGGATGCGAGGCCGGGGCGGCCTGTACCAAGGACAGCGGAAAAGCCGCGCGCGTGGCCACGCGGTTCCAGCTGCGTTGCGCGAAGGCAGTGGCGTGCGTCAGTCGTGCGCGGAATGCGTCGTCATCCAGCTCCAGCAGGGCGCGCGCGTGGTCATCGCGCATGCACCAGACCACGCTATAGCCGCGCTCCAGCGGCAGCAATGCGAGCGGCCCTTCGGCGGTGAAGCGCTCGAACGCGCGTCCGTCATGCGCCTCGTCACTCCAGGCCTCGGTGACGATGGCGGTCTGGCCGTATTCCTTGCGCTCGGCATTTGCGGGCGGTTTGCCTTCGGCGATCAGCAGCAATGGCGTGGCGTGTTGTTGCTCACCAGCATCGGAACGAATGGTGGCGATCACGCCATCCGCTGCGCAGGTGCTGTCGCACAAGTCGTGCGCGTTGTCGATGCGGATGCCCGCGTCCAGCGCGGCTTGGCGCAAGGCTTGTGTGAGCGCACCCAGGCGCGCGACGAAGCCCACGGCATCGAGTTGATAGTCAGCTGCTTCGATGCGCGTTTGCCCGAAGCCGCCTTGCTGGCTGACGTGGATATGTGCAATCGGTGTCGCGGCGATGCTGGGCCACACACCGAGCCGCTCAAGGATCAGGCGGCTGCCATGCGCCAGCGCGATGGCGCGCGGATCGTGTTGGGTTGCACCTGCGGGCTTCGCATCGATCACGCGCACGGCGTGGCCGCGCTGGTGCAGGGCCAGCGCGGAGGTGAGGCCAACCGGGCCGGCACCGGCGATCAGGATCGATTGGCCGCTCACGGCATTTGCATGCTCTGTTTGCCGCGCACGCCGGTGTCAGCTGCGCATCAAGGCTTCGATATCAGCGACGCTGCGCGGGCAGTCTTCGGTAATGAATTCACAGCCCTCTGCCGTGACCAGCGCATCGTCTTCGATACGAATGCCGATATTCCAGAACGCTTGCGGCACATCATCAGCGGGACGCACGTAAATACCCGGCTCGATGGTGACCATGTTGCCCGGTTGCAACGGCAGCCAACGGCCTTCGGCGGCGGGGGCTGCCGGGACGGCCGTGCCTGCCGGGTGGCTGCCTGCGGCGGCTGCACTGGCCGGCGCATTTTCCTTGTACGGCCCGGCATCGTGTACATCCATCCCAAGCCAATGTCCGGTGCGGTGCATGTAAAAGCGGAAGTAGCCGCCTTCGCGTTTGTTGCCTAACTCAATCGCGGTGTCGAGGCTGCCGCTGAGCAGGCCGGCGTCGAGCATGCCCTGTGCGAGCACCTTGACGGCGGCTTCGTGCGGCACGTTGTAGGGCGTGCCGGGGCGTGTCGCCGCTTTAGCGGCGGCTTGTGCGGCGAGCACGATTTGGTAAAGGTCGCTTTGCGGTCCGGAAAATTTGCCGTTGACCGGGAAGGTGCGCGTGATGTCGCTCGCGTAACTGCCAAGCTCGCAGCCGGCATCGATCAGCAGCAGGTCACCGTTGCGCAGTGCCGCGTTGTTGGCGGTGTAGTGCAGCACGCAGGCGTTGGCACCGCCCGCGACGATCGAGCCATACGCGGGGTACTCGGAGCCGTTGCGGCGAAATTCATGCAGCAGCTCGGCCTCGATTTCATATTCGTGTTTGCCGGGCTTTGTCGCGCGCATGGCGCGGCGGTGCGCTTCGCTGGAGATGGTGGCGGCGCGGCGCATGACGGCGATTTCGTGCACATCCTTGACCAGGCGCATCGGATCGAGCAGGGCGCGCACGTCAACGGTGGCGCCGGGCGGGGTCTGGCCGGTACGCACCAGATTGCGCACGCTATTGATGGCGGTCAGCACACGTGTATCGAACGCGGCATCGAAGCCGATCGAATAAAACAAATTCGGTTGGCCCGCCAACAGCGCTGCGAGCCGCGCGTCAAACTCTTCGATGGGGTAGGCCTCGTCGAAGCCGAAGGTTTGCCCGGCAGCATCCGGCCCAAAGCGAAAGCCGTCCCAGATTTCGCGCTCTTCGTGCTTGGGGCGGCAGAACAAAATCGATTTGTTCATCGCACCGGCGAGCAGCACCACGACACTGTCCGGCTCTGTGAAGCCGGAGAGGTAATAGAAGTAGCTGTCGTGGCGATAGGGGTAGTGGGTGTCGCGGTTGCGCGCGGCTTCGGGCGCGGTAGGCAAAATCGCGATGCCGCCGCCGAGGGCGCACATGCGTTCGGCGAGGCGTGCGCGCCGCGATGCGTAGGGGGAGAAATCGAAGGAGTTCATCGCATCATTGTATTGCGCGGTTTAGTGTCACGGTTTCGCGCAGTCTGGTGTCGAGGTGGGCCAGCCGCTCGGGTGTGCCGATGTCTTCCCACTCCCCTGCGTGCAACTCGCCGCTCACCTGTTGGGTGAGCATGGCGGCGCGCAGCAGCGGCGCGAGTTTGGCCTTGCCGCCGCGCGGCACATCGTTGAACAAACTGGGGCGATAGATGCCGATACCGCTGAAGGTAAGGCGCGGCAGGCCGCTTTGATGGGTGCCACTGGTGCTGCCATTGCCGCTATTGCCGGTGGGGCCAGTCGTGCGGCTAATGCCGATGCCGGTGCTTTCGTCAAATACGCGCCCGCCTTCGAGGAAAAAATCACCTTCGGGATGTTGCGATGGATTGGGCACCATGACCAGATGCGCGAGGGCGTTTGAGGCGATCATCTGTTGAGCCAACGTCAGCGCGCGCGCCGGGTCGAAGTCGCACCAGATGTCGCCATTGATGACGAGAAATGGTTCGTCTTGCAGGGTGATGAGAGGCAGGGCGTTGGCAATGCCGCCTGCCGTTTCCAGCGCGGAACCAGCGGCCTCGCCCTCGGGAGAATAGGTAATACCAAGGCTCTTCGGGGCATCGTGCGCAAGAGTGGCTTCCACCATGGCTCCCAGCCATGCATGGTTGATGATTATTTGCGTGAAGCCGGCGTGCGCGAGGCGTTCGAGATGCCACACGATCAAGGCTTTGCCACCTGCTTTGAGGAGCGGTTTGGGAGTCGTGTCGGTGAGCGGGCGCATGCGCTCGCCACGGCCCGCCGCGAGGATCATGGCTTTCATGGGGGTCATCATCGGAGCCATTGAATCATCCATAGCGCCAGCATGCCGCCGCCGATAGTGGCGAGCACGTTGCGCGTGCGCCAGGCGATGGCCGCTGCGAGCAGACCTGCCAACAAGCGCGGCTCACCCAGTGAAATCGCGCCGTGCGCGATCAGCAGATCAGGCCAGATCAGCGCCGTGAGCGCGGCCACTGGCACGAAGCGCAGCATGCGCTCGAACCAGGCGGGAATGCCGACGCGCCCCGCCGCGCCGATGAACGAGAGGCGAATCGCAAACGTCAACGCCCCCGCCAGCACTCCGGTAAGCCACAGGCTCATGCGGACTCCCTCGCTGCACCAGCCGGTGTGGCACGTGCCTCAACCAACACGCCCGCCGCCATCCCCGCAAGCGCAGCAGCCACGATGGCGAGCTTGAACGGCAGTGCGAATGCGCCCACGGAGACTGCACCCGCTACTACCATCGCCGCCCATATTGCACGGTCGCGCAACAGCGGCACGACGATAGCGATGAAGGTGAGGGTACCGGCGAAATCAAGCGACCACGATGCGGGGATCTGCCCGCCCAACACGACGCCCGCCGCGCACGAGAGTTGCCAGGTGATCCACAGGCCGAAGCCCGCGCCGAACAAATACCAGTGGCGGGTAGCCGGTGAGACATCGCTCTCAAAGCGGGCCAACACGGTCGCGTAGGCTTCGTCGGTGAGCAGGTAGGCGAGCAGTGCCTTCCAGCGCAACGGCAGGTGTGCCAGCGATTCGGCGAGCGCAGCCGAGTAGAGTGCATGACGCAGATTGATGATGCCGACCGAGAGCACCATCAAGGCGCCTGGCGTGCCGGCCGCAACCAGTTGGGTGAGCATGAATTGCGCTGAGCCGGCGAACACGATGCAGGAAATCGCCAGGGCGAGCAGTGGTGGAAGCCCGGCCTTGATGGCGAGGACACCGTAGATCAGGCCGAAGGGAATGGCACCGACCAGCATTGGCACGACGGCGGTGAGACCGGAACGAAACTCGTTGCGCGGTGTATGCAAGATAGGCGCCAGCGCTGTGTTCAGAAAGTGTAGGCGGCGCGCGGCTCGACTTGCTCGATTTCGTGCAACAGGCGCAACAGATGCACGAACACGCCGTAGCGCGCGCAGACCCTGGTGACGTAGTGCATCACCAGCGGCAAATCCTTGAGAGAGCCGTCCTTGCCATCGCGGTGATACAGGCGCGCGAAAATGCCCAGCACCTTGAGATGGCGCTGCAAGCCCATCCATTCGAAGTCACGGTAAAAATCGGCGAACTCGCTGTGGACCGGCAGCCCGGCCTTGCGTGCCGCTTCCCAATAGCGGATTACCCAGTCGAGTACGCGCTCTTCTTCCCACTCGATGTACGCGTCCTTGAACAACGACGCGAGGTCATAGGTGATCGGGCCGTAGACCGCGTCCTGAAAATCGAGGATGCCCGGGTTGGTGAGGCCTGCTCCGGGGGCGCACGCGCCGCTTGCCGCCGCGCCGCCGGGGTCAGTGGGAGTGCCAGTGATGTTTCGGCGGGCGCCGTCGACGCTGGCCGCCGTTGCCGGTGTCATCACCATCAAATTGCGCGAGTGGTAATCACGATGCACCATCACCTGCGGCTGCGCAAGATTGTTTTCAAGCAAAGTCTCGAAGGCCTGCGCGATCACCCTGCGTTGTGCGTCCGTCAGCGTCAAGCCCTTGTGCTTGGTGATGTACCACTCCGGCAGCAACTCCATCTCGCGCAGCAAGAGCGCGCGGTCATACGGCGGCAGCACGCCCGGCTGAGAGGCACTCTGGAAGCGGATCAGCGCAGCACAGGCGTCGCGATACAGGGCATCGGCACGTTCCGGCGCAGCTTGCAGGGCCGCAAGATAAGTGGTGTCACCGAGATCGGTGAGGAGCAAAAATCCCTGCGCGAGGTCTTGTGCCAGCACGGCGGGTGCGCTTACACCGGCGTCTCTCAGCAGTGCGGCGACCTGGATGAAGGGGCGGCAATCCTCGCGCGCGGGCGGCGCGTCCATCACGATTTGCGATGCGGCGCCATCGGCAAAGCTGACCCGGAAATAGCGGCGAAAACTCGCGTCGGCCGACGCCGGCGCCAGGGTGAACGCGCGCCCCGGCAGGGCGCTGCGCAACCAGGTTTCCAGGGCGGTGAGGCGGTCGGTGTGTGACATATAATTTCCGTCTGAATTTTAGCGGAATCGCCTGTGCGTTCACTCTGGTGAATGCGCCCTGTCCCCGTCCGATGCTGCGCCCTTCATCTGCAACTTTGCCGCGCCATGCGCTGGCGTGTGCGCCACATGTGCCGCGTAGCGCACAGCCGTGTCTGTGCGTGCTCTCTGCGGCGCTGCTGGCGGCTGGATTGCAAGGCTCTGCATTCGCGCAGAGTGCTGCGGTGGCGGATGAGAATGTAGTAGGTGGCGTGGATCACCAGCGCCGGTTCGTTATCGCGATGACGCCGCCGGGCGCTACCTACACGGCGGCCTATTTGATGGCCGCTCTCGATCCAGACGTGCTTGCGTCTCACGCCGCGCCCAGCGCCGCGCAGGTAAACATTGGTCCGCCACCTGAGCCCGCGCATGCTGCGGCCCTGTCACTGGCGCTGACCGGGCACACGACGCAGCCCGTAGGGTTTCCGTGGGACCCACAGCCGCATAGTTTGGCGCAGCAACCCGCGCTGGTAGCCCAGGCCGCATTTGAGCAAGCGCTTGTTGCACAGGCCCCTGTAGCGCCTGCAACCGCGTCCGCGATTGCTGAACCCGCTGCCGCCGATGGTACTGCGGTCCCTGCGGTAACCGCGGCATCCGCCGAATCCGCAACCATTGCACCCACCGGCCCGTTCGAGACGCTTGCCGGCGAGAGGCTAGCACTTAAGGCCGAACCGCAACTGGTCGCGCAACGCGAGGAGACCGCACCGGTACCAGCCTTTGTGCAGGGACTCAGGTTATCTGGCGAGACCGGGCGCGTTACCGTCATTGAAGGCGATGCCGAGCTGCGCAAGCGCGGCATCAACATCAAGGCCGACAAGATCACCTATCGTCAGGTCGAAGACGAGATGCTGGCCGAAGGCAACGTGCGCATTTACCGGCAGGGTGATGTGTTCAGCGGAAGCACGCTCGATCTCAAGCTCGATGCGCAGACCGGTTTTTTCTTGAAGGCAGACTATTTGCTGGCCAACGACCGTGCGCGTGGCAGCGCGGAACGTTTTGAATTTCTCGGCAAGGAAAACTACCGTGCCGATGATGCCACCTATACCACCTGTGGTCCCGGCAATGACGACTGGTTTCTCAAAGTCAAGGAGTTGAAGCTGGACTATGGACGCGATGCAGGCGAAGTTACCAGCGCGCAGCTGAATTTTATGGGTATGAACATCCTGACCGTGCCCGAAATGTCGTTCGCACTCAATTCGCGGCGCAAGTCGGGGTTTCTCGCGCCCTCGTTCGGCAGTACTGTGCAAAGCGGCCAGGAGGTGTCGATTCCGTACTACTGGAACATGGCGCCCAACCGCGATCTCACCATTACGCCGCGCACGATGACAAGGCGCGGCCTGCAGACCAATCTTGCTGGCCGCTTCATCGGTGAGGGCTATCAGGGTGAAGCGCGCCTTGAATGGTTGCCTGACCGTTTGACCGGTACCAGCCGCAGCGGCTTCTCTATCTTGCACCGCCAAAATTTTGGCAATGGCTGGAATGCCAATGTCAACTACAACCGTGTGTCGGACGACAACTACTTTACGGATCTCACCACCCAAATCAGCTCGACCTCGCAGCGCACTTTGCTGCGTGATGGCGTGGTCAGTTACAGCGCGCCGTATTTATCAGTGACGTCGCGCCTGCAGACTTACCAGACCCTGCAGGACCCGTTGAACCCGGTGACCACGCCCTACAGCCGTCTGCCACAAGTATCACTTAATGCACGCCGCTTCGATGTGGGCGGCTTTGATCTCAACCTGGCTGGCGAATACACACGCTTTTCCCACCCTACCCAGGTGATGGGCAACCGCTTTGTCGCCAATCCCAGCATCAGCTACCCCTTTCTGTCGCCCGGGGGCTATATCACGCCCAAACTCGCACTGCATACGACGCGTTATTTCCTGCAGCAAAACGCGCCTGGTGCGCCCGACAACATGATCCGCACTGTGCCATTGTTCAGCCTCGACAGCGGATTGGTGTTCGAACGCGCGGCCAACCTGTTCGGCCAGGACTACACGCAAACGCTGGAACCTCGCGCCTACTACCTGCGCGTGCCGGTGCGCGAGCAGAGCCGCTTCCCGGTACTCGATTCGGGATTGCCTGACCTTAATTTTGCGCAGATCTTTAGCGACAACATTTACTCTGGTGCGGATCGCATCGCCGATGCCAGTCAGGTCACCTTCGGCGTGACGTCGCGTCTGCTCGGTGCCGACAGTGCCAGCGAGCGTTTGCGTATTTCGTTTGCGCAGCGCTATTACTTCGCCACCCAAACCGTAACGCTGCCGGGTGAAACCGCGCGCACGGACCGCAGTTCCGACTTTCTTGCCGCGCTCTCGGGCGAAATCGCCCCGAAGCTCATCCTCGACACTGCGCTGCAATACAACCCCAACAGCGGCGCAGCGCAGCGCGCCAGCCTCGGTGTGCGCTGGATGCCGGAGGCCGGCAAGACGCTGTCAGCCGCTTACCGCTACCGGCGTGACCTGATCGAGCAGGTGGACTTTGCCGGGCAATGGAAATTCGCCCACAACTGGTATGGCGTCGGACGCTACAACTATTCGATACGTGACAACCGCGTGGTCGAGGCGCTCGGCGGCATGGAGTATGACGGCGGCTGCTGGGTCGGGCGCGTCGTGCTGCAGCGTTTTGCGACCACCACGAGCCGCTCGACCACCTCGGTTTTTTTCCAGATTGAATTGAACGGACTGTCGCGCCTGGGATCAAACCCGCTTGATGTCCTGCGGCGCAATATTCCCGGTTACAGCAAGCTTAACGAGCACCAACTGCCGGGCAGTAGAACCATGGATCGCTACGAATGATGATTTTCCTAACTGATGCTGGCCCTGAGCCGCGCTCACCAATCAACGCTCGTGCGTGGGCCGCGCGCGCTGCCACGGCAGGCGGCGCAGTCCTGATCGCCGCCGCATTCTGCATGGCACTGCCCGCGTACGCGCAGGCCGACAAGCTCACGCCGGGCCTCGCCAACCAGCCGCGCGTGCGCGTGGTGTTAGCCGACCGCATCGTCGCGGTGGTCAACGACGACATCATCACCCTGCGCCAGCTCGACGACCGCGTACGCATGGTCAAGCTGCAATTGAAGCGTGATGGCACTGCACCGCCAGCTGACGATGTTCTGGAGAAAAGCGTACTTGAACGTTTGATTGTCGACCGAGCGCAAGAACAGTTCGCTCGCCAAGAAGGCATCCGCGTTGACGATCAGACCCTCAACAGTGCCGTCGAAAGCATCGCCAAGGGTAACAATTTGACGATGGCGCAGTTCCGTGACGCCCTCGAACGGGACGGCGTCGCATTCAACCGTTTTCGTGATGACATTCGCCTTGAGATATTGATCAACCGGGTGCGTCAGGCCGAAGTCGAAAGATCGATCGTGGTCAGCGAATCGGAAATCGACGAAATGGTGACTCGCAGTGTGAGCAGTACCAATGCAGCAGCCGTAGAAGTCAATTTGGGCCATATTCTGGTGCGCGTCCCCGAGAGCGCGTCACCCGAGCAGATAGAGACACGCAAAAGGCGTGCGGAAGAAGCGCTGGCGCAACTTAAAAGCGGCAAAGATTTTGCGCAGGTGGCGGTGACCTACTCGGATGCGCCCGAGGCATTGACTGGCGGCGTCGTGGGTTACCGCCAGATAGACCGTCTGCCGCAGTTGTTTGTCGACGCGATTGCCAAGGTGCAAAAAGGTGAAGTGAGTGACCTCGCGCGCAGTCCGAACGGCTTTCACATCCTCAAGGTGATTGACCGGCGCGGTGCCGGCAGCGTGCCGAGCGTGGTGCAAACGCGCGCGCGGCACATTCTGATCAAGACCAGCCAGATTGTGAGCAGTGATCAAGCCAAGGCGCGGCTCACTGACTACCGCGAGCGCATTCTCAACAAGGCAGCCGATTTTGCTGAATTGGCACGCCAGTTTTCTGACGATAGCAGCCGTGACAAGGGGGGCGATCTGGGCACTATCTATCCTGGCGATACCGTTCCCGAGTTCGAGAAAGCAATGGACGGTCTCAAGCCTGGCGAGGTGGGCCAGCCAGTACAAACACAGTTCGGCTGGCATCTGATCCAGGTAATTGAGCGTGGCAGTGCCGATGTCAGCCGCGAGCGCATTCGGCTGCAGGCGCGCAACACCCTGCGCGAGCGCAAAGCCGACGACGCTTATCAGGAGTGGCTGCGCCAGTTGCGCGACCGCACCTTTGTCGAATACCGGCTCGAAGATCGCTGAGTCTGGCATAACACGCATGCCCAACTTGCCTGCGAGCGGAAAACCTCGGCGGCCATTGATCGCCATCACCACCGGCGAGCCATCCGGTATCGGCCCGGATATTGCCTTGATGCTCGCGGCGCAGCGCAGCGCCTGGCGCGGCACGCAATTGTTGTTGATTGGCGACGCTTCCTTGCTTGAAGCGCGCGCACGCCGTCTCGGCCTCGATGCCGGCACAGTGCTGCGTGGCGTCGAAATCGGCCACGTGCCATTGCGTGTGCAGGCGCGGGCGGGCACGCTTGATGCGCGCAACGCAGGTTATGTGCTTGCCACGCTTGATGCCGGACTGGCAGGCTGCGTCAGCGGCGAATTCGCCGCGATGGTGACGGCACCGGTACACAAGGGCGTCATCAACGATGCCGGCATCGCCTTCACCGGCCACACCGAGTATTTTGCAGCGCACACCCATACCAAACAGGTGGTGATGTTGTTGACCGGCGAGACCGGCACAGCGAAGCGCAAGTCCACCCTGCGCGTTGCACTCGCGACCACGCACCTGCCAGTGTCGGGCGTATCGCAGGCGCTGACCACGCACGGTCTTGAGGCCACCCTGCGCATTCTGGTGGGTGACTTGCAGCAAAAATTCGGCATTGCGCGTCCGCGCGTGCTGGTCGCGGGCCTTAATCCGCATGCAGGCGAATCGGGTTATCTCGGCCGTGAAGAGATCGAGGTCATCACGCCGGTGATCCAGCGCCTGCAACGCGCGGGTCTGGATGTACGCGGCCCGCTGCCGGCCGATACGCTGTTCACGCCGCGCAACCTGGCCGGTGCTGACGCGGTGCTCGCGATGTATCACGACCAAGGCTTGCCGGTGCTCAAGTACGCCACCTTCGGTATGGGTGTGAATGTCACGCTCGGTCTGCCGGTGATCCGCACCTCGGTCGATCACGGCACGGCGCTCGATCTGGCCGCCACGCCGGCCAAGGCGCGCAGCGCTGATCCGGGCAGCCTGATCGCCGCGTTCAAGCTGGCGCGCGAGCTGGCGAAGGTTGCCGCGTGCAGCCGGCGCTGATCCACTGCGCCGCTGCCTGCGCTCTCAGCGGCGGACACCCCAGGCGCACCAAATCAGCGCCAACAGGCAAAACCCGATCACGAGCCAGTTGCCGGTGCGCATGTAAGGCGTCGCGCCAGCGCGCCCCTGCACAGAGGCCGCGAGTGCGCCCTCGGTGAAGAAAGGCAATGCATGGGTGACGTGGCCGTGCGCATCAATCACCGCAGTGGCCCCGGTGTTGGTCGCGCGCAGCATCACACGACCGGTCTCGATGGCGCGCATGCGGCTCGCCTGCAAGTGCTGATGCGGCGCGAGCGAATCGCCGAACCATCCCACGTTGGAAATATTGAGTAGGAGCGTGGCCTGCGGCAACTGGCGGATGATTTCCTCGCCGAACAAATCTTCATAGCAAATGTTGACCGCAACGTGCTGATCCGCCACGCGCATCGGCGTTTGCGCTGTGCCGCCGGAGGTGAAGTTGCCCAGCGGCATTTGCTTCAGATCGACAAACCACTGAAACCCGAATGGAATGAATTCGCCGAAGGGAACGAGATGGGATTTGTCGTAGGTCTGCTGCGCGTTGCGCCCCAGTGAAATGGCACTGTTGAAGTAGCGCGTGGATGACTCGGCGCGCGGCACCCCGGTGATGAGCGTCGCGCCGCGCTGGCTGGCTAGCGTGTCAAAGCGCTGCAAGGCGCGCGGCGGAATCGCATGCAGCATGCGCGGCAAGGCGGTCTCCGGCAACACGACGAGGGTGGATGCATGGCGCGTGGCGAGACTCTCGTAAATGTCCAGGGTCGATTCAAACCGCCCCTCGACAAACTTGAGTTCCTGCGGGATGTTGCCTTGAAGCAGACTGACGCTGAGCGGCTTGCCCACCGGTTGTGTCCACTCGATGCCACGCAGGGCCATGCCGATGACGCAGAGGGCAATCAACGCCCCGGCTGGTAACGCGAGTAGCTGCGCGAAGCCGTCAAGACCGGCTCTGGGAGCGGGTGTTGGCGGCATAGCTCGAACATTCGCTCCCACCATAGCTTTGCAGGCAGGTGCAGTGCCAAGATTGCTCACAGCGCCGCGTCCCGCCACCGTGCCGCGCGCCATCGATGCCATTCTCAGCGGCACCATCGAGGCCGCCAGCGCGCCTGCCAGCGCCGCAAGATAGGTCAGGCCATGCACGCCCATGAGCGGCGCGAAGCCTGCCAGCGGCCCATCGGTGTGGGCGTAGCCCGGCGCGATCCACGGAAAGCCGGTGAACACCCAGCCACGCAGCCATTCGCAAAGCGTGAACGCTGCGGGTAGCACGAGCAGGGACTGTACTGGTGTGGTGGTGGCGCCTGCACCGATCGGCGGCGCGGCAAGGCGCGTCCCTAGAGTGGCAACCACCCATCCGGCGAGTGCGGTATACGCGGCGAGCATGATCGCGAACAATATGGTCGCAAGGCCGGCCACGGCTATCGGCATGCCGCCCACATCGTGCATGCTGATGTAGACCCACGACACGCCGGCGCAAAACCAGCCCATGCCGAATGCAAAGCCGAGCAGCGCGGCGCGGCGCGGTGTAGCGCGGGACCACAGCACGAACAACACCGCGAGCAGCAACGGCTGCAGCCACCACAGGCCGAACGGCGCGAAGGTAAAAATCATCGCTGCGCCAGCGGCGATTGCAATCGCGGGAGCTATCGCAAGTGCGAGGCGGGAAACAGGTGGGTGTGCGCCAGCGCTCAAGATGGGCAATCGGCAATCGCGCAGTCAGGCTAGATCCGGCGCGGCTCAGATCGCCGCAACCGCTGCTGCAACGCGCTCGACGCGCAGGATATGCACCTGCCGGCTGTCGGCGCGCAGCACCTGAAATTTGAAGCCGTCAATGGCGACCACTTCGCCGCGCTTGGGTACGCGCGCGAGGCGGTGGATCACGAGGCCACCCACTGTGTCGGCGACATTGTCAGGCAGGGCCGCGTCAAAGTGCCGGTTGAACGCCGCAATTTCGGTCAGTCCCCGAACGCGGTGGCGACCGTCCTTGTCGGTGAAAATATTGTCTTCGGCCTCGTCGAAATCAAATTCGTCATCGATCTCGCCGACGATTTGTTCGAGCACATCTTCAATCGTCACAAGACCTGACACGCCGCCGTATTCATCGACCACGATCGCGATGTGATTGCGGTTGGCGCGGAACTGGCGCAGCAAATCGTTGAGGCGCTTGGACTCAGGGATGAATACCGCCGGGCGCAGCATTTCGCGAATGCGCACCACTTCGCCTGCGTAGATGCGCAGCAAGTCTTTGGCCAGCAAAATGCCAATGATCTCGTCGCGGCTGCCGTCGATCACCGGAAAGCGCGAGTGCGCGGTGTGAATCACGAAAGGCAAAAACTTCTCGACTGGATCGTCGATGTCGATCAAGTCCATCTGCGCACGCGGCACCATGATGTCGCGCGCCGCCAGTTCGGAAGTCTGCAGCACGCCTTCGATCATCGCCAGCGCTTCGGCGTCGAGCAGATCGCGATCGCGCGCCGAGTGCAACAGGTCCATTAATTGCCCGCGGTCTTCGGGCTCGCGCATCAGCAGCGCGGAGAGGCGCTCAAGCAATCCGGGCTTTTGCGGCGCAGGGGCCGCAGGTGAAGGGTCGTCCATGCTGGCTTTATGACAACCGGAGGGGCAACGCAGAGGCCGGCACGCAGCGAAAAGCGATCGGCGCTACGCTCTGGCTTTCACGTTTCACACTGAGCGGCTTCATACCGGGGTTTCATACGGATTGGCGAAACCCAGTTTACTCAAGATTGCAACCTCCCGCGCTTCCATACGCTTGGCATCGCGCGGCTTTTCGTGATCGAAACCCAACGCGTGCAAGATGCCATGCACGGCGAGGTGGGCATAGTGGGCGGCAAGTGTTTTGTCCTGTTCACGCGCTTCGCGCGCGATCACCTGCGCGCACAGCACGATATCGGCTTCGACCGGTGACGTGCCATACGCGAAGGTCAGCACGTTGGTCGCATAGTCCTTGCCGCGAAAATCGCGGTTGAGGCGCTGCGCCTCTGCACGGTTGACGATGCGCAGGGTGAGGCTGGCATCTCCCTCCAGCGCGGCGCGTGCCCACTTGCGCAACTGAGCGGCTGACGGAATGCCGGCGGCCTTGCTTGCAATTTGGATGGTGATGATCATGGATGCGGGCAGAGTGCAGCGAACTGGTTGTCATCGCGCATTGGCCGCATTGGCCGCATTGGCCATTGGCGGGTCAACCCGCCTTGCGCCCAAACGCACGCCCTGGCTGGCGCAACATCACATCGACCACGTCCGCATTCCCGCTTTCAGCGATACGCGCGGTATGCGCCTCATACGCTTCCACGATGCGACCCACCAGCGGATGACGCACCACATCGTCGGAGACGAAACGCGTGAAGGCGATGCCGCGCACTCCTTCGAGAATCTCGACGGCTTCCTTCAAGCCGCTCTTCGCACCGCGCGGCAAATCAACCTGGGTCGGATCGCCCGTGACCACCGCCTTGGCGCCGAAGCCCATGCGCGTGAGGAACATTTTCATTTGCTCGGGCGTGGTGTTTTGCGCTTCGTCGAGAATGATGAAGGAGTGATTGAGAGTGCGGCCGCGCATGTAGGCGAGCGGCGCGATTTCAATGGCGCCCTTTTCGAACATCTTGCCAACCTTGTCAAAGCCCATCAGGTCGTAGAGCGCGTCATAGAGCGGGCGCAAATAAGGATCGACTTTTTGCGCGAGATCGCCGGGCAGAAAGCCTAGGCGCTCACCGGCTTCAACCGCCGGGCGTACCAGCACAATGCGCTTGACGGCATCGCGTTCGAGCGCATCGACGGCGCACGCGACCGCGAGATAGGTTTTGCCGGTGCCGGCCGGGCCGATGCCGAAGGTGACGTCGTGCGCGAGAATTTGATCGAGATAGAGACGCTGATTCGGTGTGCGGCCAGCGAGGTCACGCCGGCGCGTCATCAGCACGGGCGCACCTTCGGGCAGACCGGGGCTGGCGGCGCGCGTGCCCACCAGGCCCAACTGCACGCTGTCGATGTCCAGTGCTTTCGAGGCGTCGGCGTAGAAGGCTTCGAGCAGATCGAGACCGCGCGCCACGTCTTCACGCGCGCCTTTGACGGTCAGGCGTGCGCCGCGGCGGGTGATCGAGACATCGAGTCCGGTCTCGATCTGGCGCAGATTGGCGTCGAGCGGCCCGCACAGATTGGCAAGGCGCTTGTTGTCGAGCGGCTCGAAGTGCAGCGTGGCCGAGTGCGGTTTGACCGGGTGGGCGGAGCGCGTCATGCGGCGATGACCACGTCGCCGCGCAGTGAATGCGGCAAGGCTTTGGTGATGCGTACGTTGATGAATTGACCGATCAGGCGCGCGCCGTTGCTGCTGGCGGCAAGCGCTTTTGCCGGAGAGGCGAGGAGCGCGGCGCCCATCATGTCACCGCTGTCTTGAACGGCGCCGCCCGCAGCGAAATTGACCACGCGATTGTTTTCCGTGCGCCCGGACAGTTCGCTCGCATCCTTGCGCGCATGGCCCTCGACGAGCACGCGCTGCACCGTGCCCACCATCGCCGCGCCGATGGCAGCAGACTGCACATCGATCTGCTTTTGCAGGCGCGCGAGGCGTTTCAACTTGACCTCTTGCGGCGTGTCATCGGCGAGGTCGGCGGCGGGGGTGCCGGGGCGGCGGCTGTAGACAAAACTGAACGAGGCATCAAAGCCCACGTCCTCAATCAATTTCATGGTCGCTTCAAAATCCGTTTCGGTTTCGCCGGGAAAGCCGATGATGAAGTCGGACGACAGAGTGATATCGGGCCGTACCGCCTTGAGCCTGCGCACGATGGATTTGAACTCAAGCGCGGTGTAGCCGCGCTTCATCGCGGCGAGCGTGCGGTCTGACCCCGACTGCACCGGCAGATGCAAATGCGATACCAGCTTGGGGACGCGCGCATAGACATCGATCAGGCGCTGCGTCATTTCTTTGGGATGCGAGGTGGTGTAGCGGATACGCTCGATACCGGGAATCTCGGCGGCGTACTCGATCAGCATGGCGAAGTCGGCGATCTCGGCATCGGCTGCTGTGCCGGCATGCAACGTGGAAGCACCTGACGCGCCCGCCGCTTTGTTGCCCGTGCCGCTGCCGCTGGTTGCACCCATCCTGCCGCGATAGGCGTTGACGTTTTGCCCCAGCAGCGTGACTTCCTTGACGCCCTGCGACGCGAGACCGGCGATTTCGGTGAGCACATCTTCAAAGCCGCGCGAGACTTCTTCGCCGCGCGTGTAAGGCACCACGCAAAACGCGCAATATTTGCTGCAGCCTTCCATGATCGACACGAAGGCCGACACGCCGTCCACTCTGGCCGGTGGCAGGTGATCGAATTTTTCAATTTCGGGGAAGGAAATATCGACCTGCGGTTTGCCGGTCGCTTTGCGGCGCGCAATCAGCTCCGGCAGGCGATGCAAGGTTTGCGGGCCGAACACCACGTCCACATACGGCGCGCGTGCGACGATGGCCGCGCCCTCCTGGCTGGCTACACAGCCGCCTACGCCGATTACGAGATTCGGATTCTCGAGTTTCAGCAAGCGCGCACGGCCGAGATCGGAGAACACTTTCTCCTGCGCCTTTTCGCGTACCGAGCAGGTGTTGAACAGGATTACGTCGGCGTTTGCCGCGTCCGCAGTGAGGACGCTGCCGTCAGAGGCGTGCAGCACGTCAGCCATCTTGTCCGAGTCGTACTCGTTCATCTGACAGCCGAAAGTTTTGATGTATAGCTTTTTTGTGCCCGCGCCCACCGTGGCGGGGCGCATGGTATCGCTGTGTGCGGGTGTGGCGCGCAGTGCCGCAACCGGTTGCCGCGCCGGGCGGGCGGACAGCACGTCTGCCGAGTGCGGCTTTTTTGCGGAGCTCATGAGGCAGGGAGCCGCCGTATAGGCGGGGCTGCGATGGGAGATTTGAGATCAGTAAACGCTAGTGGCGCAAACCATCGCCAGAGTCTCCGGCGCGCGTGGTCGCGGCCGTCGGGTTGCATGACTATGGAGACTTTGGCGGCGTGGCGATTTCCTGCACGGTCAAAATCCAAACTTGCATCACCAAGCCAGTGGTGTCTTCGACCGTGTACCGTGTTTTCGCCACACCTTGCAAGGCACCTGGCAAAATCAGCAAGTTGTTGCGGTCGGTAATGCGTGCGCCGGGAGCCAGCCGGGCCACCTTGCCATCAATGAAAATGTCGAGCGTGCCATTGAAGGTGATATCGGCCTGCTTGGCTTTTTCCGGAATCGGAATCATGCGCTGCTGTGCATCGGCGGGCAGTATGCTCAGTCCAATTGCAGCGGCCACGATCAACGACGCGATGCTGCTTAGCCTATTTGTCCAAAATTGCCGCATATGCGAGACCCGCCGAAGTGAAGTGAACCGAGCGAACGACTGGTGAAGCAGAATAGTGGTGGCGATTCAGGGATTCGAACCCCGGACCCGCGGATTATGATTCCGTTGCTCTAACCGACTGAGCTAAATCGCCGTGGTAGTGCTGTTCGTGCAAAGCGCTCCGGCAAAACTGACGGAAACTCCACAACGGGGCGCATTATCGCGAATTTAAGCGGCTTTAGTCAAACTCCACCGCATTCAACTTGGCTGAATTTTAGCATGCGAAAAGGCATTTTGCGACGCAAGATAGATTGACTCGTTGTAAGTATTTAATTAACAAAATCAAGGATAAATCTTGAATTTTCCCTCTACCGCAACGCAGCAATTGTGCGTATGATGGCAGCGACAAACAGGATTTTTCGCCTGTCGTTTCGAGGGAACAAACATGAAGATTTGCGTTGTAGGTGCCGGCTCGATCGGTGGGTTGCTGGGCGTCAAGCTGGCGCTGTCCGGAAACGATGTCACCTTGATTGCACGCGGGCCGAATCTCGCTGCGATTCGCGCCAACGGCATGAAGCTCGTCATGCACGACGGCCAGAAACTGGTGGCGAACAACGTCAAGGTGACTGACAAGATCACCGAGGTGGCGGCACTGAGTGGTGCGCAGGACATCATCATTCTTGGCATGAAGGCGCATCAAGTCGAGCCGGTGGTCAATGATCTGGCGTCGATGATGCATGCCGATACCGTGATTGTGCCGATGCAGAACGGCATTCCATGGTGGTATTTCCAGCGCCACGGCGGTTTGCACGAAGGGCGTAGCGTCGCCTCGGTAGACCCCACCGGCAAGACCGCCGCTACGATTGATCCCAAGCGTCTCATCGGATGCGTGGTCTACCCGGCGGCCGAGATTGCTGCGCCGGGCGTGATCCATCACATTGAGGGCGACCGTTTTCCGGTCGGTGAACTCGACGCCTCCTGCGGCGGCCTCGACAGCGAGCGCGTCAGGCGCGTGGCGCAAGTCTTAACCGACGCCGGCTTCAAATCACCGATTCTGCCTTCGGTGCGTTCGGAAATTTGGTTGAAGCTGTGGGGCAATCTCACCTTCAATCCGATCTCCGCGCTCACGCACTCTACCCTGGTCGATATCTGCCAATACCCGCTCACGCGTGATCTCGCGCGCAACATGATGAAAGAAGCGCAGGACGTCGCGGCCAAGCTTGGCATCGCGTTCCGCGTCGACATCGAGCGCCGCATCGGCGGTGCGGAAAAAGTCGGCAAGCACAAGACCTCGATGCTGCAGGATGTCGAAGCCGGACGCGACCCCGAGATTGACGCGCTGGTCGGTGCGGTGATCGAGCTTGGCAATACTGTGGGTGTCCCCACGCCTCACATCAGCGCGGTGTATTCGATGGTCAAGCTGCTCGGGCGCACCATGAAGGAAGAGAAGCTTTACATCAAGGGGCATCCGATTCCGTAGCGAAGAGATGGGGAGTACCGCACCGGCAAAGCGGCCATCGGCTAACATCGGCGCGTTTTCCATTTCACGCGCTGCGCCATGAAACTCGGCTTCTTCACCATGCCCATGCATCCGCCCGGGCGCAACTACACGCAGACGCTCAAGGAAGACCGCGAAGCCTTCCTGCTGGCGGATGAGCTTGGTTTCGAGGAGGCGCTGATCGGCGAACACGTCGCCGATATCTGCGAGTCGATTCCCTCCTCACTCGCCTTCATCGCCAGCATCGCGCACGCGACCAAACAGATCAAGCTCGGTACCGGCACCGTCAACCTCACCAATAATCACCCGGCGCAGGTGGCGGCGATGGCCGCGATGGTAGATCACATGCTCGAAGGGCGCTTCATCTTCGGTATCGGCCCCGGTGGCCTGCGCTCGGACATGGAAGTGTTCGGCAACATCGACCTTGACCGCAATGCGATGTTCGTCGAATCGATCAACCACATCCTCGCGATCTGGTCGGGCACCGCGCCCTATGAGTTGCAAGGCAAGCACTGGAACATCTCCACCAAGCGCACGCTGATCCCCGAGACTGGACAAGGCATCTTTCTAAAGCCCTACCAGCAACCGCATCCACCGATAATCGTTACCGCTATCGCACCGGCCTCGAAAGGCATCACCGCCGCCGCCGAACGCGGCTGGAAACCAGTGTCGGCCAACTTCCTGCAATCGAACGGCGTTGCTACCCACTGGCCGGCCTACGAGCAAGGGTGCACCAACGCCAAGCTGCCCGCGCTGCGCGCCGACTGGCGCGTGTGCAAAAGCATTTTTGTGGCCGACGATGACGTCACTGCCGAGCGCTATGTCAAAGATCACAAGGGCGCCTACGGTTTTTATTTCTGGAACCTCTACACCAAACGCAAGCTCGCCAACGGCCTGTTCTCGTTCAAGCGTGACCCGGCCATGCCCGACGAGCAGGTCACGCTCGACTACATCCTCGACACCATGGTGATTCGCGGCAGCGTATCAAGCGTGGTCGATCAGGTGCTCGCGCTGCACCAGGAACTCGGCGGCTTCGGCACGCTGCTCTATTGCGGCCATGACTGGGCCGAGCCGGCGCTGGCCAAGCGCTCGATGCAGTTGATGGCTGAGCAGGTGATGCCAAGGGTGAATGTGGCGCTGCGGGAAAGCTGAGAAGGGATTCGATACCGCGTTTGCGTTACCCGCGCGATGCGGCTATGCACAGCGTGATGCTGGGGTAAGCTGCTGAATATGAATCAGGATGTCATTGTCGTTGGCGCGGGCTTGGCCGGACTAACCCTCGCCTTGGCGCTGGCCGCGCAACGCCGCCACGTGCTGGTGCTCGATGCGCGTGCTGCGCAACCGCTGCCGCCGGCCACTGCCCAGTTCGACCAACGTGTCTATGCGATCAGCCCGGCGTCGGTAGAGTGGCTCAAATCGATTCGCGTCTGGCAAAACATCGATGCCGAACGCATCACACCGGTGTATGACATGCGCATTCATGGCGATGCGCCGGATGCCGCCAACCTGCCTTGGCTTAACAAGGATGCACAAGATGGTCTGCATCTGTCGGCGTATCGCGCGGGGGTGGGCGAGTTGTGTCAGATCGTCGAAGAGCGCGAGTTGCTGCGCGCGGTCGAGGGGGCGGTGGGCTATGCATCCGGCATTGAAGTGCTGCGCCCGGTTGAGTTGGTGTCGCTCAAGAGCGAAGCCGATAGCGCGCGTTTGACGCTGGCCGATGGCCGTGTGCTTGAAGCTGCGTTGATTGTGGGTGCGGATGGCGCGCGCTCCTGGATACGCGCTGCCGCCGGTATTGCGATGGACGAGACCCCCTATGGCCAAACTGCGGTGGTCGCGAATTTCCGTGCCTCCACGCCGCATTTCAATGGCGCAGCGCAGTGGTTCCGCATCGAGCAGGATGCGGGTTCGGCAACTGCCGCAAACGCCAACGTGCCGGGCGGCATGAGTGTGCTCGCCTGGTTGCCACTGCCAGATCAACACATCTCCATTGTCTGGTCGGCGCCGGATGCGTTGGCCGCCGAGTTGGCGGCCCTTGCACCCGTTGAACTCGCCGCGCGCGTGACGGCAGCAGGTGGCGGGCTGTTGGGTGCGTTGCGTCCAGCGGGGGCGTGCGTGACTTTCCCGCTGCGCAACCTGCGTGCAAAGTCGTTGGTTGCCTCGCGCGTAGCTTTGGTGGGCGATGCGGCGCATGTGGTGCATCCACTCGCCGGGCAAGGCTTGAATCTGGGCTTTGGCGATTGTGCGGCGCTGGCGGACACGCTGGCTGGCACGCGCGATGCTGGAGATGCCCTGGTGCTGCGCCGATACGCACGTGCGCGCGAGGTGGCGGTGCTGGAGATGCACGCGGTCACGCACGGCCTGCAGCGTCTGTTTTCTGCCACGCATCCGGCGCTGCGCGGCCTGCGTAACTTGGGATTGAACTTAACCGGGAAACTCCCCGTCATACCGCAGTGGATGGTGCGGCGCGCTACGCGCACGTTTCAGTAAAATCGCGGCGTTGAGGTATCCGTCCCTCCCTTCAGCGCACCCCTTCGCTGCCTTGTCCGATCCCATTGGCAGTCAGTCAAACCATTTTGGTGGAATACATGAAAATTTTCCGGATGTTGATTGCAGGCATTTTCCTGTCTGGTTTGGGTGGCTCGCACGCGCAAGATGCGAAGATGGGCGAGGCCGAGCAAAAGATCAAGCAACTGCTCGAATCGCGCCTGCGCCCCGGCACCAAGGTTGATAGCGTAGTCAAGACGCCCTACATGGGCCTCTACGAAGCGCGCATCGGTGCCGAGTTGATCTACACCGACGCCAAGGTCGACTACCTGTTCGCCGGCAGTGTGCTCGATGCCAAGACCATGGACAATCTCACTGAAGAGCGAGTCAATCAACTGTCGGCGATCAAGTGGGAAGAGTTGCCGCTGCAAAACGCGATCAAGCAAGTTAACGGCACGGGAAAACGCCAAATCGCCTATTTTGCCGACCCCAATTGCGGCTACTGCAAACGCTTCGAGCAACAGGCGCTGGCGCAGTTGAAAGACACGACCATCCACATTTTTGTCTACCCGATCCTCTCACCCGATTCGACCGTCAAGGCCAAGTCGATCATGTGTTCCAAGGACAAACTCAAGACCTGGAACGACTGGATGATCAAAGGACAGGCACCGACAGCATCAGGTAATTGCGAAAATCCGATTGAAGCCAATCAGGCGCTCGGTCAACGAATCAACGTACGCGCCACGCCTACCGTGTTTTTGATGAACGGTCAAAAAGTGCCTGGTGCGATACCGCTCGCGCAACTAGAAAAACTCGTCGCCGAGGTCAAGTAATTGGCATGACGCAAGACGAACTCAAGCAGCGCGTCGCCGCTGCAGCAATCCACTATGTGATGCAGGCACCAGCCGGCAGCGTGATCGGCGTCGGCAGCGGCTCCACTGCCAACCTCTTCATCGACGAGTTGGCCAAGGTCAAGCAGCACATCCAGGGCGCGGTGGCGAGCTCGGTCAACACCGCCAAGCGCCTCGCCGGTCATGGCATCACAGTCTTTGACCTCAACGCCATCAGCGAAACGATTCCCGTCTACATCGATGGTGCCGACGAGATCAACGCGCGCATGCACATGATCAAGGGCGGCGGCGGCGCACTCACGCGCGAAAAAATTGTCGCCGGCGCATCCAGGCAATTCATCTGCATCTGTGATGAATCGAAGCTGGTCAAGACGCTGGGCAAGTTCCCGCTGCCAGTCGAAGTAATCCCGATGGCGCGTGAACTGGTGATGCGCGAGCTAGCGAAGCTCGGCGGCACGCCGAAGTTGCGTGATGGCTTCACCACTGACAACGGCAACATCGTGCTCGATGTGAGCGGCCTTGCGATTGAAGATCCGCCGGCGCTGGAGAGTGCAATCAATCAGATTCCCGGTGTACTCACGGTGGGCCTGTTTGCGCGCCAGCCGGCGGATGTTTTATTGCTCGGCACTGCGCAGGGCGTTAAGACGATTACCGCGTAACCCGCCGGCCGTGTGAAGGCCCGGCGGTTGCGGGCACTGCAATCAACTTGCGCAGCGCCGATCTGGCGGACTAGGGCTTTACATCAATCCCGCGATAAATCCAGTCCACCTCGTAAAAATACTCGCTACCGCGTTCAGACGCCAGATGATTGCGCAAATCGCGCGCCCCGCCGCCCGCGTGGCACACATGGCCGAAGAAACGTGAAGTCAAAGTGATGCGTGCTGCGCGCAGATAGCGCTCCGACTCGTACAACTGCAGCGACTCACCGACCGCGCGACCACGCTGCGACAGCTTGGCAGCGAGCACGATGCCGTCTTCCATCGCCATGCACGCGCCTTGCGCGAGGTATTGAAGGGTCGGATGGGCCGAGTCACCGAGCAGGGTGACATTGCCTTGCGTCCAACCCGGCTTGGGGTCGCGGTCGCACATCGCCCAGGCGCGCTCGGTCGAGATGAATTTGAGCGCATCCTTGACGTAAGGCACCATTCCCTCGAAGGTTCGACGCACTTCGTTCATGCTGCCCCAGTCAGCCTTGCCCTGTTTGTATTCTTCGCTCTCGATCACGCAGACGTTGTTGAGCACCTTGCCGCCGCGCAGGCGGTATTGCACCAGATGCAGATTGGGGCCAACCCAGATCACCATGTCGTCGATGAAGCGCGTGTCGGTGACTTCTTCAATCGGCACCACGCCGCGATGCGCGATATGGCCTGATACGCGCGGCTCGCCATCGCCGAAGATTTGTTGGCGACCGACAGAGCGCAGGCCGTCTGCGCAAATCAGCAAGTCGCCTTCAACTTCACGGCCGTCGTCGAGCGTGGCTTGTACCTTGCCACCATCCTGACTGAACGCCTTCAGGCCGCTGTTGACTTCGAGCGACACCAGATCAGGCATGGCGCGGCAGCCGTCGATCAATGCACCATGCAAATCGCGCCGATGGATCACTGCATAGGGCCGGCCATATTGTTTGACGAACGCACCCTTCAAGTGAATGCGCGACACTTCCTTGCCGCTCACCGCATCCTGCATCACCAGGTTGTTGGGGAAGAAGGCTTGCGCTTCGAGAAAGTCGCGCACACCAAGGCGCTCGAGCATGTGAAATGCATTCGGCCCCAACTGGATGCCGAAACCGATTTCGCCGAATTCGGCCGCGCGCTCCAACACGCGCACCTTGAAGCCTTGCTGCGCCAGTGCGAGGGCAGCGGAGACACCGCCAATGCCGCCGCCGGCAATCAAAATCGTCATAATGATGTCTCGGAAACCGTTGGTGGAAGCGGGTTGAAGCCGTTAAACGCTGGAAATCCTTGGTGGGAGCGCCTGACAGCGTTGTGACCAGGAAACTTTTTGCTGCTGTGGCCGCTACTGTGCAGGCGGCACGTAGCCCGACGCCCCGTCGCCGCCGCCTTCAAACAAAAACTTCTCAGCCTGCTCCATCAAATATTTGCGCGCACGCGCATCGGCACCGGACAAGCGGTTTTCGTTGATGAGCATGGTTTGGTGCTTGAGCCACAACGCCCACGCTTCCTTCGAGATGCCTTCCCATATCCGCTTGCCCAGTTCGCCGGGGTAGGGCGCGAAATCCATGCCTTCACCTTCTTTGCCAAGCTTGATGCAATTGACCATGCGTGCCATGACTGTTTTCCGTTTCAGAGTTTCTTGATAAAAATTTTAGACTGCCGCTGGTAGTTGTAAAGCTTCTGCCGCGCCTCGGGCAATTCGTCGAGCGAGCCTTCGACAAAGCCGTGTTCGATGAACCAGTGCGCCGTGCGCGTGGTGAGAACAAACAGGCGCTTGATGCGTGCGTGGCGCGCCTGACTCTCGATGCGCGCCAGCAACTGCTCGCCGTAATTGCGTCCGCGAAACGCCGGTGACACAACGAAGCAGGCCATCTCGCCCATGCCGTCCTTGCCGAACGGATACAGCGCGGCACAACCCGCGATCACGTTGTCGTGATCGATCACGCTGAACTGGCTGATCTCGGCTTCGAGCTTCTCGCGCCCGCGCCGCACCAAGGTGCCGTCGGCTTCGAGCGGCTCGATCAGCGTGAGCACGCCACGCACGTCGTCGATTGTCGCCTCGCGCAGCGTCTCCAGACTCGCCTCGGTAATCATGCTGCCAGTGCCGTTGTAGGAGAACAGCTCCATCAACAGCGCGCCATCGACCGCACGCGGAATCAAATGAGTACGCGCCACCCCACCTTTCGACGCACGCACGGTGGCGTCGAGCGCGCGCATGGTCTCGCCGCTCATGCCGGCCAGTTCGGGCGATTGCGCAGCAGCCTTGTACAGCGTCTCGGCTTCGGCGGCGGAGAGTTCACGCGAGATTTCATGCGCGCGCGTGCGCTTGGTCTTCGGGCCGGGCAGCGGCGGCAGGCCGTCTGCGTCGATCATGAAAATCAGCTTCTCGGCATCAAGCGCCACCGCCACACTTGCGGCCACATCTTCCATTGTCAGATTGAATGCCTCACCGGTTGGCGAATACCCGATCGGCGTCAGGCACACGATGTCGCCATTGTTGAGTGCATGATGAATCGTCTCGGCATCGACATCACGCACCGTGCCGGCAAACTGAAAATCGATACCGTCAATCACGCCGACGGGACGCGCCGTGAGCAGGCTGCCGCTCATTAGGCGCACGCCTTCAGACTGCGCCATCGGCGTGTTGGGCAGACCAAACGAAAAGCGCTGCTCAAACTCGATACGTAAGCGGCCCACCGCCTCCTTCACACAATCCATCACGTTTGGCGGCGTGATGCGAATGCCATGCGCCGACTCGCTGGTTAGCCCGCGCGCCGCCAGCGCCGCGTCAATCTGCGGCCGTGAGCCACACACGATCACCACGCGAATGCCGAGGCTGGTGAGCAGGTTGACATCCTGCACCACCGACTCGACAGCGCCCGACGCCACCATCTCGCCGCCGAAGGCCACCACAAAAGTCTTGCCGCGAAACGCGTGAATCCACGGCGCAGCGGCGCGAAACCAGGTGACGAAATTGGCGGTGTGGGCGGGGCGCATGGAGGTGAAAAGGTGACAGCAGGCAGGACGTTAACGATGCACAATTTGAAGAGACGGCGCGAGCGGCGATTATCGCGGATTTTCCTGCATGCCTTTCCTGCCTAAGCCCGGGGATTAAGGGACTTGCTCGCGTAGAATTCGCCGCTCCATGAAGTTGCCATTTGTGCAGACATCCGATCAACTTGCTGCCCGCCGCGCCCGCCTGCCGCGCATCGACTATCCGGAGGAGTTGCCAGTCTCAGGGCGGCGTGACGAGATATCCACCGCGCTCAAGGCGCATCAAGTCATCATCGTCTGCGGCGAGACCGGCTCGGGCAAGACCACGCAGTTGCCGAAAATTTGCCTCGAGGCCGGACGTGGCATTGCCGGGTTGATCGGCCACACGCAGCCGCGCCGCATCGCCGCGCGCGCGACGGCTACGCGCATTGCGCAGGAGTTGCGCACTGAGCTTGGCAGTGCGGTGGGCTACAAGATCCGCTTTACCGAGCGCGTGAGCCGCGATGCCTATGTCAAGCTGATGACGGATGGCATTCTGCTGGCCGAGACGCAGACCGATCCGCTGCTCTCTGCGTACGACACCATCATCATTGACGAGGCGCACGAGCGCTCGTTGAACATTGATTTTTTGCTCGGCTATCTGCGACAACTGCTGCCGAAGCGGCCTGATCTCAAGATCATCATTACCTCGGCGACGATTGATGCGCAGCGCTTTGCGAGACACTTTGCTGCGCCGGCCGTCGTGGGAGGAAAGCGTGCTCCCGAGACCGTGGGCGCCGCAAGGTCGGCCGCAAGTGCGCTAAGTGCGCACAGTGCGCTGATACCGGCACCGGTGATTGAAGTGTCAGGCCGCTTATATCCGGTTGAGATGCGCTACCGCCCGTGGGGCAAGGCCGTGGACGAGAGCGATGCCGAAGATGAAATCGAAGCCGTGGTCGAGGCGGTGGACGAAGCCATCATTGCCGGCCCGGGCGACATCCTGATTTTTCTGCCAGGCGAGCGTGAGATTCGCGAGGCCGCCGAGGCGCTGCGCAAGCATCACTTCGCGCGCGGGGGTTTGGGTAACCCTGCACGCGGCTCTTCGGTGATACCCGACATCCTGCCGCTCTACGCGCGCCTCTCCGCCGCCGAGCAGGAGCGCGTGTTCAAGCCCTCCGGCAACCAGCGCCGCATTGTGCTCGCCACCAACGTCGCCGAGACCTCGCTCACTGTCCCCGGCATCCGCTACGTGATCGATACCGGCCAGGCGCGCGTGAAGCGTTACAGCTACCGCAACAAGGTCGAGCAGTTGCAGGTGGAAAAAATCGCGCAGGCGGCGGCGAACCAGCGTGCGGGGCGTTGCGGGCGCGTGGCGGCGGGCATCTGCATTCGGCTGTATGGCGAAGACGACTACAACGCGCGAGCGAAATTCACCGATCCCGAAATCCTGCGCTCGTCACTGGCCGGGGTGATTCTGCGCATGAAGTCGCTGCACCTTGGCGACATCGAAGCCTTTCCCTTCATCGAAGCGCCGCCGCCGAAAGCGGTGGCCGACGGCTACCTGCTGTTGCAGGAGTTGGGCGCGCTCGATGACGACAATCAATTGACCAAGACTGGCGCAGAGTTGGCGCGCTTGCCGCTCGACCCGCGCATCGGCCGCATGATCCTCGCGGCGCGCGACCAGCAGGCGTTGACTGAAGTGCTCATCATCGCTGCCGCGCTTTCAGTGCAAGACCCGCGTGACCGCCCGGCAGACAAGCGTGAAGCTGCTGACCGCGCGCATGCCAAATTTCATATTGAAAAATCCGAATTCATGGCCTGGCTGCGCCTGTGGGCGTTTTTCAATGAGAGCCAGGACGAACTCTCGAACCGTAAACTGCAAGGCGCGTGCCGCGAACATTTCCTCTCCTACCTGCGCATGCGCGAGTGGCGTGACATTCATTCGCAACTGCACACCATCGTGGCTGAACAGCGTTGGCGCATGAACGAAAAGCCCGCCACCTTCGAGCAGATTCACCGCGCGCTACTCGCGGGCCTGCTTGGCAACATCGGCATGAAGAGCGAGACCGACGCATCGTTCACCGGCGCACGCGGCATCAAGTTTCATGCGCACCCCGGCTCGACTCTGGCAAAAAAGGCCGGGCGCTGGGTGATGGCAGCCGAGTTGATCGACACCACGCGCCTCTATGCGCGCACGCTGGCGACGATTGAAACGGGTTGGATTGAAGCCGCGGGCGGGCATCTTCTCAAGAAGATGCACACCGATCCGCACTGGGAGAAGACGCGTGCTCAGGTGGCTGCGTTTGAGCGCGGCGTGCTCTATGGCCTGCCCGTTTACACCCAGCGCCGCGTTGATTACGGCGCAATCGACGCGAGACACGCACGCGAAATTTTTATACGTCGCGCGCTGGTGGAAGGCGAACTTGACAGCAAGGCCCCCTTCTTCACGCACAACCAGCGGCAGGTACGAGAGATCGAAGACCTCGAACACAAATCGCGCCGCCCCGATGTGCTGGTCGATGACGATCTGATTTTCGCGTTCTACGATGCATTGGTGCCGCAGGACGTATGCAGCCTCAGGGCGTTCGATGCCTGGCGCAATGAGGCGGAAAAGAAAGAGCCGAAGCTGCTGTTTCTCAAGCGCGCCGACCTGATGCGCCACGAGGCCGCGGGCATCACCACTGACGTGTTCCCCAAGCAACTGCGCCTGGGCGCAGGCGGCACCGAGTTCGCTCTCTCGTATCACTTCGAGCCGGGCAGCCCTCGCGATGGCGTCACGGCGGCGGTGCCGGTGGCAGCGCTCAACCAGATCGTGGATACGCGCACTGAATGGCTGGTGCCGGGCATGCGCCGCGAGAAAGTGCAAGCGTTGTTGAAGTCGCTGCCGCAGCGCCTGCGCCGCCATTGCGTGCCGCTGCCCGACTTCGCCGCGCGCTTCTGTGACGAGGTCAAGCAAAGCGATTTGCCCCTGGCGCAGGCGGTGGCCCAATTCGTCCGCGATCAAACTGGCCTGGCCGTGCCGCTCGAAACCTTTCGCGCCGACACCTTGCCCGCGCATCTGGTGATGAATTTCAAACTGATTGACGAGCATGGGAGGCAACTCGACCTCAGCCGCAACCTCGCCGAGTTACGCGCTACGCATCGCGCGGCGGTGGAGGCCAGCTTTGATCGGCTGGCGGAGAAGGCGGGGGTTGGTGCTGCAAGTGGGGCGAGTCAACAGGTTTCTGCGGCGACCGCAGGAGGCGTCGCGCGTGGCGCAGCGGCGACCGCCGGCGGTGGCCGCATTCTGCACGCCGGCCACACCAACTGGGATTTTGGCGATCTCGAAGACATCGTCGAAGTCCACAACCTGATCGGCTATCCGGCGGTGGTCGATCATCAGACCCACGTCAATGTCGAACTGATTGACGCGCAGGCCGATGCGGAAAGCGCGCACCGCAAAGGTGTGATGCGCTTGCTCCACTTGCAGATGAAGGAGCAGATCGCGGGTTTACGCAAAGCCTTGCCGGTGCGGCAACTGGGCATGGCGTTCATGCCGTTCGGGTCCGAGGCCGACCTCTGCGATCAATTGGTCGAAGCCGGCCTCACGCGCGCGTGCCTGGCTGACCCCCTGCCGCGCCAGCAGGCCGCCTTCATGGGCCGGCGCGGCGATGCCAAGGTCAAGCTGGGACTCATCAGTCAGGAAATTGCCGGTCTGGTAGGGCGCATTCTCGAAGAGCATCAGACGCTCGCCAAAAAGCTTGCCGGGGCCAAGGCTTTCCCCGCCGTGGTGCAGGACATCGGGGCACAGGTGCAGCGCCTGCTGCCGAAACACTTCATTAACGTCACGCCCTATGCGCAGTTGGCGCACATCCCGCGTTATCTCAAGGCCGCCGCCGTGCGCCTCGACAAACTGCGGCACCGACCCGGCGCGCGACGCCCGTCTGGCGACTGATCTCGCACCGCTGATGCAAAACTATTTGCGCAAACAGCAGGAGCATTTCAAAGCGCGCATCCATGACGCGCGGCTGGAGGAGTTTCGCTGGCTGCTCGAAGAATTGCGCGTCTCGTTGTTCGCGCAGGAACTCAAGACGCCAATGCCGGTGTCGATCAAGCGCCTGCAAAAGGCGTGGGACGCCTATCGCAATTTATGACGCCTTGGCGCGCGTGATGTAATTGCACTGCACGTTTTTTCACACTGCTTACTGGAACCTGTCCATGAAATACGGCCTCATCATCATCGGCGACGAAATCCTCTCGGGCAAGCGTGCCGACAAGCACATGCCCAAGGTCATCGAGATTCTCAAGGCGCGTGGCCTCAAGCTCGCGTGGGTGGATTACCTCGGCGACGACCCGGCGTGGATTCGCGACACCTTCAAGCGCACCATGGCGCTGGCGCAGAGCAGCGAGTGGTGCATCTTCTCCTGCGGCGGCATCGGCGCGACGCCTGACGATCACACGCGCGACGCAGTGGGCGCGGCGCTCAACCTGCCGATGGCCTTGCACCCCGAAGCGGCCGAGTTCATCCGCATCCGCTCGGAAGAAATGAAGCAGGAAGTCACGCCGCAGCGTTTGCTGATGGGCACCTTCCCGCAAGGCGCACAGATCATCCCCAATCCCTACAACCGCATCGCCGGTTTTGCGATTGCACATCACTGGTTCGTCCCTGGCTTTCCGGTGATGGCGTGGCCGATGATCGAATGGGTGCTCGACACCCACTACAAGCAGCACTTTGATCACGAGCCGTATGTCGAAAAATCGATTTTCGTGCATGACCTCGGCGAAGGTCGCCTGATCGACATCATGCGCAAGGTCGAAGAGAATCCTTCGATCAAGAGCTTCAGCCTGCCCTCGGTGGGCGTGGACGCCAAAACGCCGGGCCACGTGGAGCTGGGTGCGAAGGGCGAGCCGCACGCTGTCGAAGCAGCGCTCGAAGCCTACAAGGCGGAGGTCGCGCGTCTCGGCGGGCGCTGGTTCGATTCCGCGAAAGAGGTTTGAAACCCTTGGTGGGAGCGGCTATTGGGTCAACGCGTGCCGGCGCTCCGGGGAATCGAAACCCATTCTTTCTCAATGTTGGCGTAAGCAAATCTGTCGCATAATCAAGTCGCGGCGGAAACAGGTTCCGGCGCACCACAACACGGGAGGAAACAGATGAATCAACGTACCCTGCTGCATGCAGCTTTGGCGCTTGCCTTCTGCGCCGGCACCGCATTGGCCAAAGACGAACCCAAAGCCGCCGCACTGAGCGCCGCGCAAGCCGCTGCCGCGGCAGCCAATCCGGCCAGCACCAAAGTCAAGGAAGTCCAGGCCGCCATCACGCCGGATGCCGCGATCAAATTGCTCAAAGACGGCAACGCCCGCTTTACCGGCGGCAAAATGGTCAAGCGCGATTTGAAAAAGCAGGTTGCCACCACCGGCAAAGGCCAGTATCCCTTCGCCAGCATCGTCTCCTGCATCGACTCGCGCTCGGGTCCCGAGCTGGTGTTCGACCAAGGCATTGGGGACATGTTTGTTGCGCGCGTGGCCGGCAATATCGTCAACGAAGACATCCTCGGCAGCCTGGAGTTTGCCTCCAAGGCCGCCGGCTCCAAAGTGATCGTGGTGCTCGGCCATACCTCATGCGGCGCAATCAAGGGCGCATGCGATGACGTCAAACTCGGCAACCTCACGGGTCTGTTGGCGAAAATGAAGCCCGCTGTTGCATCGGTGAAAGAGACTGGCGACCGCAGCTCGAAGAACTACGCGTTCGTCGAAAAGGTTGCCGAAGCCAACGTGCAGGACACGGTCAAGGCAATCAAGGAGAAAAGCCCGGTGCTCAAGGAGATGGCCGACAAGGGCGAGATCAAGATCGTGGGCGCCATGCTGGACGTGACCACCGGCAAAGTGCTCTGGTATTGAGGCGGTTTCGCCGTAACGAAAAAGCCCCGCATTGCGGGGCTTTTTTATACCTCTGCCTGAAGAATTGCTCGCACCATGGGCTTCAGAGCCACGGTCTTGTAGATGCCCGTTCCATGCGCCTGTGCGGGCGGCAAGGGATTGAATTTCAGGCGCAACTCGACAGAGGGCCTGTCACGATGGCAGGATCACCCCTTTGCCCGAACTCTGCTGGTCAAATAGTGCATAGGCTTCCTTGGCCTGGTCGAGGCGCCAGCGATGCGTGAACAGTTTGTCGACATCGATGCCGCGCTCTGCGACGAACTGCGCGCAGTCTGCCTGACCCACGGTGGAGAAGGTCCACGAGCCGATCAGCGTGACCTGGCGGCGCAGCAGATCGGGGCTGACATCGAGCGACACGCTGCCGCCTTCGCCGACGAAGCAGGCCTTGCCCCAGGTGCGCACGCAACGCACCGCTTGGGCGCGTGCATCGGCTGAGGACGAGGCATCGAGCGAGAGATGGGCGCCGAGGCCCTGTGTGAGCGACTTGATGGCGCCGACCACGTCATCGGTGGCGGCGGGGTTGATGGTCTCGGCTGCGCCAAATTCCTTGGCGCGAGCGAGGCGTTCGGGGCTGACGTCGAGTGCAATCACGCGCGCGCCCATCGATGCCGCAAGTTGCGTGGCTGACAGGCCCACCGGCCCCTGGCCGAAGATGGCAATGGTGTGCTGACCCATCAAGCCCATGCGCTGCAACGCGCCCCACGCCGTGCCGGTGCCGCACGAGATGGCCGCGCCGGTTTCAAACGACAGCGACTCGGGCAGTTCGACCAGCGTGCGCGCCGGTGCCTTCATGTATTTGGCATGCGCGCCGTGGCCGGTGACGCCGTAGACTTCCTTGACGCCTTCGTCGCACAGTTGCATCCAGCCGGTCGAGCATTGCGGGCATACGCCGCAGCCGCGGTAGTGATGCACCATGGCGCGCATGCCAACGAAGGCTTGCGCCTTGTCGACGCCAGGGCCGACAGCTGCCACTACGCCACAAGGCTCGTGTCCGGCTACCACTGGCCCGGCTGATGCCTTGAAGCCTAGTGACGCCGGCCCGCCGATGGCGCGATAGAACTTCAGATCGCTGCCGCACATGCCCGAGGCCTTGATCTCGAGCACCACTTCGCCGGGGCCGGGTGTGGGGTCAGGCAGTTCAATGATGTCGAGTTGGCGGTCGCCCGGGAAGGTGATGGCTTTCATTCTCAAAGACTCCTAAATGGAAAGTGAATGGATGCGCTACGCTGGGAAAAAAAGGGGAAGGAATGGGATAAGGGTACGGTTTTGATGTGATTTTTGTTGTCTCGAGCGCACGACGATTCGGCAACACTCCTGCACGGATCCATGTTTGCGATTATCCCGCACGCACCAGCGGCCAATGCTTAATCTCAAAATCATCCGGCATCACCAGATGCATGAAGCCGCGCACGCCGCGCAGCGAACGCGTGATGTGGCCCTGACCGGTGAAGTCTTCGGCGAAAATGAGGTCGCCGGGCTGACACACGGTGCGCTTGCCGCCACTGGTTTCGATCTCCATCAGGCCACTGGTGAGGGCTATGAGTTGGCGGCGCGGGGCGTTGTGCCAGCTTTGCACGTGGCCTTCGGGAGTGTCGCGAAAGAACACGGACTCGGCCTTGAACGTCTCCGAGATCGGACGCTCGGTGCCGGTCATGGGCATCTCGTGCAGGTCAAGGGCCGAGTCGCCGTTGGGTTTGGTATAGAGTCTGAATACACGCATGGTAGCGATCCTTGGACTGAGGGAGTGATGGCGCAGCATCTTATCGAAGTTACGCGACGGTCGATCGAGGGCGGTCATTCTGAGAGCCGCGCATGAGCATCGATGTTGATCTCTACCGCCGCACCATCGCGCTGCCGCAGTCCGATGGCAGCACCGTGCGCTTTTCGGTGGTGGACGCCGGGCCGCGCGATGCGCTGCGCACGCTGGTGTTCGTCCACGGTTTTGGCGGGCGCGCTGCCTACTGGCACTTTCAGCTCGATCACTTTCATTACGACAGCCGCGTCATTGCGCTCGACCTGCGTGGTCACGGCCTGTCGGATGCGCCGCACTCGCGCTATGACGTCGAAGAATTGTGTGGCGATGTGGTGGCGCTGCTGACTGCGGTAAATGCCCCGGAGCGGTTCGTGCTCGTGGCGCATTCGTTTGGGGGTGCCATCAGCGCTTTTTTTACTGCGCGCTATCCGGGGCGGGTGGAAAAGCTGGTGATAATCGGCTCGGCAGTGCGCTTTCACCTCAAATGGACCGGGCGTGCCCTGCTCGCGTTGCCGGCCTCGCTGCTGGGCCTGGCACAGCGTTTCATCCCGCTCGCGCGGCTTTATCCGGCGGCACACGTGGTGAGCGCTCAAAACCGCAATGCCTTGGCGAAATGGGACGGGACTGACACGCTGATGCGCATTGCCGCGCCGTCGCTGGTGATTTTGGGGCAGCGTGATTTTCTGTTTGACGAAGCCGCGCAGCGTCAGATCGCGCAGTTGATTCCCGGTGCCGAAGAAGTGGTGATCCCGGTGTCGGCGCATCAGGTGATGGTGGAGCGGCCCGATGCGGTCAATCGCGCCATCGAGCGTTTTTTGGGTCCGGCGCGTCTGGCCGAAGAGCGTGCAGCGCGGCGCGCCAAGGCGCGCGCACTCGAAGCAGAACGGCCCTGGCTCAAGTTTTACGACAGCCGCACGCCCTACGGCATTCGTGCGCCGTTCGCACCGCTGGGGCGCACCTTTGAAGTGGCGGCGCGGCGCTTTGGGAGCACGGCGGCCATCACGTTCTACGGCGCGCGCATCAGCTACCGCATGCTCGACCGCCTGGTCAATCGCTTCGCACACGGCCTGGCCTCGCGCGGTGTCAGAGCGGGCGATCGTGTGGCAATTGTGTTGCCCAACATCCCGCAGGCGGTGATCGCCTACTACGCCGTGTTGAAGCTGGGCGCCGTGGTGGTGTTTGTCAATCCGCTGTTTTCGCGGGAGGAATTGGTCGAGCGCCTGCAGGATTCCGGCGCCCGTGTGCTGGTCGCGCTCACGTCCCTGCGCGGCGAGATCGAGGCGGTTGCCGGGCGCGCCGGCCTGACGCATGCGATCCTGACCGGCATCAATTCCTACATGGGTTTTCGCCAGCGTGTGATGTTTCGTGCCGTGGCGGGCCATGCCATGGCGGGCCACGGTGTGCGCGATGGCGCTTCCGCGGCGGTCCAGCGCGGTTCTGCACAACACGCCCAGTCCGAGATTGATCCGGATTGCCAGTTCTCGCGTTTTGGCGTATTGCTCGCCCGCGGCAACCGCAGTGCACCGCCGGCCGACGTGCAGGTGGACGATCTGGCCGTGATTGCGTACACAAGCGGCACGACCAGCAGCATTGGCGATGGTGCCGGCAATGAATCGACCGGCGGGGTGATGCTGACCCACGCCGCGCTCGCCGCCAACGCCCTGCAGTTGCGTCACTGGTCCCCCGAGTTGCGACCCGGTGCCGAATGCATTCTCGCGACCGTACCGTTCTCGCACTCGTACGGGCTCACCGGCTGCCTCAACTTCGCGCCGTTGCTGGGCGCCACACTGATCTTGCTGCCGCGCTTTGACGTCGAAGAAACGCTCAAGACGATTGCCCGGGAGAAGCCATCAATCTTTCCGGGTGTGCCACAAATGTTTCAGGCACTCGCGCATTTTCCGGGGGTACGCAAATTCGGTGTTGCGTCGATCCGCATTTGCACCTCATCCGGTTCGCCCCTGCCGGTCGAGGTGCAGGAGGAATTCGAGAAGCTCACGCGCGGGCGCGTGGTCGAGGCGTACGGGCTGACCGAGGCCGGGCCGGCAACCCATTGCAACCCGTTTTCAGGACGCCGCCGTCATGGCGCAATGGGTCTGCCTTTGCCAGGCACGGAGGCGCGCATCGTGCATCCCGACACGGGCGCCCGGCTCGGACCGGGGGAGGCGGGCGAGCTGGCGGTGCGCGGCCCGCAACTCATGCAGGGCTACTGGAACCGGCCACACGCCACGGCGCAAGCCTTGCGCGACGGCTGGCTGCACACCGGTGATATTTGCCGCATGGATGAGGATGGTTATTTTTACGTGATCGACCGGCGCAAGGACGTGATTTTTTCGTCCGGCTACCCGGTCTATCCGCGCGACATCGAGGAAGTGCTTTACGAGCACCCGGGTGTGGGTGATGCGGCGGTGGCGGGCCTGTCCGCCTGGCGCCCAGAGGATTTGCGTGCCGCCGAGATTCACGCCTTCGTGGTGCCGCGTCCGTACGCCAGGGTGACCGCGGAAGAATTGATTGCGCACGCGCGGAAGCGTTTGCCCGCATATGCCGTGCCGCTCAAGCTTCACTTTGTTGCGGGTTTTCCACGCAACGCGCTGGGCAAGGTGCTGCGGCGCAAATTGGCCGAGAGCGCGCGTGGAACCGTCGCCACAGCTGGCTAGCGCCCGCGGGCCGGCGGATTGGCGGGAGGCGGGCCTGACGTGACGTTGGCGCCAGGTGAAGGATGGGACGCATCAAAGTCCCAGCGGTTCTTCCAGGCCGCATTGACTGCATTCGGATACTCGGCGCGCCCGCGCGAGCCGTTGTAACGGCCCAGCGCCATGAACATGTCGCCGCGCTCCATGTCGAGATAGTGGCGCAGGATCACGCAGCCCATGCGCACATTGGTGCGCATGTCGAACAGGCGCTTGGGGTCGCCGTCGCCGATCAGCTAGGTCCAGAACGGCATCACCTGCATGTAGCCGCGCGCGCCGGCCGAGCTGATCGCATATTTCTTGAAGCCGCTCTCGACCTGGATCAGGCCGAGCACGAGTTGCGGATCGAGCCCGGCACGCGTGGCTTCGTAGTGGACGGTCTTGAGAAACTCGACGCGTGACTGGTAGTCGGGCTTGTGGCGGCGCGGCAGGCGGTCCGACATGGTCGAGAGCCAGTTCGCCTTTTCGATCGGACTTTTGAACTTGGGCTCAGGCGGCGTGCGGTCGCCTGCGACAGCATTGGCGAGTGCCGAGCGCACTGAATCGGCCAGCGGCTCGTATTGCTGTGCGCCCGCGAACACATGTGCGCTCAGTACGAAAATAAAAGGGGTCAGACCCCATTTATTCACCATTTATTTATTCGTTGCGTCATTGGGTGCGTTCTTTGAGAACGCGTGCCGCGCCTGTGCCGATAAAGGGGGTCTGACCCCCTTTATTGTTCATGCGCTCAATTTGCTGCGCACGAAGGCGGCGGCGTGTCCCAGTTCGAGGGGCGTGGCGCTTGCGTCGCGGCGATGCTGGTATTCGACCTTGCCTTCCTTGAGGCCACGGTCACCGATGGTGAGGCGATGCGGGATGCCGATGAGCTCGATGTCGGCGAACATGGCGCCCGGGCGCTCGCCACGATCATCGAGTAGGGTATCGACACCGGCTGCGATGAGATCGCAGTAGATTTTTTCGGCGGCCTCGCGCACGGTGGGCGATTTGTCGATGCCGATCGGGCATACCGCCACCGTGAAGGGCGCGATCGCGTCGGGGAAAATGATGCCTCTGTCGTCATGGCCCTGCTCAATCGCGGCGCCGACGATGCGCGTCACGCCGATGCCGTAGCAGCCCATCACCATCAGTGCGGCCTTGCCGGTCTCGTCGAGGTAGGTGGCCTTCATCGCTTCGGAGTATTTGGTGCCGAGGAAGAACACGTGGCCGACTTCGATGCCGCGCTGGATCGCAAGACTGCCCTTGCCGTCGGGCGAGGGGTCGCCGGCATGGACGTTGCGAATGTCGGCGACGATGTCCGGCTCGGGCAGGTCACGGCCCCAGTTGACGCCGGCGATGTGCTGGTCCCACTGGTTGGCGCCAGTGATGAAGTCGCTCATCGCGGCGACGGTGCGGTCGGCGACGACCTTGACCGGCTTTTTCATGTCGAGGGGCCCGAGGTAGCCCGGCTTGATGCCGAAATGCTCGATGATTTCCGGTACGGTGGCGAAGCGGAAGCCGCCCTTGAGGCCCTCGACCTTACTGGCCTTGACTTCGTTGAGGTCGTGATCGCCACGTACCAGCAGCAGCCAGACCTGCGTGCCCTTGAAGTTGCCTTCTTCGTCGCGCTGTTCAGTGGCCAGCACCAGCGACTTCACGGTTTTCTCAAGCGGCACGCCGAGCAGGGCGGCAACATCGGCGCAGGTCGACTTGCCCGGCGTCGGCATCGGCTTCATGGTTTCTTGCGGCGCGCTACGCGGCGCAGCAGGCGCGAGCGCCTCGGCCAGTTCCATGTTTGCGGCGTAGTCCGAAGTCGGGCAGAAAACGATCGCGTCTTCGCCGGTGTCGGCGATCACCTGGAATTCATGCGAGCGCGAGCCGCCGATGGCGCCGGTGTCGGCGGCCACCGCGCGGTAGGTCAGGCCGAAACGGTCGAAAATCTTCCGGTAGGTCGCGAACATGATGTCGTAGCTTTTCTCGGCGGCAGCCGCGTCGCGGTCGAATGAGTAGGCGTCTTTCATGGTGAATTCGCGGCCGCGCATGATGCCGAAACGAGGGCGGCGCTCATCGCGGAACTTGGTCTGGATCTGATAAAGGTTTTTCGGCAACTGGCGGTAGCTGCGCAATTCCTGGCGTGCGATATCGGTGATGACTTCCTCAGAGGTGGGCTGGATCACAAAGTCGCGTTCGTGGCGGTCTTTGAAGCGCAGCAGCTCCGGCCCCATTTTGTCAAAGCGTTCGGTTTCCTGCCACAGCTCGGCAGGTTGCACTACCGGCATGCTCAGTTCAATCGCGCCGGCGCGATCCATTTCTTCGCGAATGATGGCTTCGACCTTGCGAATCACGCGCAGTCCCATCGGCAAGTAGCTATAGATGCCGGCCGACAGACGCTTGATCATACCGGCACGGATCATCAGTTTGTGGCTGATGACTTCGGCATCGTTCGGTGCTTCCTTAACTGTGGAAATGAAGAATTTTGATGCACGCATCGGGTGTTACTTTCGCATTTTTTCAGGTCTATAATGAAACCAATTTTACAGGCTCAACAGGGTGCATCATGCTCGACCGTGACGGCTTCCGCCCGAACGTCGGCATCATTATCGTCAACCACAAAAACGAGGTTTTCTGGGGCAAGCGCGTTAAAGAACATTCCTGGCAGTTTCCGCAAGGCGGCATCAAGCACGGCGAGTCGCCTGAAGAAGCGATGTACCGCGAGCTGCAGGAAGAAACGGGTTTGCTCCCAGCGCATGTGCAGATTGTCGGGCGCACGCGCGAGTGGTTGCGGTATGAAGTGCCGCAGTCGTGGATCAAGCGCGAGATTCGCGGCCATTACCGCGGGCAAAAGCAAATCTGGTTTTTGCTGCGCCTGGTAGGGCGCGATTGCGACGTTCGCCTGCGCGCCTCCGATCATCCCGAGTTTGATGCGTGGCGCTGGCACGATTTCTGGATCCCCCTCGATGCAGTGATCGAATTCAAACGCGATGTTTACAGCCAGGCGCTGAACGAATTGTCGCGCCTGCTGTTTGTACGCAAGGCCGATACCAATCGTTACTTGCGTCAGCATGCGCGGCATGCGCGTGATGGCTACGGTGGCGCAACCCGTGCGCCGGTGCCGGACGAGACGGGCGATGCCGACGGTCAACGTGGCGACGATGGTTACAGCGGTACTGGCGCATTTCATGGGGCGGCGCGGCTTGTGTCCGACGGCGCAGTACAGATGAACGGGCAGGAGCAGTATTCGAGTGGCGCCGTGTCCGCAACTGCGTCTGCTGCCGAGCCCGCCGCCACGCCCGCATTTGAGCCCGCTTCTGGGCCGGGCGCTGCCGCGTCATAAACCCGCGCTATCACGCCAATTGGAACATCCGATTGGATCGCGCGCAGCGAATCGCTACAATCGCGCTGTTCTGGCGCAGGTCTGTTTGCTGCGCCAGGCATCACGATGAAGCTTCAGACCATCATCATTTCCTGCACCGGAGACCATCATGCAACTCAAAGGCTCTAAAACCGAAGGCAATCTGAAAGACGCATTTGCGGGCGAGTCACAGGCCAACCGCCGCTATCTGTATTTCGCAAACAAGGCCGATATCGAAGGCCAGAACGACGTCGCTGCGCTGTTCCGCTCGACCGCTGAAGGCGAAACCGGCCACGCACACGGCCACCTCGAGTACCTTGAAATCGTGGGTGACCCGGCTACCGGTCTGCCGATCGGCTCCTCGCGCAACAACCTCAAGGCGGCTGTCGCCGGCGAAACGCACGAGTACACCGACATGTACCCGGGCATGGCCAAGACCGCGCGCGGCGAAGGTTTTGACGAAATCGCCGATTGGTTCGAGACTCTGGCCAAGGCCGAGCGCTCGCACGCCAACCGCTATCAGAAAGCCCTCGACGCACTGGTCGATTGATTGTTATTCCACACATGCCCGGAACAACGCCGGGCATGACGGAATAACTGCTCAAGTTCAAGGGGCGCAATGTGCGCCCCTTAACTTTCGCGGGGGGTGCGCGCGCGTGGTGGTTGATCTTGGCTGCGTTCATTTGCCGCTTTGCCGCACTGACTTTTCGCCGCGTGTTACGCGTGACCTTTCCGATTCTCTCTCTTGCTTCCGCTGTATTTTCTGTTCGCTCAACTGACTCCTCATGGCTACCGAAGGCAATCTCCAGGCACCGACCCGCCATCCGCTGGACTGGCTGAATCCGGATTTCTACAACGAAGACTCGCTCAACAAAGAGCTGGAGCGGGTATTCGATATTTGCCACGGTTGCCGCCGTTGCGTGAGCTTGTGCGGTGCGTTCCCTACCCTGTTCGATCTCGTCGACGAGAGCGAAACCATGGAGGTCGATGGCGTCAAAAAGGCCGACTACATGAAGGTGGTGGATCAGTGCTACCTGTGCGATGTTTGTTACATGACCAAATGCCCCTATGTGCCACCGCATGAGTGGAATGTGGACTTCCCGCATTTGATGCTGCGCGCCAAGGCCACCAAATTCAAGAATGATGGCATTAGCTTGCGCGACCGGTTTCTGTCCAACACAGACGCACTTGGCAGCTTTGCCGGTATCCCCATAGTCACGCAAACCATCAACGCGGTGAACAAGACGGCCGTGGCGCGCAAGGCGATTGAGTCCACGCTCGGGGTCGATGCCAAAGCCTGGCTGCCCGAGTTTGCGCCGCAAAAATTCCGCTCGGGTGCGCAATCCGCCACCAGCACCGAAGTCAAAAATGGTGAACGCACGCCCGGCAAAGTGGCGATCTACGCCACTTGCTACGTCAACTATAACGAGCCTGGCATTGGCCACGATCTGCTCGCCATCCTCAATCACAACGCGATTCCCTACGTGCTGGTCGAGAAGGAAGCCTGCTGCGGCATGCCCAAACTGGAGCAGGGTGATCTCGAAGGCGTGGCAGCGAAAAAAGCCATCAACATCCCGCATCTGGCCATGCTTGCCAAAGATGGCTACGCCATTCTCACGGCCATTCCCTCCTGCACGCTGATGTACAAGCAGGAATTGCCACTGATGTTTCCGGATGATGCCGACACCCAGTTGGTCAAAGAGGCAATGTGGGACCCGTTCGAATATTTCATGTTGCGCCACAAAGACGGTCTGCTCAAAAATGATTTCAAGCAGGCGCTGGGCAATGTTTCGTATCACATCCCCTGCCACTCACGCGTGCAGAATGTCGGGCGCAAGACCGCCGAGACCCTGCAACTGGTGCCGGACACCAAACTCAACATTGTCGAGCGCTGCTCGGGCCATGCTGGCACCTTTGGCGTGAAAAAGGAATTCCACGCCACTGCAATGAAAATCGGCAAACCGGTATTCAAGGCGATGGCGACCGGGTTTGGCGACGAGGCACCCAACTATGTCTCGTCCGACTGTCAGCTGGCCGGGCATCACATCGAACAAGGCTTGGCCGAGAACGGCTACAAGCAGACCACCATGGCGCATCCTCTCACACTCTTGCGCACTGCTTACGGCATTTGATTTGCACTACTGAACTGAACGGAACGGAACCACTTCATGACAACCATCGCACGCGACAGCCTCTTGACCCTTGAGGCCTATTCCAAAAAGCGCAACGCACTTCGCGCCGAAGTCATCGCCCACAAAAAGAACCGCACGGTGCAGGTGGGCGAGCACGTCACGCTGTTGTTTGAAGACGAAATGACAGTGCGCTATCAGGTGCAGGAAATGCTGCGCATCGAGAAAATCTTCGAGGAAGAGGGGATCGAGAGTGAACTCTCGGCGTATAACCCGCTGATCCCCGATGGCAGCAATTTCAAAGCCACCATGCTCATTGAGTATGAAAGCGTGACCGAGCGCCAGCGCGCCCTCGCCAAACTCAAAGGCGTCGAAGACCGCATGTTTGTCGAAGTCGAAGGGCAGGCGCGCGTATTCGCGATTGCCGACGAAGACCTCGAGCGCGAGAATGACGAAAAGACATCGGCGGTGCATTTCGTGCGCTTCGAGTTGACGCACGCGATGAAACAAGCGCTGCGCAGCGGCGCACAACTGAAGATCGGCTGCGACCACCCCGAGTATCTTGTGCAAGTGGAGGAACTGCCGGCCGAAAAGCTCGCTGCGCTGCTACGGGACTTGTCGTGAGGGTGGGCCGGCTGCGTGACGTGGCGCAATCGGCAGAGTCGCTGTTGCGGGTGCTTGGTGGTGCCCCGCGCGCAGAAGGTCGGCCCATGAATGGACGTCCGAGATGGGGATGCCCGTCGGCATCCACTCCCTCGCACGGACAAGCGCATGCATCACGTGTGCGAACGGCGGTGGGACGCGTAGTGGCGCGGACACTGTTCATATGCTCCATTCTGGCCACAGGCAACGCAGCTGCGCAATCCAATCTGCCGGTACCCAAGACCGAGGATGACGAATGGAAGGAGATGGGCACCACGCCCCCCCCCTACCCGGTATCAGCAGCGCTCGTGAGGTTCCCCACCAGTTGGACCACCCATGAGGTGCTGATTGACACAGCAACAATAAACATCGCGGCGGACTCGATCGTGCGCTACACGTTGGTGATCAAGACGTCGGGCGGCGCTGAAAACGTCTCCTACGAAGGGCTGCGCTGCGAGACGGGAGAGCGTCGTGCCTATGCCTTCGGGCGCCGTGATGGCACTTGGGCAGTGGCGCGCAATTCTGTTTGGCGGCCGATTGTTGACACGCGCGCCAACCGCCACTACTTCGAATTCTGGCGCGATCTGTTTTGCGACGGCAAGGTCACCGAGCCGCGCGCCGACATTCTGCGCAATTTGCTGCGCGGTGGCCGAGAACGGCCTGCCTCCATTCCCTCAGATTGACGGCGTGCTATGGCATTGCGCGGCCCAACTGCCGAGTTGTCAGCGTTCAACCTGTCTGCCGCTTTAGGGGCACGCGCCGGTACGGCGCGCTTTGATCGCTTGAGTGCTTGTTACTGACGAGGTGCCGCGCTCAAGTACGAATGTGCCATCGATGGTTTCGGCACTCAGCGCATAGCGCGCATCCGCCTTGAGAGCGCGTGCTGGGCAATCGATGCGCCAGAGCAGTTGCCCGCCTGCGACGGTCGTTGATACCGGCGGGCAATCCGCCGGCGGCGTCAGATTGGGCAGCAGCAGCTTGACATCGTCAAGCGAGCCGGTTTTGAAACACAGTTGATACCCTACTGAGGCGCCGCCCGCGCTGTCCGGCGTCACCAGCCACGCGCCCGGTTGGACAAGAGGTGTTGATTGCGCAGCGGCGTTTGCCATTGGCAAGAGTGCGCCGGCCATGCCCACCAAGATGGCCGCGCAAGCCCTCAGCGGGCGGGTAGAGCGTCCAGAATATCTGATTCGCATCATGTTGCCATCTCCGTTGCGGTGTTGAATTTGCGCCATGGTTCCGGGTTTGCGCAATTTTAGTCGCGGTGCCGCGAGCCATTCCAGGCCTGCAAACGGCACACAGGGCCGAGCGTCTGCTTAGGTTAGCCACAGCCGGCCCCATCCCCGCCGCCCGTATCATCACCGCCACTACAATCGTTGCATGCTCAATTCACCGGTCGCCGCCTTGGCGCTTAAGCTGCTGTTTAGCGTGCTGGCGCTCATCCTGGCGAGCCGGTTTGCTGGCGGCGCGGCGGGTTGGCGTGCGCCCGACGCACAGCGCGGCATTGGCGGCCTTCTGGCCGGTGCCCTGATCGGTGCCAAGCTTGGTTTCTGGTTGCACTATCCAGGCGTATGGATCGGTGAGGCAGCATCGCCGTGGATTGCGGTGTCCGGTTTGTCCATGCCGGGGGCGTGCGCGGGCGGTGCACTTGGTTTTGCGCTCGCCGCGCGTGCACGCGCTCCCGCGCTGGCAGACGCGCTCCTGGCGCCTGTGCTGGTTTTTCTGCTGGTACTGGACCTGGGCGCGGTCACCTGGTCACTGACGGAACCGGGCTTTGGCGCGGCGGCGCAGCGTTGGGGTATCAACTTTGGTGATGGGATTCCACGCCACCCGGTGATGCTTTATGACGCGGCGGCGCTGGCTGCCCTTTGGTGGGCCGGGCAGCGCGCGAACACGCAGATGGCTACGAGCGTATCCCCCGTGGGAACGGCTGGCCTGGCCGCCGCGATGGTGGGCGCAGGCTGCTTTGGTGTGTGGTTCTTGCTGGGCTTTTTGAAGCCGCCATTCGGCCCGATCCTGATGCTCGAGGCGATCTACCCGCGTCCCGCCCTGTATTGGCCCGGCCTGACCGGCGAGCAATGGTTATGTCTGGGCGCCATACTCCCGCTAGGCGTGTTTTGTGCGCGCCGTATGGCGAAATCGTCGCAAGGCGAATGATAAAATCGATCGTTATGCTCAAGCAGCGCACCCTCAAGTCACAAGCAGCCACCACGGGCGTCGGCCTGCACACTGGCGACAAGGTCCGCCTGGTGCTGCGCCCGGCTGCGCCCAATACCGGCATCGTGTTCCGCCGCGTTGATCTTGAGCCGGTGGTCGATTTGCCCGCCGCCGCCGGGGCGGTGCGCGATACGCGCATGTCGTCGTGCCTGATCGTTGATGGTCCGCAGGGCGAAGTGCGGGTCTCCACCGTGGAACACCTGATGTCGGCGCTATGCGGGCTGGGGGTGGACAACGCCTACGTTGATGTCTCGGCAGCTGAATTGCCGATTCTCGATGGCAGTGCCGGTGCCTTTGTGTATCTCATCCAGTCGGCTGGCATCGAGGAGCAAAACGCCGCCAAGAAATTCCTGCGCATCAAGAAGACCGTTGAAGTGCGCGAGGGCGAGGGTGCCGCCGCCAAATGGGCGCGCATCAGCCCGCACCATGGCTTCAAGCTCGACTTTTCGATTGATTTCAAGCACCCTGCGGTGGACAAGACCGGCCAGCAGGCGTCTTTTGACTTTGCTGCGACGCCTTATACCAAGGAGCTCGCGCGCGCGCGTACCTTCGGTTTCACGCGCGATGTCGAGACCTTGCGCGCCAGCGGCCTTGCGCTTGGCGGCAGCATGGACAACGCGATTGTGATGGACGAATTTCGCGTTCTCAACAGCGATGGCCTGCGTTACGCCGACGAGTTCGTCAAACACAAGATTCTCGACGCCATTGGTGACCTCTACCTCGCCGGCCACCCGTTGCTCGGCGCCTACAGCGCGCATAAATCCGGCCACGCGCTCAACAACCAACTGGTGCGCGCGGTGCTCGCCGACGCGGATGCGTTTGAGCTGGTTACGTTCAATGATGTCGCTGCCGCCCCCGCGTACTGGGGGAATATGCAAAGCGAGGGAGGCGTGCTGGATTCCGCTGTTGGCGCGGCCACTGGCAACGCCGCTGCTGGTTTGGCGCCGGCCTGGTAACCCCGAGCGTGGCTATTCCAATGCCGAAGCTGCCGGGCCGCCAAATCCGCCCCTTTTCGGCGGCCAGCGGGCGGCCAGCATGCTGATCGCCCGCTGGCTGTTTTTGCTCGCCGGCCTCGCTGCCTGTGTGTCGGTGGCGCTCTACCTGATTACCCGAAAACCCGTTTACTGGCGCCTTGCCCAACGAATTTTTATGGTTGCGGTGGGCATGGGCGTTCTGTTTTTTGCCATTCTTCTGTTCGAAAGGCTTGTCCTGCTTTAGTCTTATCGTAAGTGCCCGTTCACAATTTTGACTCCGGTATCAAGGTAATTTTTACCCCTATGAAGACCGTTGGTAGACAAAGGTCTCGCGGCTATATCCGCTAAAGCTGTTGCGGCACAAGGCTTCTAGGTGCCTTGCACGGTAATTTTTATTGAGTTAACCTGCCACCCCCGCTTTTGGAGCAAGGCAGCAAGGCGCGGGCTCAGTTGTTTGAGTTTCGCGGCACAGGCGCTGGTGCTGGCGAGGACAACCAAAGTGTCCTTGCGCAGGTTAGCGACCTCACAGGCTTCCGCCAATCCCGCTGGGATGGCTTCGCGGAACAATTTACGCAGTTCGATCAGCTGACTGGCGCGCTCCGCCAATGGCCCGAGGCTCTCGTGCCGGGCGGCGTAGGCGCCGGCCAGATGATCGTCGGCATTGAAGTGTTTGGGCAAGTTGGAACCGTTCTTGCGTTCTGGTGCTGGATGGCACCGGGGTGCGGGTTCTGACCGGCAGGCAACCGGCACCGGGATCACCCCGCTGCGAGCTTGTATCACCCAACCGTTTTGTTGCCGCAGAAATTTGGAGTCGAAGATGCATATTATTGTCTTCACGCACCGGCTGGCAAGCCCGCGTTCACTCACGGTGACCGCGCAGCATGTCGCGCTGGCGGGCGTGCTCGGCGGGGTGGGCATCGTGGCCTGCGCATTCGCGTTGTATTACTTCACGTTTCGCTACGCGTCGGAAATCAAACTGCCGGTATTGCAGGATCTGGTCGGCCACTTCAAGGCGGACGAGACGCGCAAAAATGCCGAGTTCACGCGCCAAAATCTTGATGCCATGGCAGTCAAGCTCGGCGAAATGCAGGCGCAGTTGACGCGGCTCGATGCCTTGGGCGAGCGGGTGTCAGGTCTGGCCGGGGTCAAGGTGCAGGACTTTCGCACCGGCGACGCGCCCGGCCGTGGCGGTGCTGCGCTGCCGGGCATGCGCACCTTCACGATGGACGAATTTTCGCGTGAGTTGGAGCGCCTGTCGCGTGGCGTGGAAGGGCGTGCCGATTTCTTCAACGTGGTGGAAGCCGAGTTGTTCAACGCGCGCCTGAAGGCCAAACGCCTGCCCACCGTGCTGCCGGTGGACGCCGAATTCAACGTGTCCGGCTTCGGCATGCGCATTGACCCGATCACTGGCCAGAACGCGCCGCACGAAGGCATTGACTTCATTGCCCAGCCCGGTACGCCGATCGTGGCTGCAGCAGGGGGCGTGGTGCTGGCTGCCGAGTGGCATCACCAGTTCGGCAACATGGTTGAAATTGATCATGGCGGCGACATCGTCACCCGCTACGCCCACGCTTCGGCACTGCACGCCAAGCCGGGCGACATCGTCAAGCGCGGGCAGAAAATTGCCGAAGTCGGCTCGACCGGGCGTTCGACCGGGCCGCATCTGCACTTCGAAGTGCGCTTCAAGGGCATTGCGCAGAATCCTGCACGTTTCCTGATCGCGGCGCAGAAGCCCGGCAGCGGCCGGGGTGAGGGCGTGAGCGCCTTGATGCTGGCACGATAGAGGTTCCTTGCGGCAACCATGGTGGGCAGCACGGCGTCCGTTGTCCGGCATGTAGGGGTGGTGACGGCGAGTGGTCATCGCTGCTTTCTCTCCCCGTGCGCGGCTGTTTGCCCGCTCACAGGCGCGCCAGGCCAACAAAGAATGACACTGGCCGCGTGCTAAAATTTGCCCTTTGCTCGCAGCATGGCCAGCCGCCGGTGCGGCGTGTATTTCCACCGGATCTATCTGACTGCGGCGAAGAGGTCGGCGTCGCGGCACACTGCCTGCAACGAGTCGGCAAAGCAATGTGATTTCGTAGCGGCGTGGCTGGTATTCCCGCCACGCATCCCCATTTCCTGCACTCCTTTCAGACTCGCTGAAGTTCTCTATGGTCATGGGCATCCTCAGAAAAATATTCGGCAGCCGCAACGACCGGCTGCTCAAGCAATTCCAGCGCAGCGTGGCGGCGATCAACGCCCTCGAGGCGCAGATGAAGCAGCTCCCGGAAGCAGCGCTGCGCGGTAAGACCGCCGAGTTCAAAAAGCGTATCGAAGATGGCACCTCGCTCGACGATCTGCTGCCTGAAGCCTTTGCGGTGGTGCGCGAGGCGGGAGTGCGCGCGCTCGGCATGCGCCACTTTGACGTGCAATTGGTGGGTGGCATGGCCCTGCATCAGGGCAAGATATCGGAGATGCGCACGGGTGAGGGCAAAACGCTGATGGCGACCCTGCCGGTCTATCTCAACGCACTGTCCGGCAACGGCGTGCATGTGGTGACCGTGAACGATTACCTCGCGCGCCGCGACGCCGAGTGGATGGGCAAGCTGTATTCCTATCTGGGCATGACCACCGGCATGAACCTGCCGGACATGGAGTCGGCCGAAAAGCAGGCGGCCTACGCCTGCGACATCACCTACGGCACCAACAACGAATTCGGTTTCGACTACCTGCGCGACAATCTCGAACACGAGAAAAATGGCCGCCGCCAGCGCCCGCTCAATTTCGCCATCGTTGACGAGGTCGATTCAATCCTGATCGACGAAGCGCGCACGCCGCTGATCATCTCGGGGCAGGCCGACGATCACACCGAGATGTACTACCGCATGAACGAGGTCGCGCCGCTGTTGACGCGCATGACCTCGGAGCCGAAGACTGACGAACCCGAGCCGCCCGGTGATTTTTGGGTGGATGAAAAAGGCCATCAGGTGCATCTGGGCGAGAAGGGCTTCGAGCACTCTGAGGAAATCCTCGCTCGCCTGAAACTCTTGCCTGAAGGTGGCAGCCTGTACGAAGCGCAAAACATCACCCTGATGCATCACCTTTACGCGGCGCTGCGCGCGCGCTACCTGTTTCACCGCGACCAGCATTACGTGGTGCAAAACGGCGAGATCATCATCGTTGACGAATTCACCGGCCGTTTGATGACCGGGCGGCGCTGGTCTGACGGTCTGCATCAGGCCGTCGAAGCCAAGGAGAACGTGGCGATCCAGGCCGAGAACCAAACTCTGGCGTCGATCACCTTTCAGAATTTTTTTCGCATGTACCAGAAACTCTCGGGCATGACCGGCACTGCCGATACCGAAGCCTACGAGTTCCAGGAAATTTACGGTCTAGAGACCGTGCTGATCCCGACCAATCAGCCGATGATCCGGCAAGACCGCCTCGATCAGGTCTATCGCACCGAGCGCGAAAAGCACAACGCCATCGTTGCCGACATTCAGGACTGCTACACGCGCGGCCAGCCGGTGCTGGTGGGCACCACTTCGATTGAAAATTCCGAGTTGCTCGCGTCCTTGCTGGAGAAAGAGAAGCTGCCGCACCAGGTGTTGAACGCCAAACAGCACGCGCGCGAAGCCGAGATCGTCGCGCAGGCGGGGCGGCCGAAGGCCGTGACCATCGCCACCAACATGGCCGGGCGCGGCACCGACATCGTGCTCGGTGGCAACGTCGAGAAACAGGTCGATATGGTGCGCGCCACCGAAAATCTGACCGATACCGATAAAGACGTGCGCGTCGCCAAACTGAAATCCGAATGGCAGTCGTTGCATGATGCCGTGATCGCCGCTGGCGGTCTGCACATCGTCGGCACTGAGCGTCATGAGTCGCGCCGGGTGGACAACCAGTTATGCGGCCGCTCCGGGCGTCAGGGTGATCCGGGCTCGTCGCGCTTTTATCTGTCGCTCGAGGACTCGCTATTGCGCATCTTCGCAGGTGACCGCGTCAAGGCGATCATGGATCGTCTCAACATGCCCGATGGTGAGGCGATTGAAGCGGGCATCGTCAGCCGCTCAATAGAGTCGGCGCAGCGCAAGGTCGAGGCGCGCAACTTCGACATGCGCAAGCAATTGCTCGAATACGATGACGTCGCCAATGACCAGCGCAAGGTGGTGTACCAGCAGCGCAATGAAATTCTCGACGCCGAAGAAGTCAGCGAGACGGTTGATTCCCTGCGCGCCGGCGTGTTCGGCGGCATCGTGCAAGCCTTTGTACCGGCCGAGAGCGTCGAAGAGCAATGGGATCTGGCCGGTCTCGAAGCGGTGCTCAAAAGTGACTGGGGCCTCGATGCACCGGTTGCGAAATGGGTGGCCGAAGATCAAAGCCTGAATGACGAGAGCATCGCCGTGCGCGTGATGGAAGTCGTCAACGCCGCCTATGCCGCCAAGACGGCTGGCGTCGGCAAGGAGAACTGGGCGCCGTTCGAGCGCTCGGTGATGTTGCAGGCGATTGACCACCACTGGCGCGAGCACCTGTCGGCGCTGGACCAGTTGCGCCAAGGCATCCACCTGCGCGGCTATGCGCAAAAAAATCCCAAGCAGGAATACAAACGTGAAGCCTTCGAGCTGTTCCAGGCTTACCTCGATACCGTCAAGCACGAAGTCACCAAGACCCTGATGACAGTGCGCATCCGCTCGCGTGAAGAAGTCGAAGCGGCAGAAGCGCAAGCGCGTGCCGAGGCCGATGCGCTGGAGTCGCGCATGCAAATGCAGCATGCAGCGGTGGGGCTGGAGGGTGAAGCCGCCGCCGAAGAGGACGATCCGGCGCTGGAACCCTTCAAGCGCTTCGGCAAGAAGATCGGCCGTAACGACCCTTGCCCCTGTGGTTCCGGCAAGAAGTACAAGGCCTGTCACGGCAGGCTCACCTGAGACTGGCGGGGCTGGTGGCTTGCAGCGGACGATTCAAAGCAAGCGATTCATCGCAAACCTTGCCCCACAGGCGTTTCATTGCGTTCCAGATCGCATAAGGCATAGCGCGCATTCATGGCAGTTAATCTCCCCTTGCCGCAGGCTGCGGCGCTGTTACCAGTGGCCGGCCTCGACATCGGCGTCGCCGAAGCCGGCATCCGCAAAAAAGACCGCAAAGACCTGCTCGTCATGCGTATTGCAGACGGCGCGCAGGTGTCAGGCGTATTCACGCAAAACCGTTTTTGCGCTGCACCGGTAACGGTGTGCCGCGAACATCTGGCAGCTGCGCGGGAGGCGGCGAAAGATGGCGCCACGGTCAGCGCCGGTAGTGCCAATGGCATTCGCGCCCTGATTATCAATACCGGCAATGCCAATGCCGGCACCGGCGAGCCAGGCCTCGCCGACAGTCGCGCCACTTGCGCGGCGCTCGCGCACGAGTTGGGCATCGCCGCCAACCAAGTGCTGGTGTTCTCGACCGGCGTCATCATGGAGCCGTTGCCGATGGATCGCCTGCTGGCCGGGGTACCGCTGGCAGCGCGCGCGGTAGGCAAGCATGATTGGCTCGATGCCGCCCAATCCATCATGACCACCGACACACAGCCCAAGGCGGCGTCACGCACGGTGATGATCGGTGGCCAGGCGGTGACGCTTACCGGTATCGCCAAAGGCGCCGGCATGATCCGCCCCAACATGGCGACCATGCTCGGCTTCATCGCCACTGACGGCACCGTCTCGCGCCATGTGCTCGATGCACTGACAGCCAAGGCAGCAGACCGCTCGTTCAATTCGATCACCGTCGATGGCGACACCTCGACCAACGACTCCTTCATCGTCATCGCCACCGGCAAGAGTGCCGCGCCCGCCATCACCGGCCTGCATACGCCAGAGGGAAAAGCATTTGCCCAAGCGCTGACGGAGCTCTCGATTGAACTGGCGCAGGCCATCGTGCGCGACGGCGAGGGCGCGACCAAATTCATCACCATCGCCGTCGAAGGCGGGCGCGATGAAGACGAATGCCGCAAGGTGGGCTATGCCATCGGCCATTCACCGCTGGTCAAGACCGCCTTCTTCGCCTCCGACCCGAACCTCGGGCGCATCCTCGCAGCGGTGGGTTACGCGGGTATTGCCGATCTTGAGCAGTCCAGGATTGACCTCTATCTCGACGATGTGCTGGTCGCCAAAAATGGCGGACGCCACACCGGCTACCGCGAAGAAGACGGCCAGCGCGTGATGAAGCAAAGTGAGATCACCGTGCGCGTCGTCCTCAACCGCGGTGACGCGCGCCGCACGCTGTGGACCTGCGACCTCTCCCACGATTACGTATCCATCAACGCTGACTACCGTAGCTGAAATGTCATGAACGAACTTGAACAACTGGTGCATCTCGTCGGGCGCGCCAATACCCTGATCGACCGCCTCGAAGGCATCCTGCCGCCGCCGCCCAAGGCGATTGACTGGGACGCCGCCATCGCCTTCCGCTGGCGCAAGGTCAACGGGCGCGGCTGGTTGCAGCCGATCCCGCGCGTCTCCAACATCCGCCTGTCAAACCTGCAAGGGATCGAGCGCCAGCGCCAGACCATTGACCGCAACACCAAACAATTCGTTGAAGGGATGCCGGCCAACAACGTGTTGCTCACCGGCGCGCGTGGCACGGGAAAAAGTTCGCTCATCAAGGCGATTCTCAACAAATACGCGCCTAAAGGCCTGCGCCTGATCGAGGTCGATAAATCCGATCTGGTCGATCTCGCCGACATCACCGATCTCATCGAAAAGCGCTCCGAGCGCTTCATTATTTTTTGCGACGACCTGTCGTTCGACGAAGGCGACGCCAGCTACAAATCGCTCAAAGTCGCACTCGATGGCTCGGTCAATGCATCCAGCGACAACACCCTGATCTACGCCACTTCGAACCGCCGCCACCTGCTGCCCGAGTACATGCACGAAAACCTCGAATACAAGCATGTCGGTGAAGAGATTCATCCAGGCGAATCGACCGAAGAAAAAATTTCGCTCTCCGAACGTTTTGGCTTGTGGCTGTCGTTCTACCCCTTCGATCAGGACGAATACCTCGCCATCACCGATCACTGGCTCGCCGCGTTTGGCTGCAACGCGAAAGAGATTGCTGCTGCACGTGGTGATGCACTGACCTGGACCATCGAGCGTGGCTCACGCTCCGGGCGCGTCGCCTGGCAGTTCGCGCGCGACCATGCCGGCAAGCTCGGCAAGGCGCTGCACGCGACGGTTAAGCCGGCACCTGCGAAGAAAAAATAGGCCACGGGTGGAGCGCCCCTGGACCGAAGTCGTTGCTGCGGTGATTTATCGCGCCGACGGCAGCTATCTCCTCGCGCAGCGGCCGCCCGGCAAAGCCTATGCAGGTTATTGGGAATTTCCTGGCGGCAAAGTCGAGCCAGGTGAAACGCTCGATTCGGCAATCAAGCGCGAAATCCGCGAAGAACTTGATGTCGACATCAACGTCGCCTGCCCGTGGCTCACGCGCACGCACGTCTACGAACACGCCGCGGTGCGCCTGCATTTTTTTCGCGTGCGTGAGTGGCAGGGGTCGCCGCAGGGTCTTGAAGGACAGCGCTTTGCGTTTCAGATGCCCGGCGCCGAAACCGTCGCGCCGATGCTGCCGGCCAATGGGCCAATCCTGCATGCGGTGGGGCTGCCGCAAGGTTATGGCGTCACCGATGCCACTGCGTTGAGCGTAAAGAAATTCATGCCTGCCCTGGAATCCGCTCTCACCAAGGGTTTGCGGCTGGTGCAGGTGCGTGAAAAGGATATGGCTGCCGAATCTTTGCGCCACTTCGCACAAGCCGTCGTCACGCGCTGCCATGCACACGGCGCACGTTGCCTTGTCAATGGTGATGCGGCGCTGGCGCAAGCCGTGGGTGCTGATGGCGCGCATCTCACCGCGCAGCAGTTGATGCAAACGCAAGCGCGCCCGCCCCTTGCGCTGGTGGGTTCCTCGGTGCACGCGCGCGCCGAACTCGACCATGCAGCGCGCATCGGTTGCGACTTCGCCGTACTCGGCGCAGTGCTGCCGACCGCCAGCCACCCAGGTG
>JANPAR010000125.1:0-3314 GCA_031430015.1 Burkholderiales bacterium
CGCGCAGGGTTTTGTGCGTAGTCGAGGTGACGATGTCGGCATGCGGCACCGGGCTTGGGTATTCGCCTGCCGCAATCAGGCCCGCGTAGTGCGCCATATCAACCATGAAGATCGCGCCCACTTCCCTGGCCACGCGCGCAAAACGTTCGAAATCGATACGCAGCGCATAGGCCGAGGCACCGGCGATGATGAGCTTGGGTTTCGACTCACGCGCTTTTCGTTCCATCGCCTCGTAGTCAATCGCTTCGTTCGCGTCGAGGCCGTAGGACACCACGTTGAACCACTTGCCGCTCATGTTGAGCGCCATGCCATGCGTGAGGTGGCCGCCTTCGGCGAGACTCATGCCCATGATGGTGTCGCCCGGCTTGAGGAAGGCGAGGAACACCGCTTCGTTGGCCTGCGCGCCGGCATGCGGCTGCACGTTGGCCGCTTCGGCGCCGAACAATTTTTTGACGCGGTCGATTGCCAGTTGCTCGGCGATGTCGACGAATTCACAGCCGCCGTAATAGCGCTTGCCGGGGTAACCCTCGGCGTATTTGTTGGTGAGCTGCGAGCCTTGCGCCGCGAGCACGGCGGGCGAGGTGTAGTTCTCCGAGGCAATCAGCTCGATGTGCTCTTCCTGACGGCGCGTTTCGGCGACGATGGCGGCGTTGAGTTCGGGGTCGGCCTGAGCGAGGGTGTGTGCGTAGCTGAACATGGCGGCGGCGGGATGGAGGCGGTGGGCTGGCGAGCAACGTGAGCGGGCAGAAGCGGTGCGCAAACTGCACGCCTTTGCACGCTGCACGCGCATGTTGCGTGGTTACCACATATTGTAGCAGCAGCGTCCGATATCAAGGGGAAATCACGTGGCTTGCTACCATAGGTGGTGGTGGACGCGTTATGCTTTATGTCGGGTAAACTCTTTGTGGGCTAAACGTTGTCGTCGGTTTGTGCCTACTTCTACCTTCATCTACCTTTTCTACCTTCTCTACCTTGTTTGTGCCTGTACTTGTTGGTACTTGCGGGTCTCCGCAATTAGCAGCGGGGAGCAGCAAGAACGGCAGCCGGTGCCCATAAAAAGCCGGCTTCAAGAAAAATCCGGGATCCTTTCCATGCACGCACGTCTAACCCTGCTGGCTGGCGTTTTGGCAGCGATTGTTGTGGTCGTGGCACCGGCTGCGTGGGCGCAGGCGCAAGCCCCAGTCCAGGCCGCTCCCGGCGTCACGCCTGCGGCACCGGTTGCTCCCGCACCCGCAGCCCAGCCTGCCGCCGCTGCCCCGCAGGAAGAAACCTTCAGCATCAAGTCGTTCGCGGTCACTGGCAATACCCTCCTGCCGCAGGACGAAGTCGTGCGCTTGGTCGCGCCGTTCACCGGCGACAGGCGTGTCTACGGCGATGTGCAAAAAGCCCTCGAAGCGCTCGAAGGGGCATACCGCAGCCGCGGCTTTTCGGCAGTGCAGGTTTTTGTCCCCGAGCAAACGCTTGACACCGGCAGCGTGAAACTTGAGGTCATAGAAGCCAAGATCGCCAACATCAAGCTCGAAGGCCACGCATTTTTCAGCGACGCCAATATCCTCGCTGCGTTGCCATCGCTCAAGCCGCGCAGCACGCCGAACGCGCGTGAAATTGCCGCCAATGTGCGTGTCGCCAACGAAAATCCGGCGCGCCAGGTCGATGTGGTGCTCGGGGTCGGCGAGAAGGAAGACGAAGTCAACGCAACCGTCACAGTGTCTGACTCCAACCCGAAAAAGTTCATCTCCAGCGTCGACAACACCGGCAGCAACGCGACCGGCCTGCACCGTCTGTCGATCGGCTTCCAGCACGCCAATTTGTTTGATGCTGACCACGTTATGACGGCGCAGTACACCACCTCGGTCGAGAAGCCGAGTCAGGTGTCGATTTACAGCCTGAGTTATCGCGTGCCGCTCTACCGTTTGAACGGTTCGATTGACGCGTTTTACGCCAAGTCGTCGGTCAGCTCCGGCACCACGTCTACGGTGGCCGGGCCGTTGAGTTTCACCGGCACCGGCAATATTTTTGGTCTGCGTTTCAACCGGTATTTGCCGCGCCAGGGTGAATTCACCCATCAACTGACCTACGCGTTCGACTATAAAGCGTTTGAAAATGCCTGCACGCTTGGCACTTTTGGCGCGGCCGGTTGCGGCCCGGCGGCCTTCCCCGTGACGATCCACCCGTTCTCGGTCACCTATAGCGGCGGTTGGGCGGGTGTTGGCGCGCAAACCAGTTTTTCAGTGAGCGCTGCCACCAACTGGGCGTGGGGACAAAACGGTGCGGACCGCAACTTCAAGGCGGTGCGCCCCGCCACGGCTGGCGCTGCCCAGGGCGGGGCCAACGCCAATTTCACCGTCTTCAAGGCGAGCCTCTCACACGCCGCCGTGCTGCCCGCAGACCTGCAATTACGCGCCGGCATCTCGGGGCAGTGGGCACCGCAGGCGCTGATCGCGCAGGAACACTTCGGCCTGGCCGGCTCGACGGCAGTGCGCGGCTTTCAGGAGCGCGAATTCGCGCGTGACCGCGGCTACGCTGGCAACGTCGAGCTCTACGGCCCGGACTGGGGCGACAAAGTGCTGGCCGGCTCCAACCTGCGCATGGTGGTGTTTTATGACCTGGCGCGCGGCTACAACTTCCGCCTGCCAGGCGACGCCGACCAGCGCCTCGCGATTGCCAGCGTCGGTCTTGGTGTGCGCTTCAACCTCGGCAAAAATCTGAGCTTCAAGGCTGACTATGCGCAGGTCACCGATGTGCGCGCGATGAATGCCACGTCGAGCCAGATCAAGGGCGACGCCCGAGGGCATTTTGCACTCTCGCTCACCTACTGACGCGCCGGCTGCAGCCACGGCTGGTTCCAGTGCTCACGCCTGGCTAGTGCTCGCTCACCAGCTGGACACGCGCATCCACCAAGGCGCACCGGCGGCAGCGCCACAAGAACTGCATCCACCAAGGGTTTTCGGGCGATGCCGTGTCCGCAATTGCGTAGTAAAACGTGACATTACGGCCCGCGTGAGCCTTTTTTGCCGGGGGTGTGACATATTTCACGCTTATCCACCCAGCCGCGCTGGCGGAAATGTCTCAAGTCAACGACAATCACGCGAGCATAAACGTTTGATTCCATGAACGTTTTATGACAATGTCATATCCAGGCTGCGCCCCCGCCAGTGGCGCATCCCGGCATCGAGTTTCAGGAGCAGTGCCATGACCCGACGACCTCCTTCCCGAACGGCAGCGCGCACCAGCGCTGCGGGGGCCACCAGCCGCACTCCCGGCGGCAACAGTGGCACGCCGGGTTTTCCTGCGGTGCCCGCGCTGGCCACGCG
>JANPAR010000126.1:0-1597 GCA_031430015.1 Burkholderiales bacterium
GGCCGATTGCTGCCTGATACCGCAAATCGCCAATGGCAAACGCTTCGATTGCAACTTCGATCATGTGCCCACGGTGATGCGCATCTGGGATCAATGCAACAAGCTCGACGCCTTCCAGAAGGCGGCACCGCAGAATCAGCCGGACAACGAATAGACAAAGGAGGACAGATCATGGAAATGAACAGTGCAGCCGTCGTGCGCAACGCCGCCGAGCGTCAGGATTTTTATGGGCGCATTGACAAAGAAAATCTTGCTCCGCTTTGGGAGGTACTCAAGGGTCTCGTCCCCGGCGCGCCCAAGGCGCATATGGTGCCGCACCTGTGGGATTTCGACGCGCTCAAGAAATTCGTCATCGAATCGGGCGGCCTGTTAACCGCCGAAGAAGCCGAGCGCCGCGTGCTGGTGCTGGAGAATCCCGCGCTGCGCGGCCAGTCCCTCATCACCGATGTGCTCTACGGCGGCTGGCAGCTGATCCTCCCCGGCGAGATCGCCCCGGCCCACCGCCACACGCAATCGGCCCTGCGCTACGTGCTCGATGGTGAAGGCGCCTACACGGCCGTGCACGGCGAAAAGACCAGCATGAGACCGGGCGACTTCGTCATCACGCCGGCCTGGACCTGGCACGATCATGGCAACGACACTGGCAAACCAATGATCTGGCTCGACGTGCTCGACGTCTCGATCGTCGCCCATTTCCACGGGCAATTCCGCGAAGAGTGGAGTGCGCCACAGTTCCCCGTGACACGCCCCGAAGGCGATGCGCTGGCACGTTACGGTTCGGGCCTGATGCCCGACGGCTTTCGCGCCGACAAAACCGACAGTCCGCTGACGTCGCCGGTCTTCAATTATCCCTATACCCGCACCCGCGATGTGCTCGACCGCATGGCGCGCAGCAATGAGCCCGACCTGCATCACGGTCACAAGCTGCGCTACGTCAACCCGGTCGATGGCGGCTGGGCCATGCCCACCATCGCGACCTGGATGCAGCATTTGCCCAAAGGCTTCAATACGCAGCCCTGGCAGTGCACCGATGGTCTGGGCTTCGTCTGTCGCGAGGGGCAGGGAGAAACCCGCGTCACCGCGCACGATGGGAGCGCAATCACGCTCAAATGGAAAGCCAACGATACCTTTGTCGTCCCCGGCTGGGCCAGGCACACGCATCACGCGAGTGAAGAGGCCGTGCTGTTCGGCTTTTCGGACCGCTCGGCCCAGGAAAAACTGGGTCTGTGGCGCGAGCGCCGCTACTGAGAGGCGCCTTCGGCACCCAGCCGAAATCCTTGGGCCCTCCGGTTTCTTTGTAACAAGTGTGACTTACCGCACGGATTGCGGCAAATTCCGCTCTGCACAGGACACCAAATGGACGATAATCACACGCGAGCGCAAGCGTTTGATTTCATGTCTGTTTATGACAACGTCATACCCGGAACACGCCCGGTCGATGGCGTAGTCGAGCGTTGAGTTTCAGGAGCAGTGCCATGACCCGACGACCTCCTTCCCGAACGGCAGCGCGCACCAGCGCTGCGGGGGCCACCAGCCGCACTCCCGGCGGCAACAGTGGCACGCCGGGTTTTCCTGCGGTGCCCGCGCTGGCCACGCG
>JANPAR010000127.1:0-19866 GCA_031430015.1 Burkholderiales bacterium
ACATCGCTGATGATGCCCGACGGATCGGTGGTCATCAGCGCGTCGATGTTCGATTCGATCAGCGAGCGCGTGTAGAACTCCTGGTCGCGCAGGCGCTGGTCGAGTTTTTTCTGCTCGGCCTCGACCTGCTTGCGCGCGGTGTTGTCGGTACCGATCAAGAGGTAGCCGATGATGGCGTTCTGCGCGTCGCGCAGCGCCGTGACCGACACCACCGCCGGAAAGCGGCTGCCGTCCTTGCGGATGTAGGTCAGCTCGTAAATGTCCTCAATGCCGCGCGAAGCCTTGAATACCAGCGCCTCGAAGCCCGGTGTGATCGGCGTCGCCAGCTCGACGCTCAGCGCCTTGGCGCGTGCAATCACCTCCTGCGGATCGGAAATATCGGCCGGCGTGATCTTGTTCATCACTTCGGCCGCGGTGTAGCCCAACATGCGCTCTGCGCCGACGTTGAATATCTGGATCACGCCATTTGCGTCTGTGGCGATACTTGAAAAGTTCGCGCTGTTGAAGATCGCGCTTTGCAGGGCGCCGGCTTTAAGCAAGGCTTCTTCAGCCTGCTTGCGCGCCGTGTTGTCGGTGCCGATCAGCAGGTAGCCGATGATGGCGTTTTGTGCGTCGCGCAGCGCGGTGACCGACACCACCGCCGGGAAGCGGCTGCCGTCCTTGCGGATGTAGGTCAGCTCGTAAATGTCCTCGATGCCGCGCGAGGCCTTGAACACCAGGGCCTCGAAGCCCGGTGTGATCGGCGTCGCCAACTCGACGCTCAGCGCTTTGGCGCGCGCGATCACCTCCTGTGGATCAGAGATGTCGGCTGGGGTGATCTTGTTCATCACCTCGAGCGCGGTGTAGCCCAACATGCGCTCGGCGCCGACGTTGAAAATCTGGATCACGCCCTTGGCATCGGTGGCAATGCTCGAAAAGTTCGCACTGTTGAAAATCGCACTCTGCAATGCACCGGCCTTGAGCAGCGCCTCTTCGGCCTGCTTGCGCGCCGTGTTGTCGGTGCCGATCAGCAGATAGCCGATGATGGCGTCCTGGTCGTCGCGCAGCGCCGTCACCGACACCACCGCCGGGAAGCGGCTGCCGTCCTTGCGGATGTAGGTCAGCTCGTAAATGTCTTCAATGCCGCGCGAGGCCTTGAACACCAGGGCCTCGAAGCCCGGTGTGATCGGGGTGCCAATCTCAAGGCTCAAGGCTTCGGCCCGTGCAATCACTTCCTGTGGGTCGGAAATGTCGGCCGGCGTGATCTTGTTCATCACCTCGAGCGCGGTGTAGCCGAGCATGCGCTCCGCGCCAACGTTGAAAATCTGGATCACGCCCTTCGCGTCTGTTGCAATGCTGGAAAAATTGGCGCTGTTGAAGATCGCGCTTTGCAAGGCGCCGGTGATGAGGGCAGCCTCCTGACCCCGTATCTCACCGCTGATATCAACGTTGCCCGCATCGTCAAGCACGGCAGATTCGACAGGGCTCATGTTTGCTTTTCTCCGGCTGTGTGGAGTGGTCTGGTTTCCGAAAATGTCAATGCATCGTCGAGCACGTTGATGAATTCCTTTACCTTGATCGGCTTGGTCAGATAGTTGAAAAAGCCCGCCGCCAGCGCCTTCTCGATATCGCGCGGCATGGCGTTGGCGCTGATCGCGATGATCGGGATGTGCTTGGTGGACGGGTCGGCACGCAGGATTTGCATGACTTCAACACCGCTGATGCCGGGCAGGTTGATGTCCATCAGAATCACATCCGGCTGATAGGTGCGCGCGTACTCGATGCCCAGATTGCCATCGGCTGCGGACAGCAGGCGCAAGTCGGCGCGGCGCTCGATCAGTTGCTCGACCAGCTCCAGATTGGCCGGATTGTCTTCCACATACAGCACGGTGCGATGCGGCGTGCCTTCCGGCAACACGGGTTGCGTCTGTGCCACGTGCGCCAGCAGCAGCGGCTCCAGCCTTGGTGCCTTGGTCAGCTTCAATTCAACCCAGAACACGCTGCCCACCCCGGCTTTGCTCTCGACGCCGATGCTGCCGCCCATCAGTTCGACCAGCCGCTTGGTGACCACCAGACCGATGCCGGTGCCCTCCTCGGCACTGGCTTCCTTGCCGAGGCGATTGAACGGTTGAAACAGTTGCGCGAGCTGTTGCGGTGTCAGCCCCATGCCGGTGTCGCGCACGCTGATGCGCATCGAACCCGGGTGCACCAGGGTGCACTCCATCGACACAGTGCCACCCGGCCGGTTGTATTTGACGGCGTTGAACAGCAGGTTGATCAACACCTGTTTGAGACGGGTGCGGTCGGCCGACACAAAGTGGGCCACGTCGAAATGCGGAAACGTCATGCCGATGCCGCGCTTCTGCGCCTGCGGCTCGACCATGGCGCGGCAATCGAGAATGACGTCGGTCAACACCACCGGCTCATGTGACATGACCACTTTGCCCGACTCGATTTGCGCCAAATCAAGCACTTCGCTGATCAGCTCGAGCAGGTACCAGCCGGCCTTGATGATCTGGTCGATGCTGCGTTTTTGCGAGGGTGTCGGCGGCGGCGTGCCCGATTCCATCAGCTGGGCGAACCCGAGGATGGCATTGAGCGGGGTGCGCAATTCATGGCTCATGCTGGAGAGAAAATTGGTTTTCGCGTGGCTGGCTTTTTCGGCCGCCGCCATGGCGGCGTTGCGCTCCGACTCGATGTGCTTGCGCGCCGTGTTGTCGGTGCCGATCAACAGGTAGCCGAGGTTGACGCGTTGCGCATCGCGCAGCACCGTCACCGACAGCAGGGCCGGGAAGCGGCTGCCATCCTTGCGGATCTGGGTCAATTCGTAAATGTCCTCGATGTCGCGCGAGGCCTTGAACACCAGCGCGTCGAACCCCGGTGTAATCGGTGTGGACAGCTCGGCACTGAGCGCCTTGGCGCGCGCGATCACCTCTTGCGGATCGGAAAGGTCGGCCGGCGTGAACTTGTTCTTGACCTCAAAAGCGGTGTAGCCGAGCATGCGCTCGGCGCCGACGTTGAAGATTTGGATCACGCCCTTGGCGTCGGTGGCAATCACCGAAAAATTGGCGCTGTTGAAGATCGCACTTTGCAGGGCGCCGGCCTTGACAAGCGCCTCTTCATTCTGCCTGCGCGCGGTGATATCGCGCAAGACGACGGTGAAGTAACGCTCGCCCCCCAGCGACATTTCACTAGTGGCTATTTCCAGCGGGAAATGGCTGCCGTCGCGGCGCTTGCCCATGACCTCACGTTCGGCGCCGATGGAGCGTGCCGCATCGCTGGCGCTGTAATAGGCGAGCGAGCCTTCGTTCAGGTCCTTGTCCAATTCGGGTACCAGCACACTGAAATTTCGTTCACTCAGCTCAGCGGCGCCATAGCCGAACATGCGCTCGGCGGCGCGGTTGACGGTGCTGATGATGCCGCCGCGCGCATGCATGGTGACGACGCCATCGTCCACGGTATCGAGGATCGTTTGCAGCAAGGCGGTGCTGTCGCGCACCGCCTGCTGCGCCGCGTATTCGCCGGTGACGTCGCGGAACACCAGCACCGCGCCGATCACCTGGCCGTCCGGCTGGCGAATCGGCGCGCAACTGTCGGCAATCGCACACTCGCTGCCGGCACGCGCGATCAGGAGGGTGTGGTTGGCCAGTCCCTGGGTCGTGCCGTGCGCCAGGGTCTCCATCACCGGCACCTTGGCGGGTTGACGGGTTTCCTGATTGATGATGCGAAAAATATCGTCCACCGGCCGGCCGGCGGCTTCGGCAAAAGTCCAGCCGGTGAGGCGCTCGGCCAGCGGGTTCATGCGCCTCACCTGCCCTTTGGCGTCGGTGGCGATCACAGCATCGCCGATCGAGTTGAGCGTGACCGCGAGATTTTCCTCGCTGATCTGCAGGATCGCGTTGGCTTCCTGCAATTGTTTGTTCGTCGCTGCCTGCGCGTCAAGCAGGCTTCGGGTCTCGAGATGCAGCAGGTTCGCGAGCCGGTGCTGGGTATCGAGATAGGTCAGGTAGACGAAAAGCAGGCCGAACAGCAGCGCCAGCACACTGGCGCCGGCGATGATGGCAAAGAGGTTGCGCATGGTTGAGTGGAACTGCGCTTCGTACGCGGCCAATGCGTTTTTTTCGATGTCGACAAAGCTGATCATCTCGGTGCGAATCGCGTCCATTGAGCGCTTGCCCTGGCCGGTGTTGATCAACGCCAGCGCGGCCGCCATGTCACGGTTGCGGCGCAATTGAATGACTTCAGCCGCGTGTGCCAATTTGGCCTCCACCAGGGCCGGCAGGGCGTCGAGGTGCTTTCGCGCCGCGCCGGCCGGGGTCACGCGGCGCAATCGCTCCAGTTGGCCGGTGACGCGATCACGCACCGCCAGATAGGGTTGCAGATAGGTTTCGTCTCCGGTCAGCACGTAGCCGCGCTGGCCGATCTCGGTATCGCGCAGGGCGGACATCAGCTCGTCCGCGCTCTGCAGCGTCTCGTAAATATGGAGCCGCGCCGCACTGGTTTCTTCGACTTGGCGGAACGCCCAGAATGACGCGCCGACCACCAATGCCACCAGCAAGGCAGCGCCTGCCAGCGACGCCGCGGTCTTAGGATTGGACTTCAAGGAACATGACCCTTTAATGTTGCACAACGTTCCCCGCGGCCGGTTGGCTGTGACACCCGGCTTGCGTGGCAGGAATGGTTGCCAACTTATACACCTGGCACCGGGAAACCCTGTGTGCGCTGGCGCGCATAGCGGCAAAAAGCGGCGCTGCGTGCCTTCAGGCGTGCTGCGCTTCGGACACCGGCGGCGGCGCGGCCAGCGCGGCATCGAGCGCGGCACTGAGCGCTGCATCCACGGCGCCGGGCGACGCCAGCGCCAGGTCGAGCACCGCCAGAAATTCTTTGACCTTGATCGGCTTGGTCAGATAATGGAAAAATCCCGCTTCGAGACCGCGCTCAATGTCGCGCGGCATCGCATTGGCGCTCAGCGCCACCACCGGGATGTGCGCAGTGGCCGCATCGCTGCGCAGGATCTGCAGGGCCTCGATGCCGCTCATGCCCGGCAGGTTGATATCCATCACGATCACCTCGGGCTTCGATGCACGGGCCAGATCGATGCCGAGCTGGCCGGTGCGCGCGCTCAACAGGCGCAGATCAGCGCGGCGCGCGATGATCTCGGACACCAACTGCAGGTTGGCCGGGTTGTCTTCCACATAGAGCAGGGTGCGCAGCACAACCTCAGGTTGCGCCTGCGATGCGGGTATTCCAATTGGTGCGGCAGGCGTAGCAACTACGGCATCGGCTGGGCCGCTTTCGATTGAACCGCTCGCCGTCAATTCGAACCAGAACGTGCTGCCTTCGCCGGTGCTGCTGGTGACGCCGATTTCACCGCCCATCAGCTCGACCAGCCGTTTCGTCACCACCAGACCGATGCCGGTGCCGGAATCTGCCGCGCTGGTGTCCTGCCCGACCCGGCCAAATGGCCGGAACAACTGCGCCAGCGACTCCGCACTCAAGCCGATACCGGTGTCGGTGACGCTGATGCGAATCCGGTGCAGGGCGCTGGCGCGACACGCCACGACCACCGATCCACCCTGCTGGTTGTATTTGATGGCGTTCGAGAGCAGATTGACCAGCACCTGCTTCAGACGCGTCCGGTCGGCCTTGATGAAGCAATCGCCGCGCACCTCGGGAAACTGGATGCGGATACCGCTCTTTTGCGCCTGTGTCTCGATGCTGGCCTGACAGTCACGCATCACTTCGGCGAGCGGCACCGGGTCGAGCGACCACGACAGGCGGCCGGATTCGATCGTCGCCAGATCAAGGAATTCGTTGATCAGTTCCATCTGGTACCAGCCGGCCTGGAGGATTTTGGCAATGCTCTGCAGTTGCGGCGGTGTCGGCAACGGCACTTCGGATTCCATCAACTGGGCAAATCCGAGGATCGCATTGAGCGAACTGCGCATCTCGCGGCTCATGTCCGCGAGGAAATCGAGATTCGCCTCGTTGTTCTTTTGCGTCATCAGTTTGGTATTGGCCAACTCGGCCTCGATCATCCGGCGCGCGGTGAGGTCACGCATGAGCATGGCGAAGCCGCGCAGATCGCCGGCTTCGTCACGGATCGCAGTCAGCGTCAGGTTGGCGCGGAACGTCGAGGCATTCTCACGCACCAGCCAACGTTCATCATCGAGACGCCCGTTGGCCACCGCCAGCGCGATGTCCGCCTGCGGCGCACCACGCTCAACATCCTGTGGGGAATAAAACACCGCTACATGCTGCCCGGTGATGGCTTCGGCCTGATAGCCGCTGATGCGCTGCGCACCGCTGTTCCAGCTCACCACGCGCCCTTCCGGGTCAAGCATGGCAATCGCGTAGTCGCTCACGCTCTCGACCATCAGGCGAAAACTCTCTTCGCTGTAACGCAGCTTGTCTTCGGCCTCCTTGCGCGCGGTGTTGTCGGTGCCCGTCAACAGATAGCCGATCAGGCCATCGCTGTCATCGCGCAGGGCGGTGACCGACACCAGGGCCGGGAAGCGGCTGCCGTCCTTGCGGATACAGGTCAACTCGTAAATGTCTTCCATGCCGCGCGCCGCCTTGAACACCAGCGCGTCGAACCCCGGTGCAATCGTGATGCCGACGTCGCGGCTGAGCAGCACGGCACGCGCAATCACTTCGAGCGGGTCGGTCAGGTGCGCCGGCGTGATGTGGTCAACCACTTCGGCAGCGGTATAGCCGAACACGCGCTCGGCGCCGGTGTTGAAGAGTTGAATCACGCCCTTCTCATCGGTGGCAATGAGCGAGAAATTGGCACTGTTGAAAATCGCGTTTTGCAGAACGCCGGCTTTTAGCAGCGCGGCGCGGCGCTGCAAAGCGATAGTGGCCGGTAGCGTAAGGGCGATGTGGCTGCCAGCGGCAGCATGGGGCGTTGGGGATGTAGTCATGCAGCAGTTTTACCCACCGGCCCCAGCCAGTTCTGTGCGGCAACGCACCGACCCGGCCTTTGTGGAGTGAACCAGCGCACCAGCGCACCAGCGCAACCAGCGCAACCCGCGCAACCAGCGCAACCGGCGTGTGCTGTGCAGGTGAACCTGCCAGCGTTCAAGTACAGCGTTCAAGTAGTATGATTGTGCCGCTCGCAACACAAGAAATTCCCATGCTCAAAAGCTACCCTGCACAACTTGATGGCGTCACATTGCGCTGGCTGGACCGCGCGCCCGCGCGTGCGCCGGTCAAACCCGTCATGGTGGTGGTCGATGAGTCTGATGGCGAGGCTGCGAACGCACCGTCCTACCAACTGAGCGATCTGCTGGGCCGCCTCACTTGGCGCGGTGACGCCGTGCGCGAACAGCGCACGCAGCGCGATGCCTGGTAAGAGATTTCTTCTCGACACCAATGCGGTCATCGCGCTGTTGCAAGGCCATGCCGGCCTGGCGGCAATGATAGATGGCGCGGCGTGGCTGGGCGTATCAGTAATCAGCGCACTCGAATTTTCAGGGTTTTCCGGCCTGACTGATGCAGACCGCGCGTTGTTCGCCGAATTCACCGGACGTGTGGACGTGATCGATCTGACCTTCACCGACCACGCCTTGATTGAAACGATCGACACACTGCGGCGCTCGCGCTCGCTCAAACTGCCCGACGCCATCATTCTCGCCACCGCCACCGTCAAACGGGCAGTATTGCTGACTCAGGACGATCAACTGTTGCGGCTCAACGGCGTGGTGGCCGGCGCCGCCGTGCAGCGCTTTGAGTTGACTTGATCGATATCGCGGGCAACACGGTGTGATTTGCCGTGGCATTGCGAACACTCACTGCAAACCAGACGCAACAAGAAACCGCCCAAACCACTCGTTCTTACAGACTTACAGAGTTGCAGGCGACGCGCACGTCCGCTACACTTCATTCACGACTCACCCCTTGACCGTCTGGTTTAGCCAGTTCGCTCTCGGGGCGACAGGCCGCCCAGAGGGAAACTTCTTGGCGGCTTTGTCATTTTTGGCGCGGCGATCAGCGGCATACAAGTCAACTCGGCAAAATGTGCGACGACCCCGAGTCACCCCGGCGCCAGCGCACCTATCTTCAGGCGTTGCGCAAGCTGCATCCGCAACGCATCGCGATCATTGAAGGCAAGATGACGGCGAGCCAGCCGTATCAACGGCTGGTACGCCCGATCCCGGAAGCACCCGCCTTTGGCATGGTGCAGGTGTATCACTTCGACGAAAAGCAGACCGACGTCAATCTCGCATCGGACATGATCGCCGCCGCATGGACGGGCGCGTGCGGGCAAATCGTCCTGTGCACCAATGATTCGGATATCGAAGCCGCGCTCGCTACGATCCGCACGCATTGCCCCGCTGTTCGGCTCGACATCGTCGCACCGATCCCCGGTGATGATCACCGGCGTATTCCGGCCGATCTGGCGCGGCACGCGCACTGGACCAAGACACTCAAGCGGACGCATCTGGCGCAATCGCAACTGCCGTTGAAGATTCCGGGTACCAGCATTCGCAAGCCCGTTGCCTGGGACATGACCGCGGGTTAAACGCCGGCTATTTTGGTGGCATTGTTTTTGTGGGCCGTCAAATTTTCACTATGCCGCCGGCCTGAAAGCCTTGGTGCGAGCGTGTCTACGGCACTGGATGGCTTTAAACCGTTCATGCTGGTTTCAGCGCCATTGTTGCCAAGAACCGCTCCAGACAAGGCTTTGCGGGCGATGCCTGGCGAATCACTGCGCTTCAGGGTGTATCCGGCCGCGTGCCTGGTGCCCGCGTGCCGGCCGTCTTATTCCGAACGCTGCCAGGCTTGGTCCACGCGGTTCCAGGCCGATCGCGCGGCCAGCCGCACTTCGGCCCACGGCGGATCGAATTCAGATTTTCCGATGTTGTAATCGGATATCAGTTTCGGTTCGGCATCAAGAAACGTGGCGCCGTCATGCAGCACACGGCCCTCCCAGCCGGCCCGGAAACCGCGCGCGTAGTATTCGAAAGACTGGCCGGCCGTGAAGTAGGGTTCGCGCACACAGGTCTCGCGCCAATACTTTTCTTCTTCAGTCGGATTGATGGCTTCAGCCATGCTCTTGCCGGCCAATCCACCGGCGACTGCGCCGACGGCTGCGCCGATCACGCCGCCCACTGGCCCGCCGATGGCCATGCCTGCCACCACGCCAGCAACACCGCCGGATGCCGCGCCCGCGCCCGTACCGAACGGATGCGCGCCTTCGGTGCCGCTGATCGGGTCGCGATTGAGCTCGTCTTCGTTGGCGATCACTTTATAGGTAGTGGCGATTTTTTCTGCTGCGAGTTGTGTCATGGTGAATCTCCATTACCGGTAAGCGGCATGTCGCTACCGTAATCCGCACCGCGCGTGAAGTCTGTGCGCCAGCGCACCGGGGGGCGGGCCGGAACGGCACGGATGCAGGCAAACCGGATGCAGGCAAACCTTTGGATTGAGCGGGCCGGTGCCTGTGCGCGAGCGCACAGACGGCGCCACCAGCATGAATCACAGTGGCGGCATCCCTGAAAGAGGTCACCTCATGAAAACCGCTCCCCGCAAAAATCCACTTGTACCGTTGCTCGTTGCCTGGGTTGCGGTAGTCGTATTCGGAAGCGCCAGTGTGGCGCACATGCTGGATGGCCAGAGCGGCTCACCCCGGAGCGTAGCTCCTCTGGCGGGCGCGGCAATGGCACCGGCAAAGTCTCCCGGCATTGCATCTGCCAAGGCTGCCGCCGCACTGCCTGAAGCGGGCCGCGTGCGTGTGACACCAGACACCAAACCGCGCTGTGCCGAATGTGGCGTAGTGGAGTCAATGCGGGAAATTGATGCCGCTGCCGCTGCCGCTGCCGCCGGCATCGACAGGCGCGGCGGCACCGGCACAATGCCGGCAAAACCGGCCAAGCGCTACGAGCTGACCCTGCGAATGGGAGACGGTTCGCGTCACATCATTGCCAGCGCCGGCAAGGGCGGATGGAAGGTCGGCGAACGCGTGATCGCGATTGCCCCGGCGGGTGGATCATTTCAATAGTCCCGCGCCGCGATGCTTGCCTCGTCACCTGCGAACATGGCGGCAACCGTATTCCGGCACCGTTCCGCGCCTGGTTTCGTGACTGGCAGTCAGTGCTGGCCACCCATCGTGGCTACGATCTTGGCGCGTTGCCGATGGCGCGTGCGCTCGCCACGGCCCTGGGGGCGAGCATCGAGATTTCCACCGTCAGCCGGCTGCTCGTCGACCTGAACCGCTCACCCGGTCACCCGGGGTTGTTCTCGTCAGCCATCCGCGCGGCGCCGGCCGCGGTGCGGCGCGACATCATGGCCGGCCACTACCAGCCTTACCGCGAACGGGTTGGGCGGGTGGTTGACAAACTTGCCGGATGCGGCAGGCGCGTGGTCCACATCTCCTCGCACAGTTTCACACCGGAACTCGATGGGCGGATGCGCAATGCCGACATTGGACTGCTATACGACCCGGCGCGCCCGGGCGAGGTGCGGCTGGCGGCGCGCTGGCAGGCCGCCCTCGCGGCGCTGGCGCCCGATTACCTGGTGCGCCGCAACTATCCCTACCGTGGCACCGGTGACGGCGTCACGCGCCATTTGCGCAGCTGCCATCCGCCCACTGCTTACGTCGGCATCGAACTGGAAATCAACCAGCGCATCTTCCGCCAGCCGGCCGCGCAACAGACCCGGCAGCGTGCCCTCGTCATCGCCGCTCTGCGGCAGGCACTTGCCCCATCCCCAACCGGAGCACCCTGATGCAGATCAGCCTCGGCTTTGACATCGTGTACGACTGCCCGCAGCCAACACCGATGATCCTCAATCTCAACGTGCATTTCACCCGCGTGTCCGACCTCGCCGGGCGCGACGACCTGATATTCGACCCACCGGTGCCGATGTCCGCCTATCGCGACGGCTTCGGCAATTGGTGCACGCGCATCGTCGCGCCAAAGGGGCGCACCCGGGTCAGCGCCAACGCCGTGGTTAACGACAGCGGCATGCCGGATGTGAAGATGCCGGAAGCACGCCAGGTCCCGGTAGCGGATCTCCCCGAGGAAACCCTGGTCTTCCTGCTCGGCAGCCGGTACTGTGAAACGGAGTGCCTGTCCCCCATTGCCTGGCGCCTGTTCGAAAACACCGCGCCCGGCTGGGCTCGCGTACAGGCAATCTGCGACTACGTGCACCACCATATTGCCTTTTCCTACGACCATGCGCGTATGACCCGCACCGCGCTCGAGGCCCACAACGACCGCACCGGGGTATGCCGCGACTATGCCCACCTGGCGGTGGCGTTCTGCCGCTGCATGAACATTCCAGCGCGCTATTGCACCGGCTACCTGGGCGACATCGGCATGCCGCCACCCTACGGTACGATGGATTTCGCCGCCTGGTTCGAAGTATTCCTCGAGGGCGGCTGGCACACTTTCGACGCGCGCAACAACGTGCCGCGTATCGGCCGGGTGCTCATCGCGCGCGGACGCGATGCCTGCGATGTGGCCATCAGCACGACCTACGGCCAGACGACGCTGGAGAGCTTCCGCGTGCGCACGGACGAAGTGGTGGCCGCCCGACACTGAGCGTGCCGGACGCGCGTGCGCGGTGCATGGTGCGCGCCGGTCGGAGCATCGATTCAAAAATCCGGGCCTTTATGTGCGATAGCAGACAGAGCGATGCGCGTCGCCCACCTAGGCTGGCATTTTGGGTCACTGCGGCAGAGTTGCCATGCAATCTTTCGAACCGAAATGAATAGCGTGCCACGGGCGGCAAACGCATCACAGGGGCCACAGATGCTCACAGCGCGCCCCGAGTGGCAAGCGCTGTCAGCCCACCTCGATACGGTTCGCAATACCCACCTGCGGCAACTGTTTGCCGGCGACCGCGGGCGCGGCGAGCATTTTTGCGCTGAAGCGGCCGGCATCTACCTCGACTACTCGAAAAACCGCATCACCGGCGAAACCCGGCGGCTCCTGATCGATCTGGCTGCCGCGTGCGGCCTGCGGAAACGGATCATGGCGATGTTCCGCGGTGACGCGATCAACCTGACCGAGCAGCGCGCCGCCCTGCATACGGCATTGCGCGCGCCCGAGGGCGAGCGCATCGTCGTCGACGGCCTCGACATCGCGCTCGAGGTGCACGCAGTGCTTGAAAGCATGGCGGCGTTTTCCCTGCAGGTGCGCAGCGGTGCCTGGCGCGGGCATACCGGCCAACGCATCCGCAATGTCGTCAACCTCGGCATCGGCGGGTCCGACCTGGGCGCGGTGATGGCCCATGAAGCCCTGCGCCACTACAGCCAGCGCGACCTGGCCTTCCGCTTTGTTGCGGGCGCGGATGGCGCCGAATTCGACGAGGCGATGCGCGGCCTGGACCCGGCGGAAACACTGTTCGTGATCTGCTCGAAAACCTTCACCACACCCGAGACCATGGCCAACGCCGGGGCGGCACGGGCCTGGTGCCTGCGCACGCTGCGCGACGAGCGCGCGGTGGCGCGGCACTTTGTCGCGGTGTCGGCAAACGCGGCCGGCGTTGCCGCCTTTGGCATCGCACCGGCCAACTGCTTCGTCTTTTGGGACTGGGTCGGCGGGCGCTACTCGATCGGCTCCGCGGTGGGCCTCGCCACCATGATTGCGATCGGTCCGGAAAATTTCCGCGCCATGCTGGCCGGCTTGCACGCGATGGACCTGCACTTTCGCAGCGCGCCGTTCGAGCGCAACCTGCCGGTGCTGATGGGCCTGCTGACGGTCTGGAACTGCAATTTCCTCGGCGCGCAAAGCGTCGCCGTGCTGCCTTACGAGCCTTATCTGAAGCGCTTTCCCGCCTATCTCCAGCAACTGGCGATGGAGAGTAACGGCAAGCAGGTCACCGGCGAGGGCGTGCGCGTCGACTACCAGACCGGGCCGGTGGTCTGGGGCGAGCCCGGCACCAACGGCCAGCATTCGTTCCATCAACTGCTGCACCAGGGCACGCCCCTCGTGCCTTGCGACTTCATCGGGTTTTGCGAGCCGCTTGACACCGCAGGCAGTGGCCATGACGCGCTGATGGCCAACCTGTTCGCGCAAACCGAGGCGCTCGCGTTCGGCCGCAATGCGGCCGAGGTCAGGGCCGGTGGCACGCCAGAACGGCTGGTGGCGCATTGCGTCTTCGACGGCAACCGCCCGACCAACACCCTGCTCGCCGCGCGCCTGACGCCGAAGGCGCTGGGGGCGCTGGTGGCCCTGTATGAACACAGCGTCTTCACCCAGGGCGTGATCTGGAACATCGATTCGTTCGACCAATGGGGCGTCGAGCTGGGCAAGGTGCTGGCGCAGCGCACCCTGGCCGAGCTGACGAGCCAGGCCGAGCCGCTGCTCCTGCACGACAGTTCGACTAACGCCCTGATCCGCCGCTATCGCAGCGTTAGGCGGCACTAGAATGCCGCGCCGCGTCGTCGACACCATCATCCTGTTTGTCACCTTGGCGCTGTGCAGCGCTACGGCAGCGCAGGCGGAAGAAGACCACCGCGCGTGGCAGCACGGCATTGACCTGATCCGGGTTGGCGAACGCCTGCTGCTGGTGTGGGGCAGCGCGGGCAATCCGCCGCGGCCCAACCCCGGTGGTGACTGGCCGCATGATGTCTACTACGCGTGGCTCGATCCGTCGGCCGGCCACGGGCACGCGCCGCTCGACCCGCAGACCCTGGTGTCGCGGCCCGAAGCGCAGGAACCGCCCAGCGTCGCGATCAATGCGCGCGGCACCATCCTGATGACCAGCGAAGACGGCAACGGCGGTATCCACCAGCACGCCGGCCTGTGGGACAGCAGCCTGCGCGTGTTGCGTGCCTACCCGATCACGATCCGGCGCGGCGGCCACTCCGGCCATGTCGCGGCGCTGGGTGAGCGGTTTCTGGTGGTCTACGGGGAAGGCTGGGTGAACGGCGCCGGGTGGCGCGGCCTGGGCACCGGTGAGCGCATTTATGCGCGCGTGATCGGCGCCGACGGCACGCTTGCACCCGAGGTCAAGCTGACGCCGGACGGCCTGGCGCATCCACGCGACAGCTGGCCGCTGGTGGCAGGGTCCGAGCGCAACTGGCTCGCGGTATGGCAGCGCTATCCCGACCTGACCCTGCAATCCGCGCTGATCGGCGCCAGCGGCGCGGTGCTGGCGCGGCGCCAGATCGCGACCGGCTTGCCGCTGCGCTACGCCTACGCGGTCGACTACGCGCCGCAACTTGCGGCCTTTGTGGTGGCGGGTACGTCGGGAGAAGCCGGATTCGCGTCCCTGGTGAATCTCGATGGCGACATCCTGCGCACTGCGCACGGCCTGCCGCCGATGGCGAGCGAGAGCCGCATCGTGCTGGGCCTGGATGGTACGCAGCAGATCGGCGTGTATCCGGTGCGGCCGCGGGGCGTTGCCGTCATCCGCTTTTCCCGCGAGGCGATCGATCTTGTAAAGGTGATCGACCATCCGCACGTGTGGGACTACGCCGGCACCACCGGCCTGTTCGTGGCGCCCGGCAAGCTGCTGTTTGCGACGCTCTCGACCAGCGGCCTGCGCCTGATGTCGATCGACCTGCGCTTGCGCGATTGAGTCGCGCAACTCCACGCCGCGATCCCCACCCTGCCGCCATGCCCGCAAACCGATCAGAAGCCGCATACAAAAGTTCAACCAACGCGTTGATCCGGCGCTATCGCCGGCTCAACGAACAGCGGGGCAAGTGATGTCCATCGCAGCAGCGGCAACCAGCATCCTGACCGTCAACAGCGGCTCGTCAAGCGTCAAGTTTGCGCTGTTCGATCCGGCGGCGGCCCTGCGCACCACGCACACCGGGCGGATCGAACGCATCGGCACGCCCGATGCCGTGTTCTCGGTGCAATCGGACGAGCCCGGCGAGAGCTTCACGCGGCCGGTGGTGGCCGGCGATCATGCGGATGCCGTGACGGCGCTGATGGCATGGCTCGCGGCGCACGAGCAGGATATCGGACTGGCCGCGATCGGCCACCGCGTGGTACACGGCGGCCCGCACCACCACGCGCCGCAGCGCATTGACGCGGCCCTGCTGGCCGACCTGCGCGAGCTGGTGCCGCTCGATCCGGCCCATCTGCCCGATGCCATCAACACGATGGCCGCCTTCGGGAAGCGCTTTGCGCACCTGCCGCAGTTCGCCTGCTTCGATACCGCATTCCACCACGATCTGCCGTGCGTGGCGCGGCTGTTGCCGATTCCGCGGCGCTACGAGAAACAGGGCTTGCGCCGCTATGGATTTCACGGCCTGTCCTACACCTTCCTCATGGAAGAGTTGCGCCGCCAGGATGGTGCGGAATCAGCGCACGGCCGCGTCATCCTCGCGCATCTGGGCAATGGCGCTAGCCTGGCCGCCGTGCACCAAGGCCGGCCAGTTGACACCAGCATGGGCTTGACGCCGGCTTCGGGTGTGCCGATGGCAACGCGCTCAGGCGACCTCGACCCCGGTCTCGCCTGGTATCTGGCGCGCACCGAGGGCCTCGATGCACAACAGTTCAATGACCTGGTCAATACCCGCTCCGGCCTGCTCGGCATGTCCGAGACCAGCGGCGACCTGCGCGAGCTGCTGCGCCGCGAAGCCGGCGACGTGCGTGCCGCTGAAGCGGTTGCCGTGTTCTGCTACCAGGTGCGCAAGTCGATCGGTGCATTGGCCGCCGCCCTGGGCGGTGTAGACCACCTGGTGTTTTCGGGAGGCATCGGCGAAAACCTGCCCGAGGCGCGTGCCCGTATCTGCAACGGCCTCGCATTTCTTGGCATCACACTGGACGATGTTCCCAACGCGGCCGGTGCTGGCCGCATTTCGACGCGCACCTCGCGGGTCAAGGTGCAGGTGATTCGCACCAACGAAGAGCTGGTGATCGCGCGCGCGGTGTGCCGCCTGCTCGGTCCCGATGCCGCGCCGCCATCCCCCGCACCGCCATGAAACCGAAAGCGCCCATGAACACGCTCAGCCCGGAAATGCTCGACAAAATCGACGCCTACTGGCGCGCGGCCAACTACCTGTCAGTCGGCCAGATGTACCTGCGCGACAACCCCCTGTTGCGCGGGCCGCTCAAACTTGAACACGTCAAACGCATGCTGCTCGGCCATTGGGGCACGACGCCGGGGCAAAACTTCATCTACGCGCACCTGAACCGGGTCATCAAAAAATTTGACCTCGACATGATCTATATCTCCGGCCCCGGGCACGGCGGCCCGGCGGTGGTGGCCAACACCTACCTGGAGGGCACCTACAGCGAGGTCTATCCCCACATCAGCCAGGACACCGCGGGCCTGGCGAAGCTGTTCAAGCAGTTTTCCTTTCCCGGCGGCATTCCCAGCCACGCCTCTCCGGAGTGCCCGGGGTCGATCCACGAAGGCGGTGAACTCGGCTACTCCCTCAGCCATGCGTTCGGCGCGGCGTTTGACAATCCGGACCTGGTGGTGGCCTGCGTGGTCGGCGACGGCGAGGCCGAAACCGGGCCGCTCGCCACCGCCTGGCACTCGAACAAGTTTCTCGATCCCGTTTCCGACGGCGCGGTGCTGCCGATCCTGCACCTGAACGGCTACAAGATCGCCAACCCGGCCGTCCTCGCGCGCATCAGCCACGAAGAACTGGAACAACTGTTTCGCGGCTACGGCTGGACCCCGTATTTTGTCGAGGGCAGCGACCCGGCGCAGATGCACGAGGCGATGGCCACGACGCTCGATGCCGTCGTTGCGCAAATCAGGGAGATCCAGCACCAGGCGCGCACCTCGGCTCTCGGTACCGTGCATCCGCGGCCACGCTGGCCGATGGTCATCCTGGCCTCGCCCAAGGGCTGGACCGGGCCGAAGAAGGTCGATGGAAAAAAAATCGAAGGCACGTTCCGCGCGCACCAGGTGCCGCTGACCGACCCGGCCGCGCAGCCCTGGCATCTCGAGATGCTGGAGGTCTGGCTCAAGAGCTACCGTCCGGCCGAACTGTTCGACGACACTGGCCGCCTCAAACCGGCGCTGGCCGCGCTGGCTCCCGCCGGTGCCCGGCGCATGGGCGCCAATCCGCACGCCAACGGCGGCTTGCTGTTGCGCGACCTGGTGATGCCAGATTTCCGCGCCTATGCGGTCGCGGTGCCCACGCCCGGCGTGCGCGGCATCGGCGACACGCGGGCGCTCGCACCGTTCCTGTCCGACGTGGCGACGCTCAACAACGCGCAGCGCAATTTCCGCGTGTTCGGCCCGGACGAAACGATTTCCAACGGGCTGGCGGCGCTGTTCGACGTCACCAACCGTCAGTGGGATGCAGCGACCTTGCCCAGCGATGAGTTTCTTGCGCCCACCGGGCGCGTGATGGAAATGCTCAGTGAGCACCAGTGCGAGGGCTGGCTCGAGGGCTACCTGCTCACCGGACGGCACGGCCTGTTCAATTGCTACGAGGCCTTCATCCACATCATCGATTCGATGTTCAACCAGCACGCCAAGTGGCTCAAGGTCACCGCAACGCTGCCGTGGCGGCGCAAGATCGCTTCACTCAATTACCTGCTGGCCTCACATGTCTGGCGCCAGGACCACAATGGCTTCACCCATCAGGACCCCGGCTTCATCGACCACGTGGTCAACAAGAAGGCCGCCATCGTGCGCGTCTACCTGCCGCCGGATGCCAACTGCCTGCTGTCGGTGATGGATCACTGCCTGCGCAGCCGCCACTACGTCAACGTCGTGATCGCCGGCAAGCACCCGGCGCCGCAATGGCTGGCGATGGATGCCGCGATCGCGCACTGCACAGCGGGCATCGGCATCTGGCACTGGGCCGGTAACGACCAGGGGGCCGAGCCGGACGTGGTGATGGCCTGCGCCGGTGACGTGCCGACGCTGGAGACACTGGCCGCGGTTTCGATCCTGCGCAAACACCTGCCTGCGCTGAAGATTCGCGTCGTCAACGTGGTCGACCTGATGAAGCTGCAACCCGAGAGCGAACACCCGCATGGCCTGAGTGATGCGGCCTTCGATGCGCTCTTCACCAATGACAAGCCGGTGGTGTTCGCGTTTCACGGTTACCCGGGCCTGATCCACCGCCTGACCTACCGGCGCCACAACCACGACAGCCTGCATGTGCGCGGCTTCATCGGCCAGGGCACCACCACCACGCCGTTCGACATGGTGGTGCTCAACCGGCTGGACCGCCATCAGCTGGCGTTGGATGCCATCCGCCGCGTGCCGCGCATGGCCTCACAGGCGGACGCGGCCATCGCCCGGCACGCCGCCACCATCCAGCGCCACAAGGCGTATATCTGCGAGCAGGGTGACGACCTGCCCGAGATCCTTCACTGGCGCTGGGAGCCCAATCGGCGCAGCTGAGCGTGCAGGCCTTCGATCTGGTCGAGCAGGTCGATCACCAGGGCGGTGCCGGCCACAGTCAGCTCCAGATCGCGCGTCAGGCGCAGGGCGGCGCGGGCGCGGCGCAGGGACGCGCCTTCAAAGCTCCAGTCGGCAATGGCCTGACCGCTGGGGTTGAGCACGCCCTCAAACACCAGGGCCTGCACCAGCTCGACGTCGGCATGGCTGGCGCGGCACAGCTCGATCAGGGTGAAGCGCACGTCGTCTTCGACCAGAACGGCGTGGCCGGGCGCAACGGGGTACGTACTTGTGGCGTTGTTCATGGCGTCAAGTCTCCACGGATGGGCGGGCATGGAAGGCGCTGAACTGCTCGGCCATGGCCTGGTAGGCGGCGCGCGCAGCATCGGTGTCGGCCGCCGGCAGCGCAATCTGCAGCACGGCGTACAGGTCACCCGGTGGCGCACTGGGCAGGCCCTGGCCCTTCAGGCGCAGGCGCCGCCCGGCCACTGACCCGGCCGGCACGCTCAGCTCCACACTGCCTTGCGGCGTGGCCAAGGTGACGCTGGCGCCGAGTGCGGCCTCCCACGGCGCCAGCGGCAGATCGACAAACACATCGCGGCCATCGACGCGAAAGCGCGCATGCGGGGCGATGGCGATCTCCAGGTACAGATCGGCCGCGCCGGCGCTGGTGCCATCGGCGTCGAAGGCCGCGCCGCCCTGCCCGGCCAGGCGCAGGTGCTGGCCGTCGCGCACGCCCTTGGGGATTTGCACATCGAGTTGGCGCTCGTGCAGGCTGACGCGGCCTTGCGCGTCGATCTGCGGCACGCGCAAGGTGATGCTGCGCTGGCCACCCTGGTAGGCCTCGCTCAGCTCGATGGTGATGCGCGCATGGTGGTCGGCGCCGGCTGGGCCACGCCCGGGGCGGCCCGCGGCACCGCCGGGCGAGCCCCCGCCGCCGCGCAGGCCCGAGCCCTGGCGGCCGAACAAGGCCTCAAAAAACGCGCTGTGGTCGGCGTCGCCGCCAGGGCCCGGGCCGCTGAACTCATAGGCGCTGTCGTGGCCCTCGCGGTGGCCAAAGGCATGGCCGTTGCGCTGGCGCTGGCCGGCGTCGTCGTAGGCGGCGCGGCGCTCGGCGTCGCCCAGCGCCTCGTAGGCCTCCGCCACGGCCTTGAACTGGGCCTCGGCGTCCGGCTCCTTGCTGACATCAGGGTGGTACTTGCGCGCCAGCTTGCGGTAGGCGCGCTTGATCTCGGCCTGGCTGGCCGTGCGCGCCACGCCCAGGCGGGCGTAGTAATCGGTGAATTCCATGGCCGTCCCGTGGCTGGCAACTGCGCTGGATCCGGGCTCGAATCCAGGCCGCACCGTAGCGGCCGTGCCGGCTACCGTCCGTGCGCCAGCGCACCAATGCGAGGCGGCGAGCCGGCGCGGTTTGACAGGTTGCGCGCTGCCGGCACAAATTTGGACTGATCGATCCTGCTGTGTGCGACATCGAACGTACGACCGCAGTCCCGCTGCCTATAGTCAAACCGTCGTCAAACGGTCGTCAAACGGTCGCTGCAATCTCACGCTACTCATCCGATGCACCGCGCGACCCGACCCGGAGAGCGCCTTGACCATCACCCCCCC
>JANPAR010000128.1:0-8129 GCA_031430015.1 Burkholderiales bacterium
TGTTGGGCCGCACGATCGCGCGCTGGCTCGAAGCCGATTTGAAAGTCAATGTGCCGCTGCTCAACAACCCCGGGGCGATGGGGACAATCGGCCTGGCGCGCCTGGTCGCCACCGGCGGCGATGGTCACGCGGTGGGCGTGATGACGGCCGATACCTGGATGATGCTCGCCACCACGCCCGGTGCGCAGCTGAAGACCGGTGACGTGGTGCCGCTCGGCGTATTGGTGCGCCAGCCTTCGGGCATCTTCGTCAAGATGGATAGCCGCTTCAAGACCTGGCAGGACGTGATCGACGAAGCCCGCGCCAGGCCCGGTGCGGTCAGCATTGCCATCACCGGGGCGGGCAGCCCCGATGAAGTTGCAGTCAACTATCTTGCCAAGCGCTCGGTCAATTTGCTCTCGGCGGGCTTCAACCGCCCCGGCGAGCGCTTTGCGTCGGTGCTCGGTGGGCACGTCGATTTGCTTTACGAGCAGGCCGGTGACATCAAGGGCCAGCTCGATGGCAAGGCGTTGCGGCCGATCCTGTTTTTTGCCAACCAGCGCCTGCCTGCACCGTTTGCCAATGTTGCCGTGTCCAAGGAGTTTGGTTACGACATCCTGCTGCCGCAGTTTCGCGCGATTGTTGCGAAGGCCGGGGTCGACCCGAAACGCCTCGAGGTGCTGGCCGCGTCGATTCGCAAATTTTCGCAATCCCCCGAGTACGCGAATTATCTGCGCGACCAGTTGGCCTTGACCGACAGTTACATCGGCATGGCCGAGTCGGTTCCCTTCATGCAGACCGAGGCCGAGGTGATGCGTGCGCTGGCCGGGCCGGCCTCAGTCAAGTGAACGGCCAAATGAACGCGAAACGGACGTTAGATGAGCTCGAAGTGAGCACGACATGACGCCGTGGCTCGACTCGATCCGGGTGGAGCGCCTGCATGTGCCGCTCGTCAAGCCCTATCGCCTGGCCTTCGGGCCGGTGACCGGCTATGACACCCTGCTGGTCGAGCTGATTGACCACGACGGCCGATGCGGCTGGGGCGAAGCCACCCTGCTGACCGGCTACACAGATGAGACCATCGACGGCGCCTGGACACTCGCGAGCGCGCTCGCGCCGCAATTGCTGGGTTGCACGCGTGACCAGTTCGCCGCACGCTGCATCACCGAAGGGCAGGGGGCGCCGTTTACCGCGACTGCCTTCATGACGGCCAGTGAAATGCTCACCGGCAGCGCGCATTTGAATCCGCGGCAATCCGCGCACACCGGCAACATGGCAGGGCGCAGCCGCGTACCGATCCTTGGTCTGCTCAACGCGACCGAGCGCAGCGCCGTGCGTGACGAAGCGGTCGCCCTGCTGGAGCGCGGTTATCGCACTTTCAAAGTCAAGGTCGGCTTTGATGTGGACGACGACATCCGCAACGTGGCCACCATCCAGGGCGAAGTGGCGGGCCGCGCCGCGATTCGCCTCGATGCCAACCAGGGCTACAGCGCGGCCGATGCCTGCCGGTTCCTTGCAGCGCTTGATCCGGCCGGCATCGAATTGTTCGAGCAGCCCTGCGCGGCGGGCGACTGGGCTTCCCATGCCGCCGCAGTGCGCGTGGCCCGCGTGCCGATGATGCTTGATGAATCCATTTACGGTTTGGCCGACATCGAGCGTGCCGCGCGTGAGCGCCAGGCCGACTATGTCAAGGTGAAGCTGATGAAGTTTGTCAGCCTGGCCGCGCTCTCTGAATCGATTGCGCTGATTCGCGCGCGCGGCATGAAGCCGGTGCTCGGCAACGGCGTCGCCAATGATCTTGGCTGCTGGATGGAAGCCTGCATCGCCGCCGAGTCAATCGACAACGCCGGCGAAATGAACGGCTTTCTCAAACCGGTCGGGCAATTCTTTGCCCAACCCCTGGGCTTTGCCGACGGACACATCGAGTTGCCGGGCGCGCAACCGGTAATCGATGAAGCGGCCCTGAAGCGCTTTCGCGTGGCGGCATGCCATGCGCGACAGCCGGCGATGCATTGATTTTTTTATTGAACTGACCTCAACCTCCGGGAGAACCTCATGAGCAGCGTAATGGAGCGAGTCGGTAGCGCCGGCAGGATAGTGGTACGCAAGATCTGCCCGGCGGTGGGCGCCGAAGTGTCGGGCGTCGATCTGGCACACATCAATGATGCCGACTTCGCCGTCATCGAGCGCGCCTGGTACGCGCACTCAGCCCTGCTGGTTCGCGGGCAGTCGCTGTCCGACGCCGACCTGATCGCCTTCAGCCGCCGCTTCGGCGAGCTCGACCCGCCGCCCGTCAATGAAAACGGCAAGACCTTTGTCGACGGCTTTCCCGAGATTTATGTGGTCTCGAATGTCAAGGGCGCCGATGGCGTGCCGATCGGCAGCCTCGGTGATGGCGAGGCCACCTGGCACACCGACATGTCCTATCTGGCCGAGCCGCCCGACGCGTCGCTGCTCTATTCGCTCGAAATTCCGCCCACCGGCGGCGACACCTGGCTCTGTGGCATGGACGCTGCCGCTGCGTCATTGCCGGCTGACCTGCGCCGCCGCGTGGCCGGCCTGTCGATCAAGCACGACGGCACCTACAACTCGGGCGGTTATCTGCGCAGGGGCCTGACGGCGTCGGATGATCCGCGCACGTCAACCGGTACGCCGCATCCGATCCTGTGCGTGCATCCGGTCACCGGTAAAACCACGCTCTATCTGGGGCGCCGCCGCAATGCCTATGTGATGGGCTTGCCACTCGACGCCTCCGAAGCACTGCTCGATGAGCTGTGGGCCCATGCTGCGCATCCGGAGCACAGCTTCGCGCACCAGTGGCGGGTCGGCGATGTGCTGATGTGGGATAACCGTTGCACCATGCACCGGCGCGATGCTTTTGATGCCAGCGCGCGGCGCATCATGCATCGCACCCAGATCAAGGGCAAACTCAAGCCGCGTGCCGCCACGGCTTGACTGCACGGGCCCGGGCCGGGCCGCCGCCTGCATGAGGTCTCAACCCGTCAGCAGCGCGTCCAGCTTCAGATCGTAGGACTGCGGGTAAATCGTCGCGAGCTTCCCCGCTGCATAGCCGATACCGAGGGTGCGCGGCTGCGGTTGCAACGCGGCCAGCGTGCGGTCGTAATACCCGCCGCCATAACCCAGACGATAGCCGGCGTCATCAAATCCGACTAGCGGAATCAGCAAGGCCGTTGGTACGAGCCATTCTCCGGTCGATGGCACGGAGGTGCCAAAGCCCGCCGCCTGCATCACCGTGTCAGGGTGCCAGGCGCGAAAGCGCAGTGGCTGATGCTTGCCGATGACCACCGGCAGCACCGCGCGCCGCTCCCCTCCGGCCGTAAGCCAGGCGGTGACTGCAGGACGCGCATCGAACTCGGCCTGAATCGGCCAGTAAAAGGCGAGTACCTCGCCGGCCATGTCATCGAGGCAGGCGCGCAATTGCGCATTGAGCGCGGCATCGGCCGCAGCGCGCTGGTCCGCCGGCATGGCCTGGCGGGCGGCGATCAGCGTCTTGCGCCAAGTCTGGCGTTGCAGTGTCAGTGATTCGGGCGTCATGGTGTCGGGTCCGTTTTCGGCGTCGGCGCGGCGCGGGGCCGACTGCATTGTGTGGCAATGTAAACCGCTTCGCGATTCAGCGCTCGCGGCAACGCCAAAATCCTCTGTGGCACACTACGCTCTTTCTGCATCTGCGGAGACAACATGACCATGACACTCGATGCACTGGAATCCGAAGTGCTCAATCTCCCGGCCGCTGCGCGCTCCCATTTGATGAATCGCCTGATTGCCAGTTTGGATGCTGATCCCGACATACAGGCGGAGTGGGAAGCCGAAGCCGGGCGCCGCGATGCGGAGATTGCGTCGGGCCAGGCGAAGTTGATCGCCGGTGAGGAGGCGGTGGCGCGCCTGCGCGCGCAGCTTCGGTGACTTACTCGCTGCATGGCGATGCTGACGCGGAACTTGCCGACGCCTTTGCGTATTACCGGGAGCATGGTGGCGACGCCGTTGCGAGCGCCTTCCTTGACGAATTTGCGCGCGTAGCCAGCCTGCTTGATGCCAACCCCGGGTTTGGCACGCCTGCCGGGGGCGGACGCCGCGCCTATCCATTGCGGCGTTTCGCCTACTCGCTGATTTACCGCAGTGCTCCCGCGGGCGCGTACATTCTCGCAGTAGCGCATCAACACCGCCGCCCGCGCTACTGGCGCGGCAGAACCTGACGCATCCATTGCCTCACGGCATGACATGGGCGCCGGGATCACTGACGGCAAAGTCATCGGACAGGCAATGCGGTGCGCCTGCCGGAGAACCGTGCGTCTAAAATTACTTATTCCACTATGCTCATAAGATAGAAGCATATGAGTGCCATGCGGCACACGATTGGAGAAGCATGAGTAGAGATTCGTGGTCAAAGAAAAACAAGTGCTGGCGCAAAACGCGTGACCTGCGGCCAACCCCGCAGTCAGCCACGCAGTCAGCCAGGATGGCCCGCCCATGAACCACGCAGACCCGGTAGCCATCACCACAGAACTCGACGCCAAAAACGTCATCAAGACCACCACCTGCTACATGTGCGCCTGCCGCTGCGGCATCAAGGTGCATGTGCGTGGTCAAGAGGTGCGCTACATCGAGGGCAACCCCGCGCACCCGATCAACAAGGGCGTGATCTGCGCCAAAGGCTCGGCCGGCATCATGAAGCAGGTGTCGCCGGCACGCCTCACCAAACCGCTCTTGCGCAAGCCCGGCACCGAACGCGGCGCCGGCGAGTTTGAGCCGATCAGTTGGGAGAAGGCGTTCGACATCCTCACTGAACGCCTGGCGAAAATCCGCAGCACCGACCCGAAGAAATTCGCACTCTTCACCGGCCGCGACCAGATGCAGGCGCTCACCGGTTTGTTCGCACGCCAGTTCGGCACCCCCAATTACGCGGCGCACGGCGGTTTTTGCTCGGTGAACATGGCCGCCGGCATGATCTACACCATCGGTGGCAGCTTCTGGGAGTTCGGCGGGCCCGATCTCGACCACGCCAAGCTGTTTGTGATGATCGGCACCGCCGAAGACCACCACAGCAACCCGATGAAGATCGCGCTCTCGAAATTCAAGCGCAGCGGCGGCCGCTTCATTTCGATCAACCCGGTGCGCACCGGCTATTCGGCGATTGCCGATGAGTGGATTCCGATCAAGCCCGGCACCGACGGCGCGCTCTTCATGGCGCTGCTGCATGAAGTCATCGCCAACGACCAGATCGACCATGCATTTTTGAAGCGCCACACCAACGCGCCGCAACTGGTGGTGCTCGATCAAGGCGAGCGCGAAGGCCTGTTCGCGTTTGACCCGGTGGCCGGCCCGCCGGGCGATGGCCGCAACCCGCACAACAAGCTGGTGTTCGACAACACCAGCAAGAGCATCAAGGCGGCTTACCCGCAAGGTATTGAAGACGACTGCGACCCCGCGCTTGAAGGTGAATACACACTGGCCGACAGCACCAAAGTCACACCGTCGTTTCAACTGCTGCGCGACCGCGTCAAATCCTGCACGCCCGAGTGGGCCGCAGAGATCACCGGCATTCCCGCCGCACGCATCAAGTCGCTGGCCCGCGAACTCGGCGACACCGCCTTCAAGCAAGCCTTCGAGCTGCCGATCCCGTGGACGGACGCCTGGGGCAAGGAACACAAGACCACCCAAGGCCGGCCCGTGGCTTTTCACGCCATGCGTGGCCTCGCAGCGCACTCCAACGGTTTTCAGACGGTGCGCGCGTTGGCTATTCTGATGAGCTTGCTCGGCACCATCGACCGCCCGGGAGGCTTCAGACACAAGGCGCCGTACCCGCGCCACATCGTGCCCAACTACCGCGCCTTCAACGACCCGGCGATGATCAAGCCGAACACGCCGCTGAATGCCGCGCCGCTGGGTTTTCCCGCTGGGCCGGACGAGCTGGCAATCAACCCGGACGGCTCGCCGATCCGCATTGACCACGCCTTCTCGTGGGAGCACCCGCTCTCGGCGCACGGCATGATGCACAACGTCATCACCAATGCCGTCAAGGGCGACCCGTATCGCCTCGATACGCTGATGATCTTCATGGCCAACATGGCCTGGAACTCGACCATGAACACCATGGCCGTGCGCGAGATGCTCAACCGCAAGCACGACTCAGGTGACAACGCGGGCGAGTATCAGATCCCCTTCCTCGTGGTGTGCGATGCCTTCCAGAGCGAGATGGTGGCCTTCGCCGATCTGGTGCTGCCCGACACCACCTATCTTGAGCGGCATGATGTGATGAGCATGCTCGACCGGCCGATCTCGGAATTCGATGGCCCGGTCGATTCGGTGCGCATTCCGGTGGTGAAACCCCTCGGCGAATGCAAGCCGTTCCAGGAAGTGCTGATCGAGCTGGCCGGGCGCCTCAAGTTCCCGGCCTTCACCACTGCCGAAGGCGGCCGCAAGTTCACTGGCTACCCGGACTTCATCACCAACTTTGAAGCGCAACCCGGCATCGGCTTTTTGATGGGCTGGCGCGGCAAGGACGGCACCGAGCACCTGCGCGGCGCGCCAAACCCCAAGCAGTGGGAGATGTACGAAAAGAACAACTGCGTGTTCCAGTACCACATGCCCGAAACCTCGAACTACATGCGCAACTGGAACCGCGCCTATCTCGATTTCGCCAAGGACAAAGGCTGGCGCCAGCGCAACGACCCGGTGCAACTGGTGCTCTATTCGGACACGCTGCAATCGTTTCGCCTCGCCGCACAAGGCAAGACACAGGGCCGCCAGCCGCCCGAGCACTTGCGCGAGCGCATCAACACCTACTTTGACCCGCTGCCGTTCTGGTACGCGCCGCTTGAAGACAACGCCACCGACAAAGCTGCCTACCCGCTCAATGCCATCACCCAGCGGCCGATGGCGATGTACCACTCGTGGGATTCGCAAAACGCCTGGCTGCGCCAGATCCACAGCTACAACACCTTGCAGGTGAACCCGCTCACCGCCAACGCCGCCGGCATTCCTGATAACGGCTGGGCCTGGGTCGAGAGCCAGTGGGGCAAGGCGCGCTGCATCGTGCGCCACTCCGAAGCGGTCGAGCCGGGCACCGTGTGGACCTGGAATGCAATCGGCAAGGCCAATGGCGCATGGCAACTCGAGCCGGGCGCCGACGAAGCGCGCAAGGGCTTCCTGCTCAACCATCTGATCAGTGAAGAACTTGCGCTGGGCAATGGAAAGATCAGCAACTCGGACCCCATCACCGGCCAGGCCGGCTGGTACGACGTGCGCGTGCGCATCCGCCCGGCCGAGCCCGACGAAGCACACGAGACCTTCCCGCAAATCGCCGCCACCCCACCGGCTCCGGGCGTGTTGGGCAAGGCACGCGGCGTGCTCGCTTATTTCGCAGGAGCAAAAAAATGAGCGAGCATGCCCCGAAGAATGGCTCCCAGAGCGCCTCACAGGGCAATGTCCCCGGGAACCGCTCCCACAGCGCTTCTCAGGCCACCTCTTCAGCAGGAGCCTCAGTAGGCGCAACCGAAGAAACCCTCGCCAAACAATTGGCGTTAGTCATCGACCTCAACGTCTGCGTAGGCTGCCACGCCAGCGTCACCAGTTGCAAACAATGGAACACCTCGGGCTCGGCCGGCCCGCTCGCTGACCTCAACGCCTACGGCGCCAACCCCAGCGGCACCTTCTTCAATCGCGTGCAGACCTATGAAGCTGGCGAATACCCGGCCACCGAAACCATCCACTTCCCCAAGAGCTGCCTGCATTGCGAAGACCCGCCCTGCGTGCCGGTGTGCCCGACCGGCGCGTCGTACAAGCGCAAGGAAGACGGCATCGTACTGGTCGATTACGACAAATGCATCGGCTGCAAATATTGCGCCTGGGCCTGTCCCTACGGCGCCCGCGAGCTCGACGAAGAGCGCCAGGTGATGACCAAATGCACCCTGTGCGTCGACCGCATCTACGACGAAAAGCTTAGCCCCGAATTACGCAAACCCGCCTGCGTGCTGGCCTGCCCCACCGGCGCACGCCTGTTCGGCGACGTCAAAGACCCGCAGTCAGAAGTGTCCATCGCCATCCGCGAGCGCGGCGGCTACTCGCTCATGCCCGAGTGGGAAACCAAACCGGCCAACCAGTATCTGCCGCGGCTGATCCGTGAAGCGCAG
>JANPAR010000129.1:0-7100 GCA_031430015.1 Burkholderiales bacterium
AAATCAATCTCCTCATCGGGGAAATCGAGCGTCGCTTCGACCAGCATGCGCAGCGTCACCAGTTCATCGCGCAGCGCATGCACCTCGCGTGAGAACGCACCGTCGAGTGAGCGCACCGCTGCGCGCGCCGCCTGCGCCGAAGCCGCTTCAATCAAATCAGCCACACTCTCCGCTTGTGCAAGATCAAGCTTGCCGTTGAGGAAAGCACGGCGCGTGAACTCGCCTGGCTCGGCGAGACGGCAGCCAAGTTCGAGGCAGCGCGCGAGCAGCAGGTTCAACACCACCGGCCCGCCGTGGCCCTGCAGTTCCAGCACGTCTTCGCCAGTGTAGGAGTGCGGCGATTTGAAATAGAGCGCGAGTCCCGTGTCAATCGGAACACCGGCGGTGTCACGAAACGCAGCCAGTGCAGCAACGCGCGGTGTCAGCGCTTTGCCAGTGATGCCATCGATCACGGTGGCGATATCCCGCCCCGACACGCGCACCACACCCACGCCTGCACGGCCTGGCGCGGTGGCGATGGCAGCGATTGGAACATTCGAAATCATGGACATATTGTGGCGCAGTTGGCCGTGGACGCAAAAAGAAAAGCCGCCAATGAGGCGGCTTTTCTTTTTGCGAAAACAGTTACGTTTTCTTCTTCTTTTTTTTGTCCGGGTCTTCGCCAGACTCAATCATCCTGGTGATCTGATACTGCTGCGCAATCGAGAGGATGTTGTTGACCACCCAATAGAGCACGAGACCCGCCGGGAAAAAGAAGAAAAAGATCGAAAACACGATCGGCATGATGGTCATCATCTTGGCTTGAATCGGATCGGGCGGGGTCGGGTTCATCTTGGTCTGGATGAACATTGATACCGCCATGATGATCGGCAGCAGGCCTACCGGCATGCCGAGACCGGGGATGGTGCCGAAAAGCGTGTCGGGCGCCGACAGGTCGGTGATCCACAGGTAAAACGGCGCGTGGCGCATTTCGACCGACGCGAGCAGGGTCCAGTAGAGGGCAATGAACACCGGAATCTGGATCACAATCGGCAGACAGCCGCCGAGTGGATTGATCTTTTCTTCCTTGTACATTTCCATCATCGCCTGATTCATCTTCACGCGGTCATTGCCATAACGCTCCTTGAGCGCGGCCAGGCGCGGCGCGACCTTCTTCATGCGCGCCATCGATTTGTACGACGCGGCTGAGAGCGGGAAGAACACACCCTTGATAATGACCGTGAGCGCGATGATGGCCAAGCCCCAGTTGCCGAGGATCTTGTGCAGCCATTTGAGCAACTCAAACATTGGCTGCGCGATGATGGTGAGCCAGCCGTAGTCGACCACCAGATTGAGGCCCGGCTCAATTGCGGCAAGCATGTCCTGGTCTTGCGGGCCAGCAAACAGGCGCGCGTCAAACTTCATGGTAGCGCCCGGTGCGATGGTGCCAGCGGGGACGATCATACCGGCCGAATAGTAGTTGTCAGCCACTTTCTTGGTGTAGAACTCGCGTGTAGCGTTGTTCCAGTTGGCGCCCGGCGCGCCCTGTTTCGGCGGCAGCCAGGCCGCGGCGAAGTAATGCTGGATCATGCCGGCCCAGCCATCGGGTGCGGGTTTGACCGGAATGGTCTTGGCTTTCTCGATGTCGCCAAAGTCCTGCTTATGGAAATTTTCCTTGGCGTTGAAAAACGCCGCTCCCGTGAAGGTTTGCAGGAATTGCGAGTCGCCGTCCGGTGCCTTGCCGTTGCGCACCATCTGCAAATAGGCCGAGGGCGCAATCGCTGTTGAGCCGCCGTTGCTGATTTCGTAGCCGACGCCGATCACGTAGCTGCCGCGCGTGAAGGTGTAGACCTTGGCCACCTTGATTGCGCCGCCGGTTGCCGGCACCGTCGCTTCCATGCGCACGGTGAGGGTGTTTTCGCCCGGCTTGAGCTCGTAGGCACCGCCCGCCAGCGTGAACGGCGTCTTGTGCGTCGGCAACTCTACGCCAGCAGCCAGGAGACCGGTCTGCGCAAAGTAGCTGTGCTGCGGTCCAAGCATGATGAAGGTTTTGTCTTTGTCGAGCGTGCTCTTGTGTTGCAAAAATTCGAGATAACGCAGGTCACCGCCTTCGCTGACGATCTCGGCGCTGAATACATCGGTTTTCACCGTCGCGCGGGTTGCCGCAGTAGGTGCTGCTGTGGATGCTGTAACCGGCGCACCGGGCATGGCCGGCAGCGCGGGCACACCGCTCGATGCGGCGGACACAGCAGGTGTGGCCCCCGGCACCGGCGGCGTAGCAAGCGGTGCACCAGGCACTGGTACGCCTGCCACGGCGGGTTTGGCGGCAGTTGTGGTTTGTGCGGGCGCGTTGAGCTTGGCCTGCTGCTTTTGCCAAGCGTCCCACAGCATCACCAGCGAAAAGCTGAAGATGAAAAAAAGGATCAGGCGGCGGGTGTCCATGGAGGCCATCTTGGGGGGTCGTTTTAGGGTGTGGCGCGCGGCGGCACCGGGTCAAATCCGCCCGGATGCCAAGGATGGCAGCGGCACAAACGGGTTGTAGACAAACACGTACCTTTGAGCGCGCCGTGGGTACTGAGAGCAGCTACGGCGTATTCCGAACAAGATGGCTCGAACCGGCAGTGCCGTCCGAGCCACGGGCTGATCGCGTAGCGATACGCCTTTACCAGTGCGATCAAAACAGTTTGCATGGGCGCTCAGGCTGCCGCGATTGCTACGGTCGCTAGGGTTCCAGGCAGCGCACGCATCAGTCCAGCAATTTCAGCAAACTGCGCCTCCCGCGGCAACTCGGAGACGTTGGCAGTCAGCTTGAGCACCACGTCCCACGCTGACTTGATTGGCAGCTCCGTCGGTCTCTGCCGCAACCATGCGGCAAACAACGTGCGCGTTTGACGTTTGATCAGGTTACGCCGCACAGAAGTGCGTGCCAGCTTTTTGGAGACCACCATACCGAGCCGCGCAGCTTTGGCGCCCGCTGATGCCCCCGGAAATACCCCGGGGGCATCAAGAGACGCTGTATTACAGCGCCAGTGCAGCGAGAAGTGCGCCGAACGCTTGCGCTCGCGGCTTTTGAGGACGGCGGCGAAATCGTCGCCGGAAAGCATGACTGCACCTGGTGTGTGAGGACGGATTTTGGCGGCGCTGGCCGGGGGCGTTCGCGTTAGACCGCGAGACGCGTGCGGCCCTTGGCGCGGCGCGCGGCGATGACGGCGCGGCCACCTTTGGTTTTCATGCGCACCAGAAAGCCGTGGGTGCGTTTGCGACGCACGACGGAAGGCTGATAAGTACGTTTCATGATGCAATTTCCTTCAAAGAAAAAACGAATTGATTAAGATTTTGGCGAAACCCGTAATTAGACACCAAATTTGCCTTTTGCGTCAACGGACAAGACGCTTTTCCACCTTGCGGCGCTAGCCGGTTCCTGTGGATAACCGGGTAAAATTGCGTGTTGGATTTGGACTGTTTTTGAGCGCTTTTCTTCGCTTCTTTTGCATCCGGATTCACACCTCGACACCGCACCGTAAATTGCCCTTGCCTACATGCCCGCCGCTTTGATCGAACGTGATGCCGCGCGCACCGCGCAGCCGCAGTCGGGCGGCGAAGTCACCACAACAACGGTAGAAGCGTTTTGGCAACACAGCTGCGAGCTATTCGCCAAAGAATTGTCCGCACAGCAATTTGACACCTGGATCAAACCACTCAAGGTCAAGAAGTCCGGCGGTAACGGTGTCGAGCTGATCGCACCGAACCGGTTTGTGCAGCAGTGGATCAAAGACCGCTTTCTGAACCGGCTTGAAGCTCTCGCGGGTGAATATTGGGGCACTCAAGTGCCGGTGAGTGTTGCCTACACAGCACCCGCCAAAAAAGCCACAATGCGCGCCAATGGCAGCACGGACAACGAGACCGGTGTCAGTGTTACCGATGCCCTCGTTGGCGCGCCTGCCGCAGCAACGTCTGCGTCAGCCACAGTGTTCGAGCGGACCCGTCTCAATCGCGATCATAGCTTCGACAGTTTCGTCACCGGCAAGGCCAACCAGTTGGCGCGGGCGGCCGCCATGCAGGTTGCCGAGAACCCGGGCACTTCCTACAATCCGCTGTTCCTCTACGGCGGCGTCGGCCTTGGCAAGACACATCTAGTGCAAGCCATCGGCAACCTTTTGCATCAGGAGCGGCCTGCGGCACGCATTCGCTACATCCACGCCGAACAGTACGTGACCGACGTCGTGCGGGCTTATCAAAAGAAAACGTTCGACGAGTTCAAGCGTTACTACCACGCGCTCGATCTGTTGATTATTGATGACATCCAGTTTTTCAACGGCAAGAACCGCACGCAGGAAGAATTTTTTTACCTGTTCAATGCCCTGGTTGAAGCACACAAGCAGGTCATCATCACCTGCGACACTTACCCACGTGAAATTCCCGGCATCGAAGACCGCCTGATCTCGCGCTTTGGTTGGGGCTTGACCGTCGCTATTGAGCCACCAGAACTAGAAATGCGCGTCGCCATTTTGCTCAAAAAAGCCGAAAGCCAAGGCATTGAGCTCGATGAGACAGTGGCTTTTTTCATCGCCAAGCATCTGCGCTCCAACGTGCGTGAACTCGAAGGCGCGCTGCGCAAATTGATCGCGTTTTCACAATTTCATGCGCGCGACATCTCGCTCGATGTCGCCCGCGACGCGCTGCGTGATCTATTGCGCATCCAGACGCGCGCCATCTCACTGGAAAACATCCAGAAGACCGTGGCCGACTTTTACCGCGTCAAAGTACCTGAATTGTTTTCTAAAAAGCGCACGGCTGACCTGGTCAAACCGCGCCAGATTGCCATGTATTTCGCCAAGGAACTGACCTCACTATCCCTACCCGAAATTGGCGAGTCTTTCGGCGGCCGCGACCACACCACTGTATTGCATGCTGTACGCAAAATTGCAGAACACCGCAAGACCGATACGCAGCTCAACCACGAGCTGCATGTACTCGACCAAATCATCAAGGGTTAATACCACTATTTCATTAACCATGGCACAACACGGCAGCTTGGGGATAACACATGTATGGCCTGTGTGCAGATTGTGGACAAACAGACTATTTCTGACGCCGCACAAAGTTACCCACAATCAACGGAAGTCTTTCCCACAGCGCTGCACACCTTGACGTATCAACCAACATATTGATTTACCAACCAATTCCTTGTTATCCCGCAATCCACAGGCTCCTATTAGTCATTACTAGTTATATAAAAGGAATAGATCATGCAACTAGTCTCCGCTGAACGTGATGCACTGTTGAAACCGATTCAGACTGTCAGTGGCATTGTTGAGCGCCGTCATACCCTGCCGATCCTGTCGAATCTGTTGATCCGCAAGACCGGAGGTGAACTCTCGTTTTTGGCTACCGATATCGAAGTGCAGATTTCCACCAAGGCCGATGGCGGTGCTGGTGCAGATGCTGCCACTACCGTGGCGGCGCGCAAGCTGCTCGATATTTTGCGTGCCTTGCCAGCGGGCGCTGTCGCTCTCGAGCTCAACAATAAAAAACTCAATATCAAATCGGGCAAGTCCCGCTTTGCGCTCCAGACGTTGGCGGCTGAAGATTTCCCCACGGTGGCACAGGCGACCGATTTCAAAGCCAGTTTTTCACTCGGGCAAAAGGCCCTGAAGAGTTTGCTTGCGCTGGTGCAGTACGCCATGGCACAACAGGATATCCGCTATTACCTCAACGGTTTGTTGCTGATTGTCGAGCCGGGCAGTGTCAAAGTGGTAGCGACAGATGGCCACCGGCTCGCGTTTGCGTCACTGCCGATTGACAGTGAAGTGGAAAAGCAGGAGGTCATCATTCCGCGCAAAACAGTGATCGAACTTGAGCGCTTGCTCGAGGATACTGAAGAGTCTGTGCGCGTCGATATTGCGTCGAACCAGGTGCGTTTCCAGTTTGGCAATGTCGAACTGGTGTCCAAACTGGTTGAAGGCAAGTTTCCCGACTACAACCGGGTGATCCCTACCGGTTACAAAAACGCGTTTGACATTTCGCGCGAAGAGTTGATCGGCTGCTTGACGCGTGCCGCGATTTTGACCAACGAAAAATTCAAGGGTGTGCGCTGCATTGTCGGTGACAACAGCCTCAAGATTAGTTGCACCAATACCGACCAGGAAGAAGCCCAGGAAGAAGCCGAGATTGCCTATACCGGTGACGCTATCGACATCGGGTTCAACGTGACCTACTTGCTCGATGTACTCAATCACCTGAAGGTGGACAAGATCAAAATTTCACTCGGTGATGCCAATTCGAGTGCATTGATTACTGGTGGCGAAAATGCCGACTTCAAATACGTCGTGATGCCGATGCGGATTTGATTCAGGGAAATGTGACCCGTTTCTTCAGAGAGATGTAAGCGGTTTTTTAGTTGTCCAGTCATCAGGAATCACAGCAGGAAATCACGCATGTCCGAGACTCCGCAGCAAACGCCAGGCGAACAACCGCAGCATCCACAGGCTCAACCACCAGTCCAGGGTGGTCAACCGGAACACACGGCAGGGGGGCAAGCCGAACACAGCTACGGTGCATCGAGCATCCAGATCCTCGAAGGACTGGAAGCGGTGCGCAAGCGCCCCGGCATGTACATCGGTGATACCAGTGACGGCACCGGCCTGCATCATTTGGTGTTCGAGGTGCTCGACAACTCGATTGACGAGTCACTCGCCGGACATTGCACCGAGATCCACGTCACCATTCACACCGACAATTCGATCTCGGTCACAGACAATGGTCGCGGCATTCCGACCGGCATCAAGTGGGACGACAAGCACGATCCCAAGCGCAGTGCGGCCGAAATCGTGATGACCGAGCTTCACGCTGGCGGCAAGTTCGATCAGAACAGCTACAAGGTGTCCGGCGGACTGCACGGCGTCGGTGTGTCATGCGTCAATGGTCTGTCGAAATGGTTGCGCCTGATCGTGCGCCGCGATGGCAAAGCGCATTTCATGGAGTTTCATCGCGGCATTCCGCAGCACCGCGAACTCGAAGAAGGGGTGATGCCCCACGGGGTAGTCAACGGCGCAGCCCCTGGCTCAACCGTGATGACCTCGCCGATCAAATATACCGGCCCCACCGAGAAGCGTGGTACC
>JANPAR010000130.1:0-5432 GCA_031430015.1 Burkholderiales bacterium
GCAATAACGCGCGGTGTCGAGCAAGCCATCGAGGTCGATGCCGGTGTTGATGCCCATCGACTCGAACAGACTGACGAGGTCTTCGGTGCAGACGTTGCCGGTGTAGCCGCCGCCGTCTTTGACTTTGGCCGGGTGCCCGCCGACGCCGCCGAAGGCGCTGTCGAAGAAGCGCACGCCGGCGTCATACGCGGCGACGTAGTTGGCGAGGCCCGTGCCGCGCGTGTCGTGGAAGTGCGCGACCGGTGTCACTTGCGGCACTTCGCGGGCGATGCGCTCGAACATGGCTTTGACCGAGTGCGGTGTGGCCATGCCTGTCGTGTCACCCAGGGCTACATGGGTGACGCCCAGTGCAGCGAAGCGCGCGACATCGGCGACCACCACGGCGGGGTCAACGCGCCCTTCGAAGGGGCAGCCGAATGCGACTGAGACGGTGCCGATCATGCGAAAGCGGCCAGCCTTCTCGCTTGCCTTGGCCGCCATCTCGGCGACGTTGGCCCATTGCTCTTCGCGCGTGCGTTTGAGATTTTTCTGCGTGTGCGCTTCGGTTGCCGACACCAGCAAGCTGATTTCGTTGGCGCCGAAGCCGGCATCGGCATCCGCTTGCGCGCGCTCCACCGCACGCACGTTGGCGCAGGTGGCTTTGTAGAACACGCCGTCTTTGCGCGGCAGGCTTTTGAGCAATTCGCTCGCGTCGCCAAACTGCGGCACGACTTTGGGGTTGGAATACGACGTGGCTTCGATGCGCGTGAAGCCGAGCGCGGCGAAGCGCTCGATCAACTGGCGCTTGACATCGGTGGCGACAAAATCGGGCTCGTGCTGCAGACCGTCGCGCGCGAAGCATTCGCAAATGGTGACGTCTGTGCTCATGCCGTGATCCCCAGGTCTTTGATGGCGTGCTCGCGCAACTTGTTCTTTTGCACCTTGCCGCTGCCGGTCATGCCGATGGCCTCGAAGTCCGCGACAACGCGCACATAGCGCGGCACGCGGAAATTCGCGCAGCGCGCTTTGCACCAGGCGATCAATTCGGTTTCCATAGAGGCGGTGCTGGCGGCCTTGCTTGCGGGCGGATGTGCCGCGCCCGCAAGTACGGCTTCGGCCTTGAGCGTTACGTAGGCTGCCGCCACTTCGCCCAGGCGTGCGTCCGGCACGCCGATCACCTGCGCGGTTGCCACCGCTGCATGCGCGAGCAATACTTCTTCGACTTCGGCCGGGGCGACGTTTTCGCCGCCGACGCGGAATACGTCTTTGAGACGGCCCACCATAGACAGGCGTCCGTCTGCGCCGAGCACACCGAGATCACCGGTGCGCAGCCAGCCATCGGGCGTGAACACGGTGGCGTTGGCGGCGTCGTTCTTGTAATAGCCCTTCATCACGTTCCAGCCACGCACCTGAATTTCGCCCTGCATGTTGGCCGCGAGCGCGGCGTTGGTCGCCGGGTCGGCAATGCGCACTTCGACGCCTTCATGCGGCAGCGCGCGGCCATTGACGCGAAACTCTTCCGGCTCATCGTGATAGCTGAACACCACATTGGGCGACGCTTCCGACAAACCATAGGCGATGCACACCGCCTTCATGCCCATCACGTCGATGATCTTGCGCATGGTTGCAGGGCCGGCAGCAGACCAGCCGCCGCGCAGATGCAGCTTGGCCGCATCGAACTCGGCGTGGCTCATCATCATCTGAAACAGGGTGTCGTTGCCGCTGGTGAGGGTGCAGCGCTCATCGGCCAGCATCTTGAGCGCGCCGCCGGCTTCGAAGGTGGGTTGCGTGACCAACGTTGCGCCGAAGGTGACGGCAACCAGCAGCGAGAGCGTGGTGCCGGCGACGTGATAAAAGGGCCGGCAATTAAAGTAGCGGTCATCTGCTCGCACGCCCATGCGCACGCCGCAGCTCCAGGCGTTGCGCAGCATGTTGTGGTGGGTTAGCAGCACGCCCTTGGGGTAGGCGGTGGTGCCGGAGGTGAACTGCATGAGCAGTGGGTCGTCCGGCAGCACTTGCGCACAATCGGCCTGAAAGCCGCTCTGATCAACGGTCTTCGCCAACTCTCGAAACGCCTTCCACCCCAGCGCCGCCTTCGGAACTTCATCACCCATCACGATCACGTGTTCGAGCATCGGCAATGCCGCGCCGGGCAGCGCAGCATCAATCGCAGGCTCGGCCTCGCGCAGGAACGAGACGAAATCGATGCCCAGAAAGCTGCCGTCGAGAAACAGCGCCTTCACATCCGCCTGCTTGAGGCAAAACGCCAACTCGGACGCCTTGAAGCGCGTGTTCACCGGCACCGTCACCGCACCGATCATCGCCGCGCCAAAGAACAGCGTGACCCATGCGCCGGTGTTGCCCATCAGGATGCCGATGTGGTCGCCCTTGCGGATGCCGAGCGCGTGCAGGGCTTGCGCGCGTTTGAGCGAGTTGGCGTAAAGCTCTGCGTAGGAGAAGCGGTTGCGGTCGGTGACGAGGGCTTCGTGCGCGCTATGCGCGACCGAGCTGCGCGCGATAACTTCTCGCAAAACAGCCGGTCGCCAAACCTCTGCTGGGGAACTCATCGCGGCAGCGACTGCGGACGCAATACCGGGAGTCCGTGAAGGCGTACTCCCCTGGCTGTAACGGTCACCAACACCGGCGCATTCAACTCCGCACTCAATTGCCGGCATACGCTCTCAATCAAATCCGTAAATTTCAAGTGATTGAGGCGCGCAATGCGCAAAAAAATGACGCTGGGCGAAACCGCAGACGAGAGCGCCATCAAGGCATGATAGTCGCCGTCAAAAGTGCAAACAATACGATCCAATTCCCGTGCACGTTCAAGAATCGTTTCATCTCGCGCTTCGGACAAACCTAAATCGCCCACGTGTAAGGTGTCGATCCCTCTATCTGACAGAAGCCGTGCTGCGCGATACGGAGCACCCTGATCCAGCAACAAACGGATCAAGCGGCCTCCAGGTTGATGTTCTCGTCAGCGAGACTCAAGGCGGCGAAGCGCAACGCCTCTTCAATGTCACCGTCAGTGAGTGCCGGATAGTCCGCTTTCAATTCGTCGCGATTCGGATACAACGCGGACGCCTCGACCACACACCGCACGGTAATTCGCGTGCCACGAATGATCGGCTGACCATTGAGCACGCCGGGATTGATGGTAATGCGCTTGAACTCGTTATGTGATGTCATGAGACACCTCCGTGGCAGAAGTTTACAACGACGCAAATTGAGTGGATGACTGTGACGCTCCGAGTCGCGTTGACCCGGCTATGGTGCCTACTTTTTCTCGCCAAACCCGGCAATCCCTGCCTTCCAGTTATTGCGCGCAAGATTCTCTTCAATCGCATCGAGCTCCGTTTGCAACGCGCCCTTGGGATCTTGCTCAATACCAGTGTCCACGCAACGCTTGGCGAGCTTGAGCGCTGCCGCCGGCGCCTTGCAAATCGTTGCAGCCACCTCGCCAAGAGTAGCACCCAGTGCGGCTTCTGGCACGATGCGGGCTACGAGGCCCATTCCATGCGCTTCTTGGGCCGATAGCACGCGACCGGTGAACATCATGTCTTTGGCGAGGCGCTTGCCGAGGATGCGCGGCAGGCGCTGCGTGGCGCCCACCGTACCCCACAGCGCTTCGGGAGTTTTGAAGTTGGCTTTTTCGGTGGCGATGATGAAGTCGCAGGCGGCGGCGATCTCGCAGCCGGAGCCCACGGCCGGGCCTTCGAGCACGGCAATGCACGGCATCGGCAGCGCTTCGATGGCGGCGTAGGCGGCGAAGGCGCTCATGCGGCGCGCGCGCGTGGCCGCTTCGTCCATGCCCTGGCGCTCTTTCAAATCGGCACCGGCGCAGAACACCGGGCCGTTGGCTTTGATGAACACCACGCGCACCGACTCATCCGCGCTGATCGATTCGAGCGCGGCGCGCAAGGCGTCGCACATGGCGTTGTTGAGGGCATTGCGCGCATCGGGGCGGTTGAGCGTCAGCGTGGCGACGCCGTCGCAGTTGTCGAACAAGATCGTCGGGTTCATGTCAGATTGCCTTGGCTGCGCGTAGCGCTGCAATGTCGGCAGCGCTCTTGCCCAGCATGGTCGCGAGAATGTCGTCGGTGTGTTCGCCGAGCAGCGGCGGACGTGCCAGAGAGGGATTGTCCCACCCGTCGAATTTGTAGGGCAGCGGCACGCCATCGAAGCTGCCCACCTGCGGATGCGCGAAACTCGCACGCATGCCGCGCGCGATCACGTGTGGGTCGGCAAACACTTCATCGACATGGTTGATCGGCCCGGCCGGCACCTGCACGGCATCGCAGGCAGCGCCGAGTTCATCGCGCTTCCAGGTGGCGATGGCAGCGGTGAGTCTGGCCATCACTTCGTCGCGGCGCGCGACGCGCATCGAGTTGTCCTGCAAGGCCGGCTCACTGCCCCAGGCTTCGAGCTTGAGCACTTTCATCAACGGCAGCCAGTGCTGATCGCTGCAGGTGATGTGCAGCCATTTGCCGTCAGCACACTTGAACGTGGCCGAGGGCACGCGGCCCGGATGCTCGGTGCCCAACCTTGGAGGTACTTCGCCCAAGGCGAAGTACCGTGCGGCGGCGAGCGAGAGCAGCCCCACCTGACCATCGAGCATCGAGAAGTCGATATGGCAGCCCTGCCCATTCGCATGCCGCCCATTGAGCGCAGAGAGAATGCCGATCGCCACCCACAAGCCCGAAGTGAGATCAGCCACCGGCAAGCCCGGCTTGACCGGCCCGCCGCCACGCTCGCCAGTGAGGCTCATCAAGCCCGCCATCGCCTGAAACACGGTGTCGTAACCCTTGCGCTTGGCATACGGCCCGGTCTGGCCGAAGCCGGTGCACGAGGCATAGACGATGCGCGGGTTGATCGCCTTGATCGACGCATAGTCAAGACCGTAGCGCTTGAAAGTGCCGACCGGGAAGTTCTCGACGAACACATCGGCCTTGGCGGCGAGATCGCGGATGATTTGCTGGCCTTCGGGCGAGCGCAGGTTGACAGTGATCGAGCGCTTGCTGCGGTTGAAGGCCATGTAGTAGGCGCTCTCCGATGAAGGTGACCCGTCGCGGTTTTCGATGAATGGTTCGAACGAGCGCGTCTCGTCGCCCTCGCCCGGCTGCTCGACCTTGATCACACTCGCGCCGAGCTCGGCGAGGATCATGCTCGCAAAGGGGCAGGCGAGGACGCGGGAGAGATCGAGGATGGTGATGCCGTCGAGCGGGCGCGACGCTGCGCTTTGCCCGGTACTCTCCGCCGTGTTTGCCGCCGTGCTCATCGCAGCGCTCACCTATGCGATTTCTGCGTAAACGCCCGCATGCGCTCATTCGCCAGCTTGCCCTGCTCCAGCCCGGCATCAAATGGCAACTCGGCGACTTGATGCAACAACTGCTTGGTCGTGGACATCGCCTGCGGACTCGCTGCGGCAAGTTGCTGGCCAATCGCCATTGCCT
>JANPAR010000131.1:0-7008 GCA_031430015.1 Burkholderiales bacterium
CATGCACCTCGAATCCCTTCGCCGCCGCCAGTGTCATCTGTTTCATTTCTCGTTCCGTCCCATTCAGTCACGCACTCAGCGTTTAACGCACTTCATGTCTGGGCCGTGGACCGATTCGGGGACTTGTTCAGTGTTTCCCTAGCGATACACCCCATCCCAATCGCCCGGCACCACTTGCGCGCTCTTGCCATCGGCGCTCACGTTCGGGCGGTTGAGCGAGAAAATGCTCTCGGCATTGATCACGGCGTAGTCCATGTAGCCGAGGCGCGCGATGGGGCGCATCGCGCCGAGATCGACTAAGCCGTCACGGATGAAGCGGTCATCGATGTAGACGCCAACGACGGTGCCGATGACGCCGGTTTGGGTCTGGCCTTCGGGCGCGGGCAGGTCGATCACTTTCCACACCTTGCACTCGAAGGCCGCCGGGCTTTCGGCGACGCGCGGCACCTTGACGTGTTGCGATGGCGCGGGCGTGAGGCCGGCGAGCGCAAATTCATCGACGCCGCACGTGACCGGCGCGGAGCTCAGGTTCATCTGGTCGCGCAGTTCGTAGGTAGCGATGGAGCAGGTGAATTCGCCGGTCTCCTCGATATTGCGCAGCGAATCCTTGCGGCCCGACGACGAGAACATGACCAGCGGCGGGCGGTCGCCCATCGCATTGAAAAAGCTGTAAGGAGCGAGGTTGTGCACGCCGTCCTTACTGGTGCTGGCGATCCAGCCAATCGGGCGCGGCACAGCGAGGGCTTTGAACGGGTTGAAGCGCAGGCCGTGGTTGTTGGCGGCGGTGTCGTAGTGCATGAGTGGCGTATCCGAACTGGAAGAGTGAGTGATGGGAGGGGGTAACTGCCCCGCTGTTATGGAGCAGCAGCGGGGCATAGCATCCCTGATTGAGACCGTTCAAGGATCAATCACGCGCAAGCCGCAGTGCGTACTGAGCGGTTTGAAATCACGGTCGTTGTGAAGCAAGTGGACTTTTTCATGAATACAGAACGCGGCGATCAGCAGATCCACGGGCTTGCGAATCGTGATGCCTCTCTGGCGCAGGCGGCGGTACATGGTGGCAGCAGCAATGCAGTTCTCGCGCCCGCCCAAGGTAACGCAGGGGAACAGCGCGAGCGCCCTCTCGGCTTGCGCAAAATGCTTGTCGAGCCGGAAACCCTGCAACACTTCCTGTGTGATGAGGTCGCCGCAAAGAATATCGTCTTCACCCTCTTCGAGGGCGGCGCGCAACCATTCCACCGGTGGATTGACCGCACCATTGAAATGGTCGATCCAGACCGACGAGTCAATCAGCACCACGCTGGGCATTTGCGCAGACCCCGGTCAGGCACGCGCAGGCACAGTACGCATCGCGTCCAGGTCACCTTCCCATTTAAGCTTGCCGCCGAGTGCCAGCACTTTTTGATAAGTGCGCTTGCGCGCCAGAATCTTGAGCGCCGCCTCGACGGTTTCTTTCTTGGTGGCATAGCCGCCTGACTTCATTGCCGCAGCCATGAGTTTGTCATCGATTTCGATATTGGTGCGCATGAATCAAGATTGTGTGTATTGAAGGTAACAAGTATACACATACCAGCCGTGATTGCCGGATCGCTACAATTCCCGTTTCATCTCCTCAGCATAGACGAACATGGCCATCACCCCCGAAGGTGCCCTGCTCTGGCAACCCTCCGCCGCACGCATCGCCAAGGCGCAACTGACCGCCTACATAGCCTGGCTTGAGGCGACGCGCGGCCTCACCTTCGCCGATTACCACGCGTTGTGGCAATGGTCGGTCGATGAGGTCGAAGCATTCTGGGCGAGCATCTGGGATTACTACGCCATCACCGCCTCCTCCCCTTACAGCACCGTGCTTGAAACGCGCACCATGCCACGCACCCAGTGGTTTACCGGCAGCAGACTGAACTATGCCGAGCACGCGCTGCGCCATGCCGATGGGCCAAAGCCGGCGATCATTTTTCAGTCGGAGTTGCGGCCACGCACCGAGGTGTCTTGGGATGAATTGAAACGGCAAGTCGCTGCGGTAGCCAACACGCTCAAGGCACTCGGCGTCAAACCTGGCGACCGCGTCGTCGCCTACATGCCCAACATTCCGCAGACCGTGGTGGCGCTGATGGCGGTGGCCAGCATTGGCGCGATCTGGTCGTCGGCATCGCCAGACATGGGCCACGTCTCGGTCATCGACCGCTTCAAGCAGATCGAGCCCAAGGTGCTGTTTGCAGTCGATGGCTACCGCTATGGCGGCAAGGATTTCGACCGGCGCGGCATCGTCGGCGAAATCGTCGCCGCACTGCCGTCGGTGGAAAAAGTGGTTCTTGTACCGTATCTGGATACGGGCATCGCCGCGTCGGCATTGCCCAATGCCATGCTCTGGGACGAAGCGCTCGCCACACCCGGCGCGCTCGCTTTCGAGCAGGTGCCATTCGATCATCCGCTCTGGGTTGTGTATTCGTCGGGCACCACCGGCATGCCCAAGCCCATCGTGCATGGCCACGGCGGCAGCATCCTCGAAGCGTTGAAATCGAACGGATTGCACCTCGACCTCATCCAGGGCGACCGCTTCTTCTGGTATTCGTCGACCAACTGGATCATCTGGAATCTGCTGGTGCACACCCTGCTGTCCGGCTGCACCATCGTGCAGTACGACGGCAACCCCGGCTATCCGAACATGGAGACGCTTTGGAAATTCGCCGCGGACACGCAGACCGACGTGTTTGGCGCGAGTGCCGCCTACCTTGCACAGTGCCTCAAATCCGGCGTCAAGCCACGCGAGTGCGGCGACATCTCACGCATCCGCACTGTGGCATCAAGCGGTTCGCCCTTGCCGGTCGAGGGCTATCAATGGGTCTACGACAACGTCAACAGCGACCTTCTGCTCGCATCGATCTCGGGCGGCACCGACCCCGGCGCTGCCTTCGTCGGCGCTTGCCCGATCCTGCCGCAGTATGCGGGCGAGATGCAGTGCCGCTGCCTGGGTAGCGCCGTCTACGCGTATGACGAGGCTGGCAAGGCGGTCACCGATGTCGTGGGCGAACTGGTCTGCGCGTTGCCGATGCCCTCCTTCCCCCTGTATTTCTGGAACGACAAGGACGACAAACGCTATCGCGAAAGCTACTTCGAGATGTACCCCGGCCTCTGGCGCCACGGCGACTGGCTCAAGATCACACCGCGCGGCGGCGCCATCATCTACGGCCGCAGCGACTCCACCATCAACCGCCACGGCATCCGCATGGGCTCGGCCGAGTTGTACCGCGTGATCGAGGATGTGCCCGAAGTGCTCGACAGCCTCGTCGTCGACCTCGAATACCTCGGCCGCGAATCCTACATGCCCTGCTTCGTGGTCCTCAAACCCGGCTTCGCGCTCGATGCTGCGCTCGTGGATCGCATCAAGGGGCGCATCCGCAAAGACCTGTCGGCACGGCATGTGCCGAATGACGTCTTCGCGATTCCCGAAGTGCCGCGCACGCTCAACGGCAAGAAACTCGAAGTACCGATCAAGCGTCTGCTGCTGGGCGAGCCGATCGAGAGGGTGGTGAACCGGGATTCGATGATGAATCCGGGGAGTCTGGCGTGGTTTGTCGAGTTTGCAGCCAGACGCGCGGCCTGATCGGCGTCAAACGATCGTTGCCAGGTCCACGTTGCCACCACACACCAGTACACCGACTCGCTCCCCCGGGCGCGCCACGTAGGCGCCGGAGAGCAACGCCGCCAGCGCCGCCGCGCCACCCGGTTCAGCGGCAACCCGCAACTCGCGCCACAGCGCCAGTTGCGCAGCGCGAATCGCCGCGTCACTCACCAGCACGGTGGGCGCGATGAACTGCTGCGCGATCTCAAACGCCAGCGCGCCGATACGGCTTGCGCCGAGCGAATCCGCCGCGAGGCCGCCGGGTTGCACGTCGACAGGCGCACCGGCGCGCTGCGCTGCATGGAGCGTCGGACACGATTCAGGCTCCACCGCCACCACCTTGACGCGCCCCGCATACCAGGCCGCCACGCCGGCCACCAGCCCGCCACCGCCGCAGGCGATCAACACGGTATCGAGGTCTGGTGCCTGCTCCTCGAACTCGAGCGCCACCGTGCCTTGCCCGGAGATGGTGTGCGGCTGGTCGTAGGCATGCACTACCAGCGCCCCGCTCGCCTGCGCCCGCTTGGAACTTTCCGCAAATGCCTCGGCATAGTTCGCCCCGCCGACATGCACTGTGGCGCCGAAACTGCGAATGCGCTCGACTTTGGCCGGGCTCGCTACGGAAGGCACAAAGATTTCCGCTGCCACGCCCAAGCGCTTCGCGGCCCACGCCACCGCTGCGCCGTGATTTCCACCTGAGGCAGCAATGGCTCCCGCAGGGGGAAGCCGTCCGTCCTCGCGAGCCGATAACAGGCTGTTCAGTGCGCCGCGCGGTTTGAAGCTGCCGGCGTGTTGCAGCAATTCAAGCTTGAGGGTGAGCGCTCCATCACGCAAGGCGGGGAGCCCGAAGGCACCGGCTTCCATGCGCACCACCGGCGTGGTGCGAAGATGCGCCGCAATTCTTGCCTGCGCTGAACGAATCTCCGCCGGCGTCATGAACCCGGTGCAGCGACAGCGTCCGCCCAGGGTTGGAAGATCTCGGTGGCACCGCTGTTGGTGGCTCCATTGCGCATCACCGACGACGGGCAGGCAAACTTCATCGGCATGGTTTGCACACGCGCCTGCTCGTAATCGAATGCTGCGCCCAGCGCAGCATGGGTTGCGGCATCGAAACGCGCATCGCCAATCAGCACATTGCCTTCCGAAGCGTCAATGCGCGGCGTGTGGAACGCGGTATCGAGGTCCATGCCGTAGTCGATGGCGAACGAGAGCAGTTGTGCCACCGCCGGCAGAATGCGGCGCCCGCCCGAGGCGCCCACTGCCATGCGGCTGCCGCTGGCGAGTTGCGCAATCACCGGCGTGTAGTTGCACAGGCAGCGTTTGCCGCCGGCCAGTGAATTGGCTTTGCCCGACTCGGGGTCGAACCACATGATGCCGTTGTTCATGAGGATGCCGGATTCGGGCGTGACGAACTTTGAGCCGAAGATCGACAACAAGGTCTGCGTGACCGCTGCCATGTTGCCTTCGGCATCGACCACGTTGAAGTGCGAGGTGCAAGAGGGTGCGAGATGCTCGGCGCCCAATGCGCGCTTGCCATCCGCGTCGCCCATGTCCTTGAGGCGTTCGCGATAAGCCTCCTGCAAGGCCTTGCCATAGGCGGCGTATGCGGTGGCATCGGGCGCGGCGCCGGGCGACCAGTTCGCCAGCAGCCGCAACGTGTGAGCCAGCGTCGGCCCTGCGGTGAGTTCCGGCGTGGCGTGCACGATGGCATCGCGGTAGGGAATGGCCAGCGTGTTGCCTACGCGCACCTTGTAGGCGGCGAGGTCGGATGCGCGCAGTGCCCCACCGGCGGCTTGCATCTCGCGCCCCAGTTGCGCCGCGATTTCTCCCTCGTAAAAGGCCCGAGGCCCTTGTGCCGCAATGGTTTCCAGCGTATTGGCATAGCGCGGCCGGGGCAAGCGCACCTCGGCCTTGATGCCCCACATCGGCGTCGGCGGCAAGCCGTCGCGCAAGAAGTCGGCGGTGGACGACGGATAGCGGCGCAGATCAGCCGCGCCCGAGGCGATGTTTTCCGTGGTGAACCAGTCGACCAGCAAACCCTCGCGTGCCAGTGCAGCGGCGGGCAGCACCAGGTCTTTCCACGCGAGCTTGGCGTAGCGATTAAATGCTGCCTCCATGCCTGCCACCACGCCGGGCACTGCGACCGAGCCCGGCCCGTGCAGGTTGCGGTCATCCTTTACGCGCGGCCAGGGGAAGAGGTCGGACGCTGCGCCTTCGCCGGTCATTGCGTAGTCAGCCGCATTCAAACCCTGCGGTGCGCACATGCCGAAGTCGATCACTTCGAAACGCTTTTCCCTGGCGCGATACAGCACCATCGTTCCGCCGCCGCCGATGCCGCTCATCCAGGGTTCGAGCGCGCCGAGGGCAAACGAGGTGGCGATCACCGCGTCGATGCAATCCCCGTCTTTGGCGAGGACGGCAGCGCCAGCCTCGGCAGCGCGGCGGTGTTGCGCCGAGACGATGCCGTTTTTGGAGATGACAGCGGGTTTGCGAGAGACTTGGGAGCGGCTGAAATTGTCGATCATGACTTCGGATCCACCCTATACAGATGAGAATTATTCTTTACAAATCCGCGGTCGCACCGCGGAACTGTAAAGAATCGTCGATACGGCTTCAGTCAGGCGAGTGGCCTTTGCGAGTTTCGCCACTGCGTTCAAATAATCCCGCCCTCACGCAACCTGACGATATCCGCATCGCTCATCTTCAGCATGCCCTTGAGCACCACGTCCGAATGCTGCCCCAGCGTGGGCGCCGGGTGCTTGAATTCGAGCGGCGTTTCCGAAAAGCGCATCGGACTGCGGATCGACGACACCTTGCCGTAGGGTGCATCAAGCTCCATGCGCAGCTCGCGCGCCTTGACTTGCGGCTCTTCGAACACCTGCGCGAGATTGTTGATCGGGCCGTTGGCGACGCCGGCAGCTTCAAGCGCTTCGACCCAATCATGCGTGTTGCGCTTCATGAATTCGGCTTGCAGGATCGGCACCAGCACGCTGCGGTTTTCGACGCGCTTGGCGTTCGATGCGAAGCGCGCATCCTTGGGCAAATCAGCGCGGTCGAGCACATCACACAATTTCTGAAACAGGTTGTCATTGCCGCAAGCGACGATCACGTCGCCATCACTGGTTTTGAACGGCTGGTAGGGCACGATGTTGGGATGTGCGTTGCCCAGCCGTCCGGGGGCAACGCCGGTAGCGAGAAAGTTCGCGCCCTGATTGGCGAGGATCGCCACCTGCGTATCAAGCAACGCGAGGTCGAGATATCGGACCGCGAGACGTCGCTATCGCTGAACATGAAGAACTTCGAGGCAGGGATAGAGACCTTTGCCGAGCTGATCGACGAGTTGAGTCGCGGCCGGGCCCGGCCGATGCCACAGGATCCGAACGTCC
>JANPAR010000132.1:0-11837 GCA_031430015.1 Burkholderiales bacterium
TTGATCTCAAGAAGGAACGGAATTTCTTCGAGACCCGCGTCATCGAGTATCAGACCGGCGGCGCGTTGAACTGGGAGTAAGGAAACAGCCAGAGAAAGAATTCAGCGCGCTACACGGATGCAATCGGCTGCATTGAACCACCGCCTTTGCAGTCAACTTTCACAGCACCGAAATCAGAACCAAGATTGAATGCAGGATCACACGAGACCGATCATTAATGCGCATCACGCATCCGGACCGCAAGGCGTGTTCGAGGGAAATTGTCCCTCCAACGCCACGCAACATGCCGGAACGGGTGTGCGCATTGTCTCCAGAAAAAACGCCGGGCGATTCGCACCGGCGTTTTTTTTGGAGGCGCGGCTGCGCTCCTCTACACACGGCATCAGCGTGTGCAGACAGCGCAGCAGTACGGCATTCATTAGCGCAAGAGACGCAGCAATGCTTGCGCCGATGAATAATCCGGGCTGGTAGAGACGGGTTTTTTGCTTAGCGGTAATTTCCGTAACCACTCTGAAGGAGTTCATCATGGCAGCAAAGAAACCAGCAAAGAAAGCAGCAAAGAAAGCAGCCAAAAAGCCAGCCAAAAAAGCGGCGAAGAAAGCGGCGAAGAAACCCGCGAAAAAGGCCGCGAAAAAGAAAGCGGCCAAGAAGCCGGCGAAAAAGGCAGCCAAGAAAAAGGCAGCCAAAAAGCCGGCGAAGAAAGCACCCGCCAAAGCCAAGCCGGCCGCAAAGCCGGCGGCGGCAGCCAAACCCGCAGCGGCAGCGGCACCGGGCATGCGCCCGGCGCTTAACCCGGCGGCGGCATGGCCGTTTCCCACTGGCAGCCGTCCCTGACGGCCTGCGGGAAACACCGCGCTTTGCAAGCGGGACCCAGCCGCGCAAGTGGTTGGGGTGTTGGAATCCGCAGGTGAACCGGGATGTTCCGGATTGCCTGCGGATTTTTGGTTTCTGAGCGCCGCGCCTGAACGCGTCTGCGTATCGTTTTCTGTATTCGTTCTTCGCATCTCTATCTGTGTCCGCGCATGACGCGGATTCCTTCTCCGCACTCCTCCGGCCCGCCATCGCATGCTTGACGACATCCTCGGCATCATCTTCAAGGCCGCATACTGGCTGCTGGTGCCTGCGGCCCTGTTGCGCTTCTACATGCAGTGGCGACGCATTCCATTTCGCAATCCGCTCGGCTCGTTTGTCTGTGCCATCACCGATTGGCTCGTACTGCCGCTGCGCCGCGTGCTCAAAGGTGCGCTCGGCTTCGACTGGGCGAGCCTCGCAGCGGCCATGATGTTTGAATGGGGCCTGGCAGCGCTGTTCGATGTGGTGAGCGCGCGCTTTGCGTTATTCACCTCTAGTGCCGCGCTCACTGCGTGGATCGTGGGTGGCGGTTTTGGGTTGCTCACTACGGCGATCAACATGATAATCTTCATCACGATCATTGCCGCAGTGTTGTCCTGGATGCGCGCTGACAATCCACTTGGTGACGTACTTGACGCCTTGGCCGCGCCGTGGCTGCGCCCGATCCGGCGCCGCCTGCCGATGGTGGGTGGCTTCGATCTCTCGCCGTTGGTGCTGATCGTGCTGCTGCAAATCGCGCTGGTGATTCTGGCGCGGGTGCAGACGCTGGTGTTGATGGTTCTGCGTTAAGCAGGTGCCGCGCGCGACACAGCTGCGGCAAACCGCCAGATCACCATGCTCCCATCGTCCACCGCCGCGCACGTGCGTGCGCGCCTCGCGCGCCTGCATCCGTCGGTGCGCGGTATTCTGTGGTCGGTGCTGGCGGGCATGCTGTTTGCAGTACTCAATTCGCTCCTGCGCCTGCTGACCAAACAGTTGGATCCGCTGCAGGTGCAGTTCCTGCGCTATGGCATGGGCTGTGTTGTGATGCTGCCGCTGGTGCTGCGCAGTGGTCTCGCTGCTTACATCCCGAAGCGTATCGGTGGCCAGTTCATGCGCGGTGCCGCGCACGCCGTGGGGCTGTGCTTGTGGTTTCATGCACTGCCGCATATTCATTTGGCCGACATGACGGCGATTGGTTTTACCGCGCCGATCTTCATCATGTTCGGCGCCTATCTGGTGTTCAAGGAGCAGATGCGCTGGGACCGCTGGCTCGCCGCCCTGACAGGCTTTGGCGGCGTGATGGTAGTGCTCGGCCCGCAGATCGCGGGTGGGGCTGGTCACTATCATCTGGTGATGCTGGCCTCGGCGCCGATGTTTGCGCTGTCGTTTCTGATCGCCAAATCGCTGACGCGCGATGAGCGCCCCGAAGTCATCGTGGTCTGGCTGTCGCTCACCGTGGCCATCTACAGTTTCCCGCTGGCGCTGTGGCACTGGCAGTGGCCGAGCGCGGCGCAGTGGCTCGTCATCGTGATCTGCGGTGTGATCGGCAGCGCTGGTCACTATTGTCTGACGCGCTCTATTGCGGCAGCCGACATTTCGGCCACGCAATCGGCGAAGTTTCTCGATCTGATGTGGGCGTCGCTGATGGGTTGGCTGCTGTTTGCCGATGTGCCGAGCCAGACTACTTTGATAGGTGGCGTGGTGATCGCCGCCTCCACCGTGTGGATCGCACGGCGCGAAGCGCAGCGGCGAGGCGCAGCGCCGGTTAACTCGGGGTGAACGCCGATTGAAGCTGCGCATCGAGCCGCTGACGGCGCGGCGCGCGCGGCTTCACGTTGCCGCTCGTTGCCGTTTCATGTAGTGATGCTACGGCTCACCGCCTGATACCGCGCCAGGGTCTTGACACGCGCTGCCGCGTGATCGATCACCGGCAGTGGATAGTGCTCCCCCAGCAGCACACCCGCGCGGCGCAAGTCATCGCCTTTGGCCAGCCAGGGTGAGTGAATCGCCTTGTCCGGCAAGGCTTTTAGCTCGGGCACATAGCGGCGAATGAACTTGCCGACGGCATCGAACTTCTCTGATTGCGTCACCGGGTTGAAGATGCGAAACCAAGGCTGGGCATCGCAGCCGGTCGACGCCGCCCATTGCCAGCCGCCATTATTGGCCGCAAGATCGAAGTCATTGAGCCGGTCTGCAAAGTAACGCTCACCGCGCCGCCAATCGATACCGAGGTCTTTGGTCAGAAACGATGCCACCACCATGCGCAGGCGGTTGTGCATGTAGCCGGTCTGGTTGAGCTGACGCATCGCCGCGTCGACCAACGGGTAACCAGTGCGGCCCTCGCACCACGCGGCAAACAAGGTGTCGGCCGCGGGGCCGGTGTCCCAGCGAATGGCATCCCACTGCGGCTTGAAACAACGCGCGGCCACGTGCGGGTTGTGATGCAGGATGTGAAAGTAGAAGTCGCGCCAGATCAACTCCGAGAGCCAGATTTCGGCGCCGCGTCCACCGGCGCTGATTTCAAAATGCGCCGAAGTGCCGTGCCACGCTTTCCAGGCCTCACGCGCGAGGGCGCGGATCGAGATGGTGCCAAAGCGCAGATGCACCGAGAGATACGATGGCCCTTTGGCAGCAGGAAAATCGCGCCGCTCGTGATACGCCGCCATGCGCGGTTTGAAGTTGGCAAAGAGTTGTTGCGCGCCGGATTCACCGCAGGGCATGCCGAGCGATGGCAGGTTGGTGGACTCGAACCCGATGTCAGCGAGCGACGGCAGATGAACCGACGCGGCGGACGCGGCGCCTTGCGTTCCTAGCACGAAAGCCAGTGCGGCAGCCGGCGGTGCCGCGAGCGAAGACAAATAACGCTCCACCGCATAGGCCGACAGATAAAACGCATCCAGCTTCTTGAGCACAGCGTTTTTGTAGGGCGTGAAAACTGAATAGAACGTGCCGCTGCCGGTGAGGATTTCATCCTTCTCGAACAGCACCTGGTCTTTGAATGACTGCCACGCCACGCCCTGCTTTTTGAGTGCGGCAGCTACCGCGATGTCACGCGTGTTCGCTGCGGGTTCGTAGTCGTGATTGCAGAACACGGCATCGGCCTTGAGGGCACGGGCGAGCGTGGGAATCGTTTGCTGGGCATAGCCGTGCAGCACGATCAGCGCGCCGCCGTGCGCGCGCAGCGCCGCGTCGAGTTCAACGATGCTGGCATGGATGAATTCGACACGGCGGTCCTGGCGTGACGGCAAGGCATCCAGGATGTCGCGATCAAACACGAACACGCAGTAGACACGCCGCGCCGATTTGAGCGCGTGATAGAGCGCTGCGTGATCCGTCAGGCGCAGGTCGCGCCGGAACCAGACCAGCGCGGCGTCAAATTGCATCGGCATAATGTGGGCTGCGTTGCTTGTCAGACCGCTGCATGTGTAGCGTCACGAGCAAAGCGACTCGAGCCATCGCCAGCGGCATCAACAGTGGCGCAGGCCGCAGCGCGCGAAATGCCGGTGATGCGGCACCAACGCTGGCGGCCATCACGCTGCGAGCCGCTCTGGGAGCGGATCTCAGACCAAGAGATGTCGATGATCCGCTTCCACCAAAGGTTTCAGGACGGGGCATAAAATAAAAGATCAACCCGCCTTCTTGACCAGCAGCTTGCCAATCGAGTCTTGCCACTGGCCCAGCTTCTCGTCGCGGTTCATCTGCTGCGGTTCGAACACGCGGTCCTTTTGCCACAACGCGTTGATTTCGTCACTGCTCTTCCAGAATTCAACCGCGAGGCCTGCGAGATAGGCCGCGCCCAGGGCGGTGGTCTCCAGCACCTTGGGTCGCACCACCGGCACGCCGAGCAAGTCAGCCTGAAACTGCATCAGGAGATTGTTGGCGCTGGCACCGCCATCGACGCGCAACTCTTTGAGGTACACGTCTGAATCGCTCTCCATGCTGCGCAGCAGGTCGGCGCTCTGGAACGCAATCGATTCGAGTGCGGCGCGCGCGATGTGCGCCTTGGTGGTGCCGCGCGACAGGCCAAAGATGGCACCCTGAGCGCGTGAATCCCAGTAGGGCGCACCGAGGCCAGTGAAGGCCGGCACCACGGTCACGCCACCCGCATCGGGCACGCTCGCGGCGAGCGCCTCGACCTCGGCGGAAGACTTGATGATGCCAAGGCCATCGCGCAGCCACTGCACCACTGCACCGCCAGTGAACACGCTGCCTTCGAGTGCATAGCGGCGCGCATCAGCGGTTTGCGCCGCTGCGGTGGTGATGAGTCCGTTCTTTGACTCGAGCGCCGCGCCGCCGGTGTGCATGAGCATGAAGCAGCCGGTGCCATAGGTATTCTTCGCCATCCCCGGCACTGTGCAGGCCTGGCCGAACAGCGCGGCCTGCTGGTCGCCGGCGATGCCGGCAATCGGCACACCCATGCCGAAGTGGTCGGCATGGGTGTGGCCGACCACGCCCGATGAAGGATGCACGATCGGCAGCAGCGTTGGCGGCACGTTGAACAGAAACGCGAGCGAGTCGTCCCAGTCGCCGTTGTGAATGTTGTAGAGCTGGGTGCGCGAGGCGTTGGTCACGTCGGTGACATGGATTGCGCCACGGTCAGCGCGCCCGCCGGTGAGTTTCCAGATCAGCCAGGAGTCGATGGTGCCGAAGGCGAGCTCACCCGCGTCGGCGCGGTCGCGCAGGCTGCGCCCGCTCGCGTCATCGCTCTTGACGTGATCGAGCAGCCAAGCAATCTTGCTCGCCGAGAAATACGCGTCGAGCACGAGGCCGGTCTTGGCGCGCACCTCCGGTTCCTTGCCCTCGGTTTTCAGATTTTCACAGCGTTTGGCGGTGCGGCGGTCTTGCCACACGACTGCGTTGGCAATCGGTTTGCCGGTGGCCCGATCCCAGATCACCGTGGTCTCGCGCTGATTGGTAATGCCGATGGCGGCCACGTTTTTGGCCGAGGTCTTGGCCTTGAACAGCACCTCCTGCGCGACTGCGTATTGCGATTGCCAGATTTCTTCCGGGTCGTGCTCGACCCAGCCCGGCTGCGGAAAAATCTGCTTTATCTCTCTTTGCGCCATCGCCACCAGCGTGCCGGCGCGGTCGAACAGGATCGCGCGTGAGCTGGTGGTGCCTTGATCGAGCGCGAGAATGTATTGGCTCATGCCGTGTTCTCCAGTGCGTGGATGTAGCGTGACGAACGAAGTGTGGTGCTTGGCGGCGTGCGTGGCGGGATGGCGCTGCGGCGCGCGGCGCGCGGCGCGTGGTGAAAGGGGCTGTCACGCATTCTAGCGGAGAGCGTTGCTGGAAGCTCGTTTCAGCCCATTTTCCCTCTGGAGAAACAGAGCTGAAACAGAGGCGAATGCTACAATCTCATTCTCTGTTGTCCCTCTGAAAAAGCACCATGAACGCGTCCGAAATCCGTGAAAAATTTCTGTCCTACTTCGAGTCCACGGGGCACACGCGCGTAGCGTCCAGTCCCCTGGTGCCCGGTAACGACCCGACGCTCCTGTTCACCAACTCGGGCATGGTGCAGTTCAAGGATGTGTTCACCGGCGGTGATGTGCGCTCCTACAAGCGCGCCACCTCGTCGCAGCGTAGCGTGCGCGCTGGCGGCAAGCACAACGATCTGGAAAACGTTGGTTACACCGCCCGCCATCACACGTTTTTCGAGATGCTCGGCAATTTTTCATTCGGCGATTACTTCAAGCAGGATGCAATCAAATTCGCGTGGGAGTTGCTCACCGGCGTGTATGCGTTGCCCAAAGACAAACTCTGGGTCACGGTCTACATAGATGATGCCGAGGCCTACGACATTTGGGCCAAGGAAATCGGCGTGCCGCCCGAACGCATTGTGCGCATTGGCGACAACAAGGGCGCGAAGTATGCGTCTGACAATTTCTGGCAAATGGCCGATACCGGGCCGTGCGGTCCCTGCTCTGAGATTTTCTACGATCACGGGGTAGATGTGGCTGTCGGCCCGCCCGGCTCGCCCGAGGCCGATGGCGACCGCTATATTGAAATCTGGAATCTGGTGTTCATGCAATTCGACCGCCAAGCCAAAGGCGACATGCCACGCCTGCCCAAGCCCTGTGTTGATACCGGCATGGGTCTGGAGCGCATCGCTGCGGTGCTGCAGCACGTGCACAGCAATTACGAGATCGACCTGTTCCAGGATTTGATCCGCGCCGCCGGACGCGAAACCCTGATCAAGGATTTGTCGCAGCCCTCGCTCAAGGTGATCGCAGATCACATTCGCGCGTGTTCGTTTCTGATTGTCGATGGTGTGATTCCATCGAACGATGGGCGCGGCTACGTGCTGCGCCGGATTATCCGCCGCGCGTTGCGCCACGGCCACAAACTGGGGCAGACCAAACCCTTTTTCTATCGGCTTGTCAAAGACCTGGTGCTCGTGATGGGGGCGGCCTACCCCGAACTCACCGCGCAGGCCAAGCGCGTCGAAGAGACCCTGCTCGCCGAGGAAGAGCGTTTTGCCGAGACGCTGGAAAACGGCATGAAGATCCTCGATGCAGCCCTCGCGCGTGAAGGCAACATGCTCGATGGTGACACCGTGTTCACGCTCTATGACACCTTCGGCTTCCCGGTGGACCTGACCGCCGATGTAGCGCGTGAGCGCGGCAAGAGCATCGACATCGCCGGCTATGAAGCGGCGATGGACGGCCAGCGCAAGCAGGCGCGCGCATCGAGCAAATTCAAGATCGCTGCGGGCGTCGCCTATGATGGCAGCAAGACGGCATTCAAGGGCTACGACACGCTCAATGTCGATGGCTGCACCATCGTCGCGCTCTACAAGGATGGCGCAGCAGTCGATGCGCTTGATCACGGCGACGCTGGCATCGTCGTACTCGATCAGACGCCGTTCTATGCCGAGTCGGGCGGGCAGGTAGGCGATGTGGGCGAGTTGGTATCGTCACACGGCACGTTCACGGTGGCGGATACGCAGAAGATCCAGGCCGAAGTCTTTGGCCACCACGGCACCCTCGCCACCGGTGCACTCAAGATCGGCGACATCCTCAGTGCGCAAGTCAACGTGGCCGCACGCGCGGCCTCGCAGTTCAACCACTCGGCCACACACCTGATGCATGCGGCATTGCGCAAAGTGCTCGGCAATCACGTCCAGCAAAAAGGCTCGCTGGTTGACCCCGGCAAGACGCGCTTCGACTTTGCCCACAACAAGCCGATGACAGCCGACGAAGTGCGCACTGTCGAGACACTGGTGAACGAACAGATTCGCGCCAACCATTCAGTGACGGCGCGCATCATGAAGCACGATGCCGCGATCAAGGCCGGCGCGATGGCGCTGTTCGGCGAGAAATACGGCGAAGAAGTGCGCGTGCTCGGGATGGGCGATTTCTCGACCGAACTGTGCGGCGGCACGCATGTGACGCGCACCGGTGACATCGGTTTTTTCAAGATCATTTCCGAAGGCGGCGTCGCGGCCGGCGTGCGCCGCATCGAAGCGGTGACCGGGCCCGGTGCGCTGACCTTTGTGCAGGAACTCGATGCGCGCGTCTGTGAAGCTGCCAACGCACTAAAGGCACAGCCCGCTGAGTTGCCGCAAAAAATTGCGCAAGTCATCGACAACGTCAAGACGCTCGAAAAGGAGCTCGCCAAGCTCAAGGGCAAGCTCGCATCGTCGCAAGGCGATGACTTGGCCGGCCAGGCAGTTGATGTGAAGAGCGCAGATGGAACGGTGATTCGCGTGCTGGCGGCCGTACTCGACGGCGCCGATGTGAAAACCTTGCGCGAGACACTCGACAAGCTGAAATACAAACTCAAGACCGCCGCCATCGTGCTCGCGGCAGTGGACGGCGGCAAGGTGTCGTTGATCGCAGGCGTCACCGCGGATGCGTCCGCCAAGGTCAAAGCCGGTGAACTCGTCAACTTTGTCGCGCAGCAGGTCGGCGGCAAGGGCGGCGGGCGCGCCGACATGGCACAGGCCGGCGGCACCCAGCCGGAACAGTTGCCCGCTGCGCTCGTTGGCGTTGCAGCGTGGGTGACGCAGCGTGTGGCATAGCGGGCGCCCACCCGCCGCATAGCCGTTGGCGAAAATTTTTTATTTGACGGAAGTGGCCGATAGGTCACTGCGCGCAGCCGATAGTGTGGTTGTGCCGGTTATGCACCATAAACCTTTGGTGGGAGCGGTTCCGGGCCATATCATTCACCCTGATTGGCACATGCCCGCCAGCGTCACGCGTTGATAAAAAGGGCGCACTTGCGCCCGCAACTCTACCAACATCACCAGTATGCAACTCGATTTTTCCACCCTCACCGAATACCAGCGCTACAAACTGATGGCCAGCCTGATCGTGCCCCGTCCGATTGCGCTGGTGACCACGATCAACGCACAAGGGGTCGTCAACGCCGCGCCGTTCTCGATGTTCAACATGCTCGGCGAAGAGCCGCCGATCGTGATGATCAGCCTGAACAAGCACGCCGGCGGTGGGCTCAAAGACACGGCGGCCAACATTCTCGCCAGCGGCGAATTTGTCGTCCACCTTGCAGACGAAGCGATTGCCGAACAAATGCACGCCTGCGGCGCGAGTCTGCCACCTGATCAAAGCGAAGTGGAATTGGTTGGGTTCACTACGCAAGCCTCCAACGCCATCAAACCGCCACGCATTGCCGAAGCGCCGGTGGCATTCGAATGCAGGCTGTGGGAAAAGCTCGAAACCGAGAGCCGCTACATTTTCATCGGCAAGGTGCTGTGGCTGCACGCGCGCGACGAGTTGATCGACATCGAGAAGCATCGCGTCCGCCTGCAAAATTACTTTCCGGTGGCGCGATTCGGCGCGAGCTTTTATATCAACACGCGCGAGCGCTATGCGCTCGGTGACAACGGTGACGGTGGTGAAGCGCCGCATGTCACCGCCATCGACGAAATTTGAGATCCGGAATCCACACCGGGCGCCCACACGCACCCAGAAAAATGCCGACATTCAGATACGCACAAACCGACCCACTTCCTCACTGCTCCCTAATCCCGGCAATGCTGCGCAACCTCACTACCCACCATCGCTATCCCTACTCACCGATCACGCGCCGCCCGGACTACACTTGGCCAGAAGGCAAGCGCCTCGCGGTATATCTCGGCTTCAATGTCGAGCACTTCGAATTCGGCAAAGGCCTTGGCGCCAAACTTGCACCTTCAGGTGATCCTGACGTGCTCAACTTTGCATGGCGCGACTACGGCAACCGTGTTGGCGTCTGGCGCTGCCGTGACCTGTTTGATGAACTCAAATTGCCCGTCGGCTTGTTGATCAATACTGCTCTGTACGACTACTGCCCCGAAGTCATCGCCGCATTCCGCAAAGACCAATACGCGTGGGGCGCTGAAGTGATCGGTCACGGCCACACCAATGCCGAGCGTCAAGGTGACATGACCGAAGACGCCGAGAAAAAGCTTATCGTTGAGTGCAGCGCACGTATCGCCAAAGAGGAGGGCGCGGCTCCACGCGGCTGGCTCTCGCCGTGGATTTCGGAAAGCGCGGTCACGCCCGACCTGCTCAAGGAAGCCGGCTACGCCTACAACCTCAACTGGTGCCACGACGACCAGCCGCAAAAGATGGCGACGCGCGCCGGAGACATCTGGACGATTCCCTATCCGCAGGAGATCAACGACATCCCGGCCGTGATCGGGCGTCAGTGCGGTGCCGAGGAATTCGCCAACATGATCATCGACTGCTATGACGAAATGATGGCGCAGGCAGAAGGTGTGTCAGTCAAGTCAGCGCCCGGGTTTATGGCGCCGGGTGCGCAAGCATCTCGTGTATCAGGTGCGCCGGGCTTTGCCAGCGCACGTAACGGTCAGCCACTGGTGATGGGCATCGCGCTGCATCCTTATCTGGTCGGCCAACCACATCGCCTGCGCCAACTGCGGCGCGCGTTGCAGCACATCTGCAACGATGGCCGCGCGTGGTGGACCACGCCGGGGGCGATACACGATCACGTGGCTGCTCTGACGGTATAGCGCCAGGATCCGCTCCAGGAGTGGGTTTCAGCCCGATGTTGCTTCCGAAAATCCTACTTCGCAAACGCCATCTGCGGCAGCCACAGCGCCATTTGCGGGAAGTGGATCAACAGTCCCGTCATCACGATCATCGAAATGAAAAACGGGATCGTGCCCTGGAACACTTCGTTGATGGTGCCTTCCCCGCGCACGCCCTGGATCACGTAGAGCGTCATGCCAACCGGCGGGCTGATCAGGGAGATTTCGCACATCAGCACGATGAACACGCCGAAGAACACCGGGTCGATGCCGGCCGCGACGATGATCGGGAACACGATCGGCACGGTGCCTACCAGCATCGGCAGGGTTTCAAAAAAGATGCCGAGCAAGAGATACATGATTGCCAGCACCCACAACAACTGGATCGGCGAGACGTCGAGTGATTTCACCAGCCCGGCGAGAGTCTGCGTGACGCCCAGCAGGCCGAGCACGAAGTTGAGGTAAAACGCCATCGCCAGAATGAAGATGCTCATCGCGGTGAGGCGCATGGTGGCGCGGAACGAATCGTGCAGCATCGCCACCGAGAGCTTGCCGTAGAGCGCCGCCACCACCAGTGTGGACGCCACGCCGAGCGCGGCGCTTTCGGTCACGGTCGCCCATCCTGTGTAAATGCTGACCATCACCACCATGAACACGGCCAGTGGCGCCAGCAGGTGCTTCAGTCGTCCCAGCTTTTCGCGCATCGGGCTGTCGGGTTCGCGCGTGCCGGCCCCGGTCAGGTCAGGCCGCCACCAACTGATGAGGATGATGGTGAGCATGAAGATCACCGTCATCAACAGTCCGGGAATCACGCCTGCGGCATAGAGTTGCCCGGCCGAGGTGCTGGTCATCGCGCCGTACACCAGAAAGGCAATGCCGGGCGGTATCAGGTTGCCGAGGCAGGCGCCGGCGGCAATCGAGCCCAGCACCCTGCGCTGATCGTACTTGCGGTTCCTGAACGTGGGCCGGGCGAAGGTGGCGACGGTCGCCGCGGTGGCGACCGACGAGC
>JANPAR010000133.1:0-4161 GCA_031430015.1 Burkholderiales bacterium
AAGTCGTTCAAACGCTTGCGTGGCTTCGACCAAATTCCTGCGCTCGTTCGCCAAATGCGGCCTGCATCAGTCCCGTTGAAAAAGGCCGCATAATCATTTCCACCACCGGCTCAACCTTCAACTGTGGACGGGACATCGCCAGCGGCTTGCCCCGCGTCAATTACCTTTTTCTTCCCTTCATCTTCGAGCATGACTGATGAGAAATTCTTACTCGAACGTTGAATTGCCTCGGAAACATTCCGGACGTGAGTATCAGTAAAAGTGCCTCGAACCGAGCGAACTTCTATTCGCGGACGAAAAGCAGCTTTTTGTGGATCAGTTTGAGACGGCTCAACAATCACTTTTTCGAGAAATACGGTAATTTGCGTCTTGTTCGACAGCATAGAGAAAAAATCGGCTACTGCTGAAGGTGGATTTGTGGAATAGTTTTTTCGGACGTTGTCAATTTTGTATTCAACTCGCAAAGCATGTTCGATCAAATCTAAGACATCTGATTCTTGACCAATCAGTATTGGCCGTGGGACAGAGTCGGTTGATTGACTCGTACTTGATTCCTGTGCCATCGCGCCAAAACCAACAACAAAGCAGACAGTGGCAAAGAAATTCTTATGCCAGGTGAACATTTTTCTCTCCCAACGGAATCAGCATCCCATTCCCACCAAAAGGCTCACTTTATTCGCCAGTGGGTACACGTAACCCAAACAACACGACATCTGATGGAGGCGTGCCACCAAATCCTAGTCACAGCCCCGCAAACACCGCCGTCACCGACACGCTGATATCGAGACTGCGAAACTGCACAGCATCGCTCTCGCTCATGTCAGACAACACGAACAAATCATCCGCACCGCGTGTGAAGGATTCAACACGGCGGGTATCCAGGTTGACCAGCACGTACTCTTTGAGCGAAGGCAGCCGGCGGTAGAGGGCGAATTTCTGGCTGCGGTCGTAGCCTTCGGTTGCCGGCGACAACACTTCGATCACCAGCGTGGGCGCTTTGAACAGCATCTCGGTGGCAAGGTCGGCTTTGTCGCAGGTGACGAACACATCCGGGTAGAGGATGGCTTCGTCGGCGATTTGCACTTTCATGCCTTCGTGGAATACGCGGCAGGGCGAACCGTCCAGCGCGTTGCCGAGGTGACGCACCAGGTTTGATGTCACCGTGCCGTGCGAGTGTCGTGCGTCTGCCTTTGGGAACACATCGCCGCGATAAAACTCGTTGCGCGTGTCCTGCGCGTTTTCCCATTCGAGAAACGCTTCGAGCGTGAGTTTTTCGAGCGGCAGTCCCATCTCATTTCCCTTGATTGACAGCGCCTTGCGGCGGTGATGGCGTTTCTACTTTACCGGAAATCAGTTTGGCGAGGTAGCCACTGCCACTGTCAGCCACGGCCACTGTCAGGATTTGCGCTTGGAGCTTGACGAACTTAGATTTCTCATGTACTATATTTTTGTATAGTATATAGGAAATTCATTGCTTCGATGAACAAGGAACTCACCCTTTATCGCGAACTTCTGTCCGGCATCAAGGTGCGCGTCCGGCAGGCGCAGCACAAGGCCGCGCTCTGCGTCAATGCGGAGATGATCCTCATGTATTGGGACATCGGCCACATGATCGCCGCCCGGCAGGAACGCGAAGGCTGGGGCGCTGGAGTCATTCCCCGGCTTGCGGTGGATTTGAAGAATGAACTGCCTGAAGAAAAGGGGTTCTCGGAAAGAAACATCAAGCGCATGCTGCGCTTTTTCCGCGAGTATCCAAATTTGCAGCAAACAGGTGCGACATCAATGCCGCGGCCTGCGGCACAAATTGAAAGCGGCAGTCATGTGGTTTCCGTAATTGTGCCGCAGCCTGCGGCACAATTGGATTTCAGTGCAAGCCAGGTCATGCCACCTGCGCTGGCATTCGGCATTCCGTGGTTTCACCACGTGATTCTGATCGAGAAAGTTAAAGACCTTCCCACTCGATTCTGGTATGCCCGGCAGGTGATGGAGCAAGGGTGGAGCCGCGACACGCTCAGCGTTCAAGTCAAAAACCGCGCGCACGAGCGCCAGGGCGGAGCCGTGACCAACTTCGCGTCCACCTTGCCGGAAGTTCACGCCGGGCTCGCTCAAGGTCTCCTCAAAGACCCCTTTCTGTTCGACTTTCTTACCCTGGACCAAGCTTTCCGCGAACGCGAACTGGAAACCGGCCTGCTCTCCCACATTCAAAAATTTCTTCTCGAACTCGGGCGCGGCTTTGCTTTTGTGGGCCGCCAGGTCCGGCTCGAAGTCAGTGACCGCGAGTTCTACGTTGACCTTCTCTTTTACCACCTGCATTTGCGCTGCTTCGTCGTCGTTGATCTGAAGAAGGGCGGCTTCAAGCCGGAATATGCAGGCAAGATGAATTTTTATTGCTCGATCGTGGATGAGCAACTCCGTCACTCGCAAGACGCGCCCACTGTCGGCCTCATCCTGTGCCAGTCGAAAGACAGCATCGTCGCCGAATATGCGCTGCGCGACATCCACAAACCTATCGGCATCACCGCCTATGAGCTTACGCGGGCCTTGCCCAGCGAATTCGCATCGAGTCTGCCCAGCATTGAGACCATTGAAGCTGAGCTTGCACGCGAGATGGACAATCATGAGCAGTCCTGAATCGATTCCACGCCCCCCCGAATTCGGCTGGGTCGAGTGGCACCGCATTTGACAAACCTGCCTGCGGCTGCATCAACAAATCCGCCCAACGGTTCGACGCCGTTTCCAGACACAACATGCGCAGCAGCGACGCGTAATCGACCGAGCCGGAGAGCCACAGCACCGCCATGGCACAGGTGCCGTCACGCAAAATGGGCTCGGCGGCCCACAGTCCCATCTCAGTTCCCTTGATTGACAGCGCCTTGTTACGGTGAGGGCGTCACTACCTTAACGGAATTTGCTCCTGTCGCCAGGTTTTCTGTCTTACCCGGCCCTGCGGTGCGGAGGAGAGCCATGCTCAAATTCCAATTCGCCATTCCTCTGAAACCGGCTCCCACCAACGATATCATGCCATCGATGGCCTGCAACCCGCTCACACCAACGCTTTCAGTCCGGTGTACTTGACCAACTTATTCAATGCACCACCAAGTCAACTTTTTTTCCGGTGCGCAACAGCATCATGACCAGCGTATCGAGCGAAAAACGGCCCAGCTTGGCGTTCACCAAGTCAGACACCCGCGGACGAGACACAGCCAGAATGTTGGCGGCAGCAAGCTGCGTGAGCTTCTCGGATTGGATCCACTGCGCGAGCGCCATTGCTGCGTCCTGCTTGAGCTTTCGGGATTTGGCAATCCGGGCATCCGCATCTGCCAGCATCGCCTTCGCCTGCCTTGGAGAAAAACCCAAATCCGCGAATACGTTGCCATTCGCCGGCGTGATGTGAGCGCTTTTCAAGTCGCCATTCGAGCGGGTTGTTTTCATTTCACTTTTCTTTCCGTCAATACAGCAGCGTAGCGGCGCTCTGCAATGCGGTCATCGTCACGCATCGTCACTTTTCGCGGGGCCAGCCTTCTTTCGCTTTGGGAGCGTTTTGACAGCACCTTCCAGTTGGCGCAGAGCATCGGCCTCGCCTTCGGCTTCAAGCCAGGCGCGGCGGCGGGTGGAAAACTTTTCATACTCCTCTGCGGCCTTGTTGTCCGCGTCCTCCCGGCTCACAGCACCCGCATGAGACAACACGGCGCGCTCGTTGAAGCGCAGAAATTCATCCAGCTTGATCTGCCATTGATTCAGGAAGATTTGCTTGCGCCGCAGAGCCTGATCTTCGGCGAAGTCGAGAAACATGACCACAATGCGATTCAGTTCCCCGATCTCGGCGACGTTCAAATAGTTCTTGGCGATGGTCACATCGCCCTTGCGCACGCTGCCGCTTTTCCAATTCGTGAGGCCCATGTTCGTCTTCTCGGCATCGGCGCGGGCGGCGATGAGTTCTGCAGCGGTCTTGCCGGTGGCTGCGAAATGCAGTTTGTTTTGCACAATCTGGAACACGGCGTGCGTCTGTGCATCGTCCGGCGCATAGTCCGCTGCCAAGGCGAGGATGTCGCGCACCCGCAGATACACCCGCTTTTCGCTGGAACGAATGTCGCGGATGCGCTCCAGCAACTCATCGAAGAAGTCCGGCACATCAGAACCCGGCGGATTTTTAAGCCGCTC
>JANPAR010000134.1:0-13845 GCA_031430015.1 Burkholderiales bacterium
ACTCGGTGACCCCCTACACGCAGTACGCCGACAAGGGGGTGATCATCCTGTGCCGCACCTCCAACCCGGGCGGCAGCGACTTGCAGTTTCTCGAACTCGACGGCCCGCACGGCAAGGAGTTGCTGTATCAACGCATCGCACGCGTGGTCGCCACCGAATGGAACGGCAACCGGAATTGCTCGCTGGTGGTTGGCGCAACCTTTCCCAATGAACTCGCGTCCGTGCGCAGCATCATTGGTGACATGCCGCTGCTGGTGCCGGGCATCGGTGCCCAGGGCGGCGATGTCGAAGCGACAGTCAAGGCGGGGCGCTCGGCATCAGGCACCGGGCTGATGATTAACTCGTCACGCGCGATTTTGTATGCGTCGGGCGGCGATGATTTTGCCGAAGCCGCGCGGCGCGTGGCCGATGAAACGCGCGTCGCGATCAATCGCTATCGCAAGGGATAGCGCTGCACGTTTGACGCGAAGCACGCAGTCCGATTGCCGTGCCAGTCAGTGGTGTAGCAGTGCAACGGCTTGCTCATCGCGCTCAGTCCGCTACTTCGCCGCCCCAAACAACTTGGCCTTGAACGCCTCAAACGCTTCATCGCGGTCGGTATAGCTCTGGCGGATTGATTGCTCGTTGCGCGCTTGCTCGGCGCCGACGAAGGCGGCGAGCGCTTCCTTGAGGCCGGGAGAGAGATGACGGTCGCTCGACAACACCACTTGCGTGACCAGCGCAGGGTCGATGTGTTGCGGGCCGGCCAGCATCAGGCGCACGCTGCCGGGCAGGGCATCGAGCAAGCCCAACAAGGCGCGCTCGGCTTCGTGCGGGGCGAGATAGGTGGCGTCGGGCAGGCGCGCGATGATCGGTGCGGCACCGCTGGCCGGCGTCTCCCACGCAGCAGCAATGAAGTGCGCGTGCAGTTTGTCACTCTCGGCCACCGCGCGGAACACGCAGCCGATCCATGCGCCCTCGATCCAGCGGCTGGTGAGGCGCGGCACGGCCTCGGCGATGAAGCGGGCTTGAATCGCGCGATCCATCAGTCGGCAATGCCCCCAAAATCGTTGGCGCAAGCCATTCTTGGCGATATGCCTCGAAAGCCCTTGGTGCGAGCGGCTTTGCAGGGCATGGCTACAGAAATCATGATGCGACCACTATTGGAACGGCAATCACGCTTCTGGCGGCACGGTGCGCGGGCGGCGCTCCGCATCGGTCGCCACATAGGTGAGCGTGGCCTCGGTGATCTTCACGGTCTCCAGCACGGCCGGGTTACGCTGCGCAAAGACCTCGACATCGGTGGTGATCGAGGTGCGACCGACCTTGACCACCTTGGCGTAGAACAACACCACGTCGCCGATCAGCACTGGCTGCTTGAACGTGAAGGCATTGACTGCGACCGTGGCGACCCGTCCGCGCGCGCGCCGCGCGGCGATCACGCCACCGGCAATGTCGACCTGGCTCATCAGCCAGCCGCCAAAAATATCGCCATGCTGGTTCGAATCGGACGGCATCGGCACCACCGACAGGATCGGTGTCATGCCTTGTGGCAGCATCGCCGTGTCTGCCGTCATTTTTTAACCCACTGTCCTTGCGCGTTTTGCACCTGCCAGCCTGGCGCGGCCTTCTCGATCCAGCGCAGGGCGAAGGTGTTGCGAATCTCGCCTTCCCACTCCGGCTTGCCGTTGGCGCGCGCGATCTCGCGATAGAGCGCGGCGCGGTCCGTGTTCTCGGAACCGACCAGGCCATTGACGGCAGCTCGCTGCGGCAACGGCACGGCATTGGCGTCGCGCAGGGCAACGGTGCCATCGCGGACGATACCGACGGCACCGCTCACGTAGTGCGGTGCGAGCTGCGCGTGACGCGCTGCCATCGCCTGCTTCAAGCCATTGATGGCGGGCGTGTTGATTTCGAGATTGGCCTGCGCCCATGCGGCCAGTGGCGTGTGGGCCAGCAGCAGCGCGAGCACAACTTGGAGCAGCGGAGAGAAAAATGTTTTGGTCATGGTGTCACCCTATTTCGCGTCGGCCGGTTTGGCCGGAGCCGCATCCTTGCGCAACTGGTAAACCTCTTCGATGATGCGGTCGGCCGCCTTCTCGGCGGCAGCGGCGGGGAAATAAATGTTGATGGTGACGCAGCCGGCCAGCGTGGCGGCGCAAGCGGCGCTGGCCAGCAAAGACAGGAAACGAAGCACGCTGTGGGCGCTAAAAATGTGGGCTGGATGCATGTCGTGTTTCATCGCGTGAACGCTCCAAACTTTCCGGGACTCATTGAAACACCGGACGGGAATTGCCGTCGATAACTGCCTTGATTCTATCGAGCAATTCTTGCCAGCCGACGAATCGATTGTAACCAACCACATTGACCGAGGGCAGCCCACCGCCCTTGATGAGCGTGAAACTGCCGCTGGCATTGTCCGCACTGCTGCCCGGCGGCGGCGGCGTGCCGTCGCCCATCAGACACACCCCGTTGCGCAAACGGCACGAGAGGCCGATGCGCTCGTAACCGAACGTTTCAAAAAAGCCGAGGAAGCTGCGCTGGATTGCCGCCCCCGCACCCGCGCCGCCGATGGACGAAATGTTTTGCACCGCGCGCTGGCTGATGCGTTTGGCGAACGCGCCCTCACTCGTGACGACGCGTGCGTCCATGCTCACTGGCTGCCAGTTTTCCATGACCAATCCTTCCACTGCAACATCGACGAAACCAGTGATCCTGCCGAATTTCACCGCGCCGGTCATCTCTTCCAGATTGAGGCGTTTCAACTGCAGATCGGCGGTGAGCTGCGGCGTGCGCCCGAACGGATTTTCCAGACGAATCGCGTCCACCGAGGCGTCACCACCAAAGAGCTTGAAGAGCAACGCGCCATCGACCGCCATTGTTGACGCGCTGTACTTGACCTGCGGCAACACAAACGCAAGCTGCCCGCCGAGGGGATGCCAGCCCAGCGCGGCGGTGAGCTTTTCCATCGACACCGGTGTGAGTGCGCCCTGCAATCCAAACGCATCGCGGCCAATGTTGATATCGGAAAGGCCCAAAAATCCATCGAGCAGCGGTACCACCAGCGAGGGAATGTGCAGCCGCCCGGCGCGGGATTCGCCGCTCGCGTGGATTGGGCCGAAGGCGAGATCGCGCACGCGCAGCGCGTCCAGGTTGAAGGTGAAGGCTTGCGGCTGCGGCGCGGCGGGCACGTGTGCCCACTGCATGTCCAGATGCTCCAGCGCAAGCCCGCGCTGCGGGGCACTGAAGCTGGCATCGGCGAGTCTGAGAGTGGCCTCTGCAATCTCGCCTGCCGCGCCGCGCAAGGAGAAATCGGCCGTACCCTTGAGCGTGAGGTCACCGAGCGCGTGTTGGTCCAGCCAGGTTTGCGGCAGCAGCGCGCGCAGGCCTGCGAGTTGCAGATTGCGCGCGCTCAGTACGAAGTGGTTCGATGGCGAATCCTTGTCCGGCGGCGAGTCTTTCGCTGGGATGGCAACCGATGGTTGACCAAGCGCAGGGTCACTTATTGCGAACGCGGCGCTGCCGGTGAGCTGTCCGAGACCATGCCAGTCGAGCACGGCTTGTTCCACCGTCACGCGGCCGCCTGCTTGTGTCCCGCGCGCGCTTAAGCGATGGCCCGGCACGCCGCTCTCCTGCGCGATGTAGAGCGGGTCCCAAAATACCGCGCCCTGATCCCATTGCAGCGCCGCTTGCCAGTTCCACAAAGTGCCTGTACGCGTGGCGTCCAGCGTGACGCGCCCTTGCAGCTTTTCACCGGCGCGCAGGCCGCTGCTGTCAGCGAATGCAGCTTCACTGACGCGCAGATCCGCATCGATGCGCGCGGGGCCGTAGCGCAGCGTGCCGTTGACGCGGCCCGCAGTGGGGCGAATCGATTCGGCAGCAGCGGCAGCGGGTGCCGGCAGCAGGGGCGCGATACGGGCCAGAGATGCGTTGTTGAAGTTCACCTGCCACTCACCGCCCGCGATGTCGAGTTGCCACACTTCGTCCTTCTCCGGCGTGATCGACAGGCGCAAGGCCTTGCGCGCCAGGTCGTAGCTGAAGCTCAGCGGCCAGCGCACCGCGCCTTGCAGGTGGCCATCCTCGCATTGGAGGATGCGGTTCTCGAAAGAGAAGCGCGCGCAAGCAATCGACACGTCGCCGAGGTCGCGCCCCTGCGCATTCAGGCCTTTGAGATCGAGTTTGGCTGAGCCGCCCGAGCCCATCGATCCACGCGCACCATTCGCGCTACCGATGGCGAGTGCAAGTTGCACCTTGCGCGCACTCCAGCCGGTGCCGCTGACGGCATCAAGGTCGAGTTGCAGCGACTGCGCGTGGGTTAGCGGCGTAAACAAGCTGCAGATCAACAGCAACGAGAAGCGTAGCGCGCGCTGTCCCCAATGCCAGAAGCGGGCAAACCGGCTCGGGGAAATCAGGCGCGGAAGAATGAGGCGCGGTGCGAACACTGCGCGCGCATGCGATGCGCCGGCCGCGTCCCTCGTGCGAGCCTGCCCGGTCCGATGAAGCCCGTGAGCCGCGATGCAGTGTGCCATCGCCTTATGACCTGCTACCGGACCAACTGTTCCGGCAACTTGCGGATCGCTTCGGCGTTGCTCCACGAAAAGCACTTGTCTGCCGCAGCGCGCCAGGGCAGCCATTCGTAGGCCGTGTGCTCGGTGAGCACTGGCACCACGGGTTGCGGAATCGTCAGGCCCCATACATGCTCGGTGTTGTGCGTGACACCCGGCCCATAGCGGCTGACCCAGCGTTTGTAAATCTCGAAGCGGTTGGTGTAGTGCCAATCAGCGAGCACATGACCGGGGCGCGTGGCATCGATGCCGGTTTCTTCAAGCACTTCGCGCAACGCGGTGTCGCGCAAGGGCTCATCGGCGTGGTCAACGCTGCCGGTCACGCTTTGCCAGAAACCCGGCGCGCTGCTGCGCTCCAGCACCAGCACCTGCAAGTCCGGGGTGTGGATCACCACCAGTACCGATACCGGAATCTTGAACGGCACCGTTGGGCTCATCGCGACAGGTACCAGGGGCTAAGGCGCCCCGGCCCCGGCACCACGCAACAGCAGCAGGCTGATCATCGCTGCATTGGAGAGCAGCTCGTGCGTCTTGCGGTAGCTCTCGGAGGCGTAGTTGACCAGCGCACCGTCGTAGTCGGGAAACTCGATCAAGGTGAGTAGCGGCGGGGTCCAGTTGCCGGCGATGGTGCGGCTGCAATCCGACCAAGCCAGATGCCGGCCCTGATAACTGTGCACGGCGTCGTTGATGGCTTGCGAGAGTTTCTCGAAGCGCGCGCGGTTGACCACATGGCTGTCGGCCACGGCGTAGGCGGGTATGCCACTGCCGCCCGCATGGCGCGCCACCTTGATGCCGCTGACCAGCACCATGTCCACCATGGCGCAGTTGTGGCTCAGATCAAACGCCTGGCGAAAATCGTCCGAGGCATGAAAGGCTTCGGCACCCTCCGCGCTGGCGAATTGGGCGATCATCATGTGCGAGGGGTTCCAATCGCCCTCGATGGCGCGCGGTTGTTGGTCGTGCGCTAGAAAGTGGCCGCCATGCGCGAGTACCGCAGCACTGATGGCGCGGCGATAGGCCTCGTATTTGGACTCGTTGATAACGCGCGTGTCCGCGATCAGAAAGACGGGGGCGGACATGAATGTGATCTGCTGTGATCCTGCACGGCTGACTCAGTGGACTCAGTTTACGCAGTTCACGTCATGCGCGCAGGCGGCTTTGGACGGCAGCAATTTTGGCCTGCAGCGGCTCAGGCCGTCTGCGTATTGCGCAACCGGATGTGCAGCTCGCGCAATTGCTTTTCGTCCACTGCTGACGGCGCTTGCGTGAGCAGGCACTGCGCGCGCTGCGTCTTCGGAAACGCGATCACGTCGCGGATCGATTCGGCGCCGGTCATCATCGTGACGATGCGGTCGAGGCCAAAAGCAATGCCGCCGTGCGGCGGCGCACCGTATTGCAACGCGTCAAGCAGGAAGCCGAATTTGAGTTGGGCTTCTTCGGCACCGATGTTGAGGGCGCGGAACACCTTGCTCTGCACGGCTTCACGGTGAATCCGCACCGAGCCGCCACCCATTTCCCAGCCGTTGAGCACCAGGTCGTAGGCCTTGGCGGTTGCCTTGCCGGGGTCGCTGTCGAGATACTCCTCGTGGCCGTCTTTCGGGCTGGTGAAAGGGTGATGCATGGCATTCCAGCGCTTGGCTTCGTCGTCGTATTCGAACATCGGGAAATCGACCACCCAGAGCGGACGCCACTTGTCGCCAGAGAGATGGCCCTTGTCGTGGCCCACCTTGACGCGCAGTGCACCAATGGCATCGTTGACGATCTTGGCCTTGTCGGCACCGAAGAACACGAGGTCGCCATTCTTCGCACCAGTGCGCTCGACAATCGCCTTGAGTGATTCGGGCGAGAGGTTTTTCACAATCGGTGATTGCAGGCCGGTCTCGTTCAGTTGCGTCACATCGTTGATCTTGATGTAGGCGAGGCCCTTGGCGCCGTAGATCTTGACGAACTCGGTGTAGGCGTCGATCTCGCTGCGCGAGATGCTTTTGTCTCCGGAGCCGCCACCGGGCACGAGCATACCCACCACGCGCCCGTTCGGATTGTTGGCCGGCCCGCTGAAGACCTTGAACGCGACCTCCTTCATCACGTCGGTCAGCTCGGTGAATTGCAGGGTGACACGCATGTCGGGTTTATCGGAGCCGTACAGCGCCATCGCTTCCGAAAACGCCATCACCGGAAACTGCGCGGGCAAGTCAGCATCGATTGCCGACTTGAATACGCTGCGGATCATGCCTTCGAAAATGTCGCGAATCTCGCCTTCGGTGAGGAACGAGGTTTCGCAATCGATCTGGGTGAACTCGGGCTGACGGTCGGCGCGCAGGTCTTCGTCGCGAAAGCACTTGGTGATCTGGTAATAGCGGTCAAACCCCGACACCATCAGCATCTGCTTGAACAACTGCGGCGACTGCGGCAACGCGAAAAACATGCCGTCATGCACGCGCGACGGCACCAGATAGTCTCGCGCGCCTTCGGGCGTGGACTTGGTCAGCATCGGCGTTTCGATATCGACGAAACCCTGCTGGTCAAGATAGTTGCGCACCGCCAGCGCTACCTTGTAGCGCAGCATCATGTTTTTCTGCATCTGCGGGCGGCGCAGGTCAATCACGCGGTGCTCAAGGCGCACGTTCTCGTTGATGTTTTCGTCGTCAATCTGGAATGGCGGTGTCACCGCAGCATTGAGAATTTCCAATTCGTGGCACACCACTTCAATCTCGCCACTGCGAATTTTCGGATTGACCAGATTTGGCTCGCGGCGGATCACTTTGCCCACGGCCTTGACCACATACTCGCCGCGAATCTTTTCGGCATTGGCAAACATCTCTGCGCGACCGGGGTTGCACACCACTTGCACCACGCCTTCGCGGTCACGCAGGTCGATGAAGATCACGCCGCCATGGTCGCGCCGGGTGTTGACCCAGCCATTGAGGGTGACGGTTTGGTCGAGATGCTTGGCGCTGATCAGGCCGCAGTATTCGGTACGCATGATGTGCTTCGTTCAGGTTGCTCGGTTTTACTTGGGGCAGAACACACGTTCTGCCAGAGTTTGCGCACCACCACCACTACTGCGGTGACGGCGCGCCTGGTGAAATAAAAATTGGTTGCGTCAGAGCGGCGGATATTTCGCGCCGTTGCCGTTCTTGACTGCGGCACCGTTGGGTGCAACCACGCCCATCGAAACGATGTACTTGAGAGCGGCGTCAACACTCATGTCGAGCTCGATCACATCCGTGCGCGGCAGCATGAGGAAAAATCCGGACGTCGGGTTGGGCGTGGTGGGCACATAAATGCTGACGTGATCGCCGGGCAAATGTTCGGCGACGCCAGCGCCGGGCGCGCCGGTCAAAAACGCAATCGTCCAGGCGCCCTTGCGTGGATATTCCACCAGTACTGCCTTGCGAAATGCCTGGCCATTGGGCGACAGAATCGTATCTGACACCTGCTTGACCGACGAATAGATCGACCGCACGATCGGAATGCGGTTGAGCAACAGCTCCCACCACACCACCAGGCGCTCGCCGATAAAGTTCGCGGCCAGCACGCCGGTGATGAACACCAGCAACAGCGCCATCATCAGACCGAGGCCGGGGATGTGCTGGCGCTCGATCACCTCGGGAATCATCCACGATGGAAACACGCCGTCCATCGTGGTCACAATCAGGCGGATCACCCAGATCGTGATCGCCAGGGGCAGCCAGATCAGCAGGCCTGTAATGAGATATTTTTTGAACACGATGCTGCTGCTGCGGTGGCGGCGGCGCGAATAAGGAGTGGCAGGTCAGGCAGCCTTGGCATCGCCGGAGGACGCGGACGACGACGAAGACGAAGACGAAGACGAGGATGAGGTGGTCGCAGAGCTGCTCGACGCAGCTGAACTCGCGCTTGCCGTATCAGACTTGGCGTCGCCTTTGGACTCACTCTTGGACTCGCCCTTCGACTCAGTCTTGGTGTCAGACTTGGCAGCGGAACCACCCTCGACGCTTTTGCCGTCAGTTGCGCTGGCACCACCGCCCTTGCCGTCCGCGTCGGATTTCTTTGCGTCCTTCTTGCCGCCGTCACGAAAGTCGGTGACGTACCAGCCGCCGCCCTTCAACTGAAACGGCGGTGCCGACAATTGCTTGGTATAGGCGGCAGCGCTGCACGAGGGGCAGACGGTGAGAACCGCATCGGCCATTTTTTGCAGATGGTCCTGACGGTGCCCGCAGGCTTCGCAGGCATAGGCATAAATTGGCATGGTGGTCGCGGAAAAACCGAAAAAGAGTTGACGAAACAGAACCTTAGATTATATCGCAAAGCAACAAAAAGCCGCCCCCCACTCTCGTGGGGAACGGCTTTTGAAAGCCACTCGGCCGGGTGCGGCGGCCGGTGATTGCTGACCACGCGGGGCAGGCCGGGTCACGCAGCCAGCGCCCTTACAGCCTCAGAACGGAATATCGTCGTCCATGTCGTCGAAGCCGCCCGCCGGCTTTTTGGCCGCAGCAGGCCGCGCTGGCGCGCCACCACCAGCGTTACCCCCTGCATTGCCTGCATAAGCCGGGGCGCGTGCGCCGCCGCCATCGTCATCACCACCGGGCGCGCCCATGCCTTCGCGCGAGCCGAGCATTTTCATTTCATCGGCAATAATTTCTGTGGTGTAGCGGTCCTGGCCTTCCTTGTCCTGCCATTTGCGGGTGCGGATGCGGCCTTCAATATAGACCGGCCGGCCTTTTTTCAGATACTGGCCGGCGATTTCGGCCAGACGGCCGAAAAAGGACACGCGGTGCCACTCGGTGGCTTCTTTTTTCTCGCCGGTCGCCTTGTCTTTCCAGGTGTCGGTGGTGGCGAGGGTAATGTTGGTGATCGCCGCACCGTCGGGCGTATAGCGCGTTTCGGGGTCTTTGCCGAGATTGCCGATCAGAATGACCTTGTTAACGGATGCTGCCATGATTGAGTTCTCCTTCTTGAGAATTCGCGCTTGCCGCCACTTTGCGGGACTGCGGTTCGCGCATCGAAAAAGCGGCGATGAACCAGACCAACATCATCACCGCGCCAAAAACAAAGACAGATTCTACACCTGAATATTTGACCAGTACACCACCCAGCACGCCGCCCGCCGAGAGGCCCAGCGCCTGGGTGGTGTTGTAGACCCCGAGAGCCGCGCCCTTGCCCGCCGGCGGCGCAACGCGTGACACCAGAGAGGGCAGCATCGCCTCCAGAATATTGAAGGCCACAAAAAACGCGAACAGCAGAAACACCACCCACGCAAAGTGGTGCACGCCTTCAATGAAAGCGGCTTGCACCAACGCCATCAGCGCCACCGCACCGAGCAACACGGCGCGGCTCTTGCCACGCTTCTCGCCCCACATGATGGGCGGCATCATCACTGCGAACGAGAGCAATACCACCGGCAAATACACCTGCCAGTGCGAGCTGACCTTGAGCGCGCCGGTCTCGACCAGCGCCAGCGGCACCACGACAAACATTGCCATTTGCACCATGTGCAGGCTGAAGATGCCGATGTTGAGGCGCACCAGTTCCGGATTGGAAACGATGGACGCCAGCGATGGCCGTACCACGTCCGGCCCCGGCGCGTGCAGGGCGGCGCTTGCAGGCGGCACCACCCACACCACCACGGCGATGGCCGCCAGGGCGAGCACACCGGTCAGGTTGAAGATGCCGTCCATGCCAATCGACGCATAGAGCACCGGCGCGCCAACAAGAGAAAGCGCAAAGGTCAGGCCGATACTCGCGCCAATCGCCGCCATCGCCTTTGTGCGATTTTCCTCGCGCGTGAGATCGGATAAAAATGCGCTCACCGCCGCCGAGATCGCGCCCGCACCCTGAATCGCGCGGCCGAGCATCGCGGTGTAAATGTCGCCCGGCATGGCGGCAACGAAGCTGCCGATGGCGAACAGCACCAGACCAAAAATGATCACGGGTTTGCGGCCAAACCGGTCGGAGGCCATGCCGAACGGAATTTGCAGCAGACCTTGCGTCAGGCCATAAATGCCGAGCACCCAGCCCACCAGAGTGATGTCGTACCCCGGCAAGGTTTTGGCATGAATCGCGAACACCGGCAGGATCAGGAACAACCCAAGCATGCGCAGGGCGAAGATCGAGGCCAGCGAAAACGCCGCGCGAATTTCCAGTGATGACATTGGCGTGAACTGCGAGGCGTGTTGCGGTGCTATCGAGGAGAGAAACCGTCCAGTATCGGCAGGCGGGCCGGGCGGTGCGGAAATGCGGGGGCGGGACTCAATTACGGCTAAATGCGCCGGCACAGAGCGCCACAACAGGGCAATCCGCTATAGTAGCAGGTTGCCCCATTTGCACGACTCCCTGTTTCAGCCTGCACGTTGATGATTGGCGCTTGCAAGCACCTGATTCTCAATGGCTATTCGGCCAAGATGCCGCGTACCGGGGCTTTAACAAGGAGGCCCGCTTTCCCTGGGCCACTTGCCGGAAACACGCATGAACGACACCATCCGCATCCGCGGCGCACGTACCCACAATCTCAAAAACGTCAGCCTCGACCTGCCGCGTGACAAGCTCATTGTCATCACCGGTTTGTCCGGTTCGGGCAAATCGTCGCTCGCGTTTGACACGCTCTACGCTGAGGGCCAGCGCCGTTACGTCGAATCGTTGTCGGCCTACGCGCGCCAGTTCCTGCAATTGATGGAAAAGCCCGATGTCGATTTGATCGAAGGCCTGTCGCCGGCGATCTCGATCGAGCAAAAAGCCACCAGCCATAACCCGCGCTCCACCGTCGGCACCGTCACCGAGATTCACGACTATCTGCGCTTGCTCTACGCGCGCGTCGGCACGCCCTATTGCCCGGAACACAATCTCGCGCTCAACGCACAGTCGGTCTCGCAGATGGTCGATCACGTGCTGGCCCTGCCGCCCGAGACCAAGCTCGCGATCCTCGCGCCGGTGGTGAACGAGCGCAAGGGCGAATTCATGGACTTGGTCGACGATCTGCGCGCGCAGGGTTTTGTGCGTCTGCGCGTCGATGGCGCGCTGGTCGAGATCGACGCGGTGCCGAAGATGAAGAAAAACTTCAAGCACTCGATTGCCGTGGTGGTGGACCGCATCAAGGTGGGCGGTGACATGAAGCAGCGACTTGCCGAGTCGTTCGAGACCTGCTTGCGTCTGGCCGAAGGGCGCGCGATTGCGCAAGAGATCGAGTCTGGTCGCGAACATTTGTTCTCCGCCAAATTTTCCTGCCCGATTTGCGGTTACTCGATTGCCGAGCTCGAGCCGCGCCTGTTTTCGTTCAACAATCCCATGGGTGCGTGTCAAGCCTGCGATGGCCTCGGCAACATCCAGTTTTTTGACCCCAAGCGCATCGTCGCGTTTCCGCATTTGTCGCTGGCAAGCGGTGCGGTCAAGGGCTGGGACCGGCGCAACCAGTTCTACTACCAGATGCTGCAATCGCTCGCCGCCTTCTACAAATTCGATCTCGAACAGGCCTTCGAGAAAATGCCACAAGCCGCGCAGGACATCATCCTGCAAGGCTCGGACAAGGAAAAAATTCCTTTCCATTACGTCAACGAAAAGGGCCGCACCGTCATTCGCGAGCACGTGTTCGAAGGCGTGATTCCCAATCTCGAACGCCGCTACAAGGAGACCGACTCGCAGATGGTGCGCGAGGAGCTGGCCAAGTACATCAGCAACAAGACCTGTCCCGACTGCGCGGGCTCGCGTCTGCGCGAAGAAGCGCGCAACGTGCGCGTGGGGGGCGAGACCATCTACAGCGTATCGGGCAAATCGCTCAAAGATGGTCTGGGATTCTTCAGGAGCCTGGTGCTCGATGGCCACAAGGCGCAGATCGCCGAGCGCATCGTCAAGGAAATTGCGGCGCGCATGAACTTCCTCAACGATGTCGGCCTCGACTATCTGTCGCTCGACCGCTCGGCCGAGACGCTCTCGGGCGGCGAAGCGCAGCGCATTCGCCTCGCCTCGCAAATCGGCTCGGGCCTGACCGGTGTGATGTACGTGCTCGACGAGCCTTCCATCGGCTTGCACCAGCGCGACAATGACCGCCTGCTTGGCACGCTCAAGCATCTGCGCGACCTCGGCAACACCGTGATCGTCGTTGAGCATGATGAAGATGCTATCCGCGCTGCCGACCATGTGCTCGACCTCGGCCCCGGTGCCGGCGTGCATGGCGGCGAAATCGTTGCGCAAGGCGTACCCGCCGAAATTGAACGCAATCCGAAATCACTCACCGGGCAATACCTGTCGGGCAAAAAGAGCATCGCGATTCCGTCCAAGCGCGCGCGGCCCGACCCGAAGCGAATGCTGCAAGTCGAAGGCGCGCGCGGCAACAATCTCAAAAACGTCACCCTCAATCTTCCGGTGGGCTTGATGACCTGCGTCACCGGCGTCTCCGGCTCAGGCAAGTCAACTCTCATCAACGACACGCTCTACAACCAGGTCGCGCATCACCTCTACGGCTCGAACGCACCGGCGGCCGAGCACGACCTGATCCACGGACTGGAACACTTCGACAAAGTCATCGCGGTCGATCAATCGCCGATTGGCCGCACGCCACGCTCCAATCCGGCCACTTACACAGGGTTGTTCACGCCGATCCGCGACTTGTTTTCGCAAACACCGTCATCGCGCGAGCGCGGCTACGAACCCGGGCGCTTCTCGTTCAACGTCAAGGGCGGGCGCTGCGAAGCCTGCCAGGGCGATGGCGTCATCAAGGTTGAGATGCACTTCCTGCCCGACGTCTACGTGCCCTGCGACGTGTGCCACGGCAAACGTTACAACCGCGAAACGCTGGACGTGCAATACAAGGGCAAGAACATCACCGAAGTGCTGGAGATGACAGTCGAAGACGCGCACAAATTCTTCGAGGTGGTGCCCGTGGTCGCGCGCAAACTCGCCACTCTGCTCGATGTCGGCCTCGGATACATCAAGCTAGGCCAGAGCGCCACCACGCTCTCTGGCGGTGAAGCGCAGCGCGTAAAATTAGCGCTAGAATTAAGTAAGCGCGATACTGGCCGTACGCTGTATATTTTAGATGAGCCAACAACAGGTTTGCATTTTGCTGATATTCAATTATTGTTAGATGTGATTCACCGTTTGCGCGATGCGGGCAATACGATTGTGATTATTGAACATAATTTAGACGTGATTAAAACCGCGGATTGGATTGTGGACATGGGTCCAGAAGGCGGTGATGGCGGTGGTTTAATCATTGCAGAAGGTACGCCTGAAGTTGTTGCGCAAAGTACCCAAAGCTATACCGCTAAATATTTAAAAGCGATGCTATAGCTTGGTTTGATAAAATGTGTCTGTAAAAATACGTTAA
>JANPAR010000135.1:0-57081 GCA_031430015.1 Burkholderiales bacterium
GCGGACGTCCGTTGTCCAGACGTCCGTCGCCCCTTGGCGGGCCTGCCTGGGTGCGGCCAGGGTCGCCCTGTGGCCGCGGGTTTCCTCGGGGCCTGGCCTAAGGCGCAGCCGAAGCGGATCAGCCCGGGGCCTTGCAGGGCGTTGCGGATGTTTTCCAGGCACATGAGCATCGTCGCGTCACCGGCGAGCGGGCGGATCAGGCTTTCAACGCATTGCATCGGTGCCTCGGCGGTGCGGGGCAGTTCGATCAGGCAGTCACACTGTTCGGCCAGGGCGGGGAGGCCGATGCCGGCGTGCCCAGGGGCGGCGCCGAGGTGGACCAGCAGCGCGACGATGAAGCCGGCCCCCTGTTGCCGCGCGTGGCGGGCGGCGCGCAGCAGGGCGGCTGCGTCGGTGCGGGTGGCAAGGCTGGTGTCGGCCAGCAATATCACCATGTCCGGCGGCCGCTGGTCGGGGGCGAGGCGCATCGACAAGGCCGCGGCCAAGGCGGCAGGCTGGGGCAGCAGGCGCGCCGCCGCGCCGATTCCGGCCACGCTGAAGCGCAGGGCCGGGTCTGGGCCACGCTGGTTTTAATTCCCTCGAATTCGATGGAATTGGATTGGCGGGGCGCACATTCGGCTTAAAGGTATCGAATTCGAGACCTTTGGGAATCATTCATGTTTTCAACAAGACCGGCTCTTGACGAGTGAATCCGGCGCAGTACAATGTAATCCTATAAATTACAATTTACGGAATGATCAAAAGCTTCAGGCATCGCGGGCTGGAGAGGTTTTTCGCGACCGGCAACTTCAAGGGCATCCCGGCGCGGAGTGCGGACCGGATCGAACGCATGCTTGACGTGCTCGATGCCTGCGCCACGCCGGCCGACATGGCGTTGCCGGGTTTCAGGTTTCACGAGTTGAAAGGCGATCGCAAGGGCACTTACGCGGTCAGCGTGACCGGCAATGTCCGGATCACTTTCTCATTCAAGGGCGAAGACGCCACCGACGTTGATCTGGAGGACTACCACTGATGAAATCGCTACGAGACCCGAAACGCCGGCCGACGCACCCCGGCGCGGTGCTGCGCGAAGATGTGCTGCCGCAGTTGGGCATCACCCAGACGCAGCTGGCGGCGCACATGGGCGTGAGCCGCCTGACTGTTTCCGAGTTGCTGCACGAGAAGCGCGGCTTGAGCGCGGAAATTGCGGTGCGCCTGGCCAAGGTGCTGCGCACCACGCCGGAAGTCTGGCTGCGCATGCAGCAGGCGGTCGACTTGTGGGAGGCGCAGCGCGATGCCGCGCGCTATGCCAAGGTCGAGCCCTTGTCCAAGGAACTGCTGGCGGCGTAAGCTGAAAACCGGGCAGGGCGCACCGGTCTGTAAAAGTCTGTTTTGCTCACGTCAGGGTAGTGCGTGGGTCCGCCCGGATGGTTGCCGTGACATGTCGATGGCGACGACATGTTCGGAAAACGTGTCGCAAAAACGTGAAAATGGCGACATATTTTGTTGACGTGTCGCTGCCGGCGACATACACTCCAAACATGTCGCAAAAATCCAAAAAATCAACCACGTCAACCTGGCGCCCGGACCAGCCCTACAACGACCTGCCGCCGCTGCCGCCGGCGGTGGAGCTGGAGACGCGCGCCGTCCTCAAGCAGTGCATCACGGCGCGCGCCGCCCTCGCAGAGCTGAAGCAGGCGGCGCAGTTGATCCCCAACCAGGCCATGCTGATCAACACGCTGCCGCTGCTGGAGGCGCAGGCGAGCTCCGAGATCGAGAATATCGTCACCACCGCCGACCGGCTGTTCCAGTTCCAGAATGCCGACAGCCAGGCCGACCCGGCCACGCGTGAGGCGCTGCGCCACAGCAGCGCCTTGCTGGAAGGCTTTCACGCATTGAAGGCGCGCCCGCTCAACACTCGCACGGCCGAGCAGGTATGCACGCGCATCAAGGGCGTGCAGATGCAGGTGCGCCGCGTGCCGGGCACGGCCCTGGCGAGCAACAAAACCAACGCGGTGATCTATACCCCGCCGGTGGGCGAGGATCTGTTGCGCACCAAGCTGGCCAATTGGGAGCGCTATCTGCATGAGGCAGAGGAAGTGGACCCGCTGGTGCGGATGGCGGCGGGGCACTACCAGTTTGAAGCGATCCACCCATTTACCGACGGCAACGGCCGCACCGGGCGTGTGCTCAACGGCCTGTTCCTGGTCGAGGAGGGCTTGTTGACTCTGCCGATCCTTTATCTGAGCCGCTACATCATTGCCCACAAGGCGGACTATTACCGCCTGCTGCTGGACGTGACGCGCAAGCGGGCCTGGGAGCCCTGGCTGCTGTATCTGCTCAAGGGCGTGGAAGAGACGGCGTTGTGGACGACGGCCAAGATCGGCGCGATCCGCGCCCTGCAGGCGGCCACGGTGGAGCACGTGAAACGGGCGGCGCCGAAAATCTACAGCCACGAGTTGGTCGACCTGATTTTCGAGTTGCCGTATTGCCGCATCCAGAACCTGACCGGCAAGGGCATCGCCGGGCGCCAGGCTGCGTCGCGCTATCTCAAGCAGTTGGCCAGCATTGGCGTGCTCGGTGAAATGGCGGTCGGGCGGGAGCGACTATTTCTCCACCCAAGGCTCCTGCAATTGCTGACCCGCGACAGCAATCGCTTGGCTGACTACAAGTGAGGTGGCAGAGTCGGTTCCGGCCCCGCTTCGCGCCAGCGCCAGCAGCATCCCTCCATCAAGCGGCGCCTGCACGATCTCGGCCCGGAGCTTGTTGTGCCGGCGCTCGAACGGCCGGGCAGTGTAAAAAGCCTGCTTGCACAACTCTGAAGGAATCGACATGGCTGAAATCAATTTGCCGGAACCGAAGGCCGAAATGGAAATCGCGTTCATGCGCTACGAGAAGGCATTAAACGAGAACGACCTCGCGGTGCTCGACGAACTGTTCATGGATTCACCCTTGACGATTCGCTACGGCATCGGCGAGAACCTGTATGGCAAGGACGAAATTCGCGGCTTTCGCACCGGCCGCCCGGCGGTGGGCCTCAAACGCAGCATCAGCCGCACCGTGATCACCACCTACGGCCGCGACTTCGCCACCGCGATGACCCTGTTCGCGCGCGAGACGGTGCCCGGCAAGATCGGCCGCCAGAGCCAGACCTGGTTGCGCACGCCACAAGGCTGGCGCGTGGTGGCGGCGCATGTGAGCTTGATCAACGAGCCGGCCGCTGCGCCTTGATGCAAGCCACTCTCCAAGGCATATGGCCTGAAACCGTTGGTGCACAACGGCTTTGGCGGTACTGTCAAATTCGCCTTCAAATTCTCTGTCAAATGTTCTATCAAATGTTCTGCGGGTCAACATGCAAATGCGGATTGTGATTGTGGGCGCCGGTCCGGTCGGCGCCGTGACGGCACTAGCGATGGCGCAGCAGGGCCTCGAGGTGACGCTGCTCGAAGCCGATGCGGTGTACGACGAGAAGCCGCGCGCGGCCACCACGCATGCGTCAACGCTGGAGATGCTGGCGCAGTTGGGCATCGTTGATGAGGTGATCGCGCAGGGCCTGGTGTCGCCGCGCTTCCAGCACTGGGACCGCGTCAGCGGCGAACTGGTGGCCGAGTTTGACTACGCGCGTCTCGCTGATGAAACGCCCTACCCGTATGCGGTGCAGTGCGAGTCGCACAAGCTGGTCAATATTGCCCTGGGCCGCCTGGCGGCCTGTCCGAACGCGCGGGTGCTGCGCGGCTACGAGGTGACGGCGGTCGAGCAGCGCGGCGAGACGGTTGAGCTCACTTGCATGACGCCGGACGGTGCCGTGAGCGTGATGGCCGACTACGTGGTCGGCACCGACGGCGCGCGCAGCGTGGTGCGCAAGTCCATCGATTCCGAGTTTGCCGGCTACACCTTTCCGGAGCGCTTCATCGGCATGACCACGCCCTTCGACTTCGAGAAGCACTACGCTTATGCGAACCGCAGCTACTTCGCCGACCCGCAGCGCTGGGTGGCGCTGTTCAAGGTGGCCGGCAACGACATGCAGGGCATTTGGCGCGTGATCTCGCCGGCGACCACCGAGGAAGCCGATGAGGTGGTGCTGTCGGAAACCGAACTGCAGAAACGCTTGCAACATTTCTTTCCGCGCGCGGAGCCGTTCGAGATTCGCTATCGCGGCGTATACCGGTTTCACCAGCGCGTCGCGGCATCGTTTCGCCGGGGGCGCGTGTTCATTGCCGGTGACGCAGCGCACGTCAACAACCCGGCCGGCGGCATGGGCATGAACAGCGGCATCCACGATGGCATGGAGCTGACCGAGATCCTGACCCAAACCATGCGCAACGGCGTCGATGAAGCGCTGCTTGACCGTTATCAGCGGCGCCGCCGCGAACTCAACATCGAAGTCGTGCAGCGCGACACGGTTATCAACAAGCGGCGCCTGGAAGAGAGCGACCCGCAGGTGCGGCGTGCGCACCTTGACGAACTGCGGCGCAGCGCGGAAGATCCGCTTGCCCATAAACAATTTCTTCTGCGCGCCTCGTTGCTCGAGAGCGTACGCAAGGCCAAACTGATCCCATGACCACCATTGCCCATCGCCAGCCGACCACCGATACCCTCGCCATGCGCGGCAAGATCGCCGTGGTGGTGCCGGCCACCAACACCGTGGTGCAGCCCGAGTTCGAAGCGATGCGCCCGCCGGGTGTGACCAACCACGTGACACGCATGTATCTGCCGCCGCGTCCCTATGTCGACATGGAGCAGTATCGGCGCGCCCTCGACACCGAAGAAGGCAACCTCGACGACGCGCTGCGTCTGGTGCTGCCGTGCGAGCCGCATGTGGTGGCGCACGGGCATTCGATTCACTCGTTTCGCGGCGACCGCACACGCGCCAAGGGTGAGCAGGACATGCTCGAAGCCTTGTGTGGCGTGCCCTTCATTACGCCATCGATGGCGGTGCTCGCGGGGCTTGAAGCGATCGGCAACCCGAAGCGAATCGCGATCCTTACGCCCTATTGGCCGCCGGCTGATACCTTGATCAGCGAGTTCTTTACTGCCTGCGGCTACGAAGTGATCAAGGCCGTGGGGCTCAAGGCGACCGGCCCGACGCATGTGGCGCAGATCACACTCGATGAAATTCGCGCCGGGTTCAAAGCGGCGGACGATGCGCGTGCCGAGGTGTTGATCCATGTAGGCACCAACCTGCCGGTCTCGGCCATCACCGGCGAGATCGAAGCCGCGCACGGCAAGCCGCTGATTGGCGTCAATGTGGCGACGTACTGGCAGGCGCTGCGGCGCATTAGCATTGCCGACCGCATCGATGGTTTTGGCATGCTGCTGGCGAGATATTGAAACACCCTGTGTGGCGCAGGCGCCACCAGGGGCCATCACTCACGCAACACCACCACTGGAGAAACCATGCACCCCAAGGCTAAATTCCTGTTCACCGCTGCGATGGATATCGATCCCGAGAAGGAGGCGCTGTTCAACGAGGTCTACGATACCGAGCACATTCCGCAACTGCTCAAGGTGCCGGGCGTGCTCGCGGTGCAGCGCTTCACGCTGGCGCCGCTGACGATGAGCATCGGTGGTGAACTCAAGACCATCGTCGCCGAAGGCGAGCCCAAGTACAGCGCAACCTATGAACTGGAGAATGCTGAAGTGCTCGCTAGCGCGGCGTGGGCCAAGGCGGTGGAGGAGGGCCGCTGGCCGTCGCAGGTGCGCGCCTACACCCGCAACCGGCGCCACACGTTGCGCAAACTGATGTAGCGGTTCGTGCCGCCGGGTGGTGGTCAGGTGCCGGTATACACCGGCGCCGGCTGGCCGAAATAGCCTTCGAGCAGGTGATACACCAGTGCGTAATTTTTCGAACGTGTGCTGGTGTGGGCGATGCCCGGCATCACGATGAACTGCTTGTCGGGGTTGGCCAGTCTCTCGAAAAAATTGGACAAGTCGCGAAAGCTCGCGATGCCGTCGTACTGGCCGCGCATGATGAGCGCAGGCACGGTGATTTTTTCGGGGTCGCATACGGGCAGGTTGGCCGACATGTCGATGTAGGTGCCGGTCGGCACACTGTCGTCGAGCGCGAGTACGGCGTCGGCAAAGGCTTCAACGATGGTCTGGTCGCTGGTACCGGGGTGGTCGCGCGTGAAGATGCTGCGAATCATGTTGCGGTCGATCGCGCGCCGGTTGCTGGCTTGATATGCCGCCAGGCGTTTCTTGCGCTCGGCCAGGGTCGGGCTGCCTTCGCCGGTCCAGACCATCGCATCGAGCGCGAGGCGCGCCACGCGTTCGGGTTGGCGTTGTGCGAACAGCGCCGCACGCAAGGCGCCGGATGACGAACCGTAGGTCAGCAGTTTCTGCCCGCCATTGCGCTGCATGATGTAGTCGCTGACCACGGCGAGGTCAGCGGCGCCATCTGCAATATTGGCGTTCATGGCGCGGGTTTTGTCGGAGCGGCCATAACCTTCGCAATCGAAGCACCAGGTGTCGTAGCCGAGACGTGCGAACCAGTCCATGGTGGAAGTGGGCTTGCCGGGAATCTGCAAGTCGAACACCGGCGTGGACGACACGGAGGAGCCATGCACAAACAAAATTGTGCCGCGCGAGCTGGCGCGTCCGCTGGCCTCGGCCGGATTGCGCAATGTCTTGTTCCATAAAAACAGACGCACATTTTGATTGGCCGCGCGCTTGGTGGCCCAGTGTTCGGTGCCGATCACTACTGGCGCTGCGCCTGCCGTACCAGACGCCCCTGATGCGGATGCGCCGGCGGCGGTCTGCGCGCCCGCAGTGTTGGCGGCCGTGGCGGCGAGACTGCCGGCCACGAGCGTGGTGACGGTGGTTGCGGCGCCGGTCAGAAAATCACGGCGTGCAACAGGATTCGATTCAGTCATGATGCGCTTCCGGATTGGGTGTCTGATTCGAAGAATGGCTGAAGAAGCGCTCTGGGAGCCATTCTTCAAGCCATAAAAAAAGGCGCTGCCTCGAATCTCAGCAGCGCCTTTTGGATTTGGTGGAGAAGAAGGGGATCGAACCCTCGACCTCCGCATTGCGAACGCGACGCTCTCCCAGCTGAGCTACTTCCCCGAAATCTGCAGGAATTCTATCAAACTCCCTCGCTGCCGCGCGGGGCCGCCGACGCGCCAGCCACATGCGCGGCCATGGCATCGAGAACGGGTTGCGATTCGCCCAGTGCCGGGTGCAGTGCAAACACCGCTTGCGGGTGACGCGCTTGCGCGGCGGCGATCAACACCGGCAGGTCACGCTTCAAATGCGCGCCCTGCGCCATGAAGGCGGGAATGATGTCGATCTGCTGCGCGCCACTCTCGATCAGGCGGTCCACGGCGCGCGCCAAATCCGGTTGCATGAATTCGAGATACGCGATCTCCACCCAAACACCGGGAATGCGTTTTTTGACCGCTGCGCGCAGGCGCTCAAACGGCAGCGCCCATTCAGGATCGCGTGCGCCGTGGGCGAAGAGGATGATGGCGTAGGTCATGTTGCGGTGATGTCAGTTGATGGATGACGTTTGTTCAGTTGGCGGAGGGAAGGGAACGTTCGGCGCGCGGAACGAGACTCGCGGAACGAGACTCGCGGGACGAGACTGCATCCGCGCCGGTTACAGGGTGCGGATGCATCACATCAAAATGATGTCGTACTGCTCCTGGTTGTGCACGGTCTCGACCGCGAGCGACACCGGCTTGCCGATGAAGTCGGAGAGCATCGCGAGCGACTGTGACTCTTCTTCCAGAAACAGATCAATCACCGCCTGGCTCGCGAGAATGCGAAATTCCTTGGGGTTGAACTGCTTCGCCTCGCGCGTGACTTCGCGCAGGATTTCATAGCAGATGGTGCGCGCGGTCTTGATTTCACCGCGGCCCTGACAAGTGGGGCAAGGCTCGCACATTACGTGTGCGAGCGACTCGCGGGTGCGCTTGCGCGTGATTTCAACGAGTCCCAAACTGGTGAAGGGGCTGGCGCTGATTTTGGTGCGGTCGCGCGCGAGCGCCTTGTGGAGTTCGGCCAGCACCGCGCTCTTGTGCTCTTCACCGCTCATGTCGATGAAGTCGGCAATGATGATGCCGCCAAGATTGCGCAGGCGCAGTTGCCGCGCAATTGCCTGCGCGGCTTCAAGATTGGTCTTGAAAATGGTGTCGTCAAAATTGCGCACGCCGACAAAGCCGCCGGTGTTGACGTCGATCGTGGTCATCGCCTCAGTCTGGTCGATGATGAGATAGCCGCCCGATTTGAGATCGACGCGGCGCGCCAGGGCCTTCTCGATTTCGCCCTCGACACCGGACAAATCAAACAGCGGCCGCTCGCCGATGTAGTGCTGCACGCGTTCGAGCACGTTGGGCGTGTAGTCGCGGGCAAATTGCTGGAGCTTTTGAAAATTTTCGCGCGAGTCGACCTGGATGTTCAACGTGTCGTCATGCACCAGATCACGCAATACGCGTTGCGCGAGTGACAGATCCTGGTACAGGCAGGCCGGCGCTTGCGCGGTTTGCGTGGCGCTCTGGATCGTCTGCCACAACTTGCGCAAATAGTTGACGTCGTTGCCAATGTCGGCATCGGATGCGGTCTCGGCCATGGTGCGGATGATGAAGCCGCCAGTCTCGCCCGCCGGGATCAGTTGCGTCAGCTTGCTGCGCAATAACTCGCGCTCGGCCTCGTTTTCGATGCGCTGTGAAATGCCGATGTGGGTTTCCTGTGGCAGATAGACCAGCATGCGCCCGGCGATGCTGACCTGCGTCGACAGGCGCGCGCCCTTGGTGCCGATCGGGTCCTTGATGACCTGCACCAGCACCGCCTGACCTTCGCGCAAAATTTGTTCAATCGGCTTGGTGGCCGGCTTGGCATTGCCACCATTGACGCCGTTGCCACTGTGGTTGCCAGGGCCGCTGGCATTGCTGCCGCCGTTGCCGCCACCAGCGCCGCCACCGCTCCCAGCTTGACCGTTGCCGTTGCCTCCATGCCCGCCGCCGTGGTGATGCGCATGCCGCACCTCCCAAATATCGGCCACATGCAAAAACGCGGCGCGCTCCAGACCAATATCGATGAACGCCGACTGCATGCCCGGCAGCACGCGCGCCACCTTGCCCAAATAAACATTGCCGACCAGGCCGCGGCTGGCGGCACGTTCGATATGGATTTCCTGCACCACGCCCTGCGACATCAGGGCGACCCGCGTTTCCTGCGGGGTGACGTTGATCAGAATGTCTTCACTCATGGTTGCTGGCAGGGCATCTGGTCAAGACTGTTGGGGGACAAGGGCTGTAGCCCGATTGTCTGGTTGGGCATGGTTGGGCTTGGCTGGGGCGGAAGGCCGCACGGCGCATCTGCGGCGCATTCGTGTTGCATTTTGCGGCGCGAATGCGCAGGGCAACCAGACCGCGCAAGCTTACCCGATAATGTTGGCTGTCTCATTCACTTCCGAACCAGAACAACCACATGACCACACTATTTCAATCAAGCGCGAAAGCCCGCCATGCCGCGGTCGCGCTCTGCGCTGCACTCGTCACACCGATTTGCGCCGCCCAAGACGCGTTTCCCTCACGCGCCATTACGGTGATCGTGCCGTTTCAAGCGGGGCAGGGCGTAGACATCATGGCGCGCGCGCTCACGGTGGAACTGTCGCGCATCACCGGGCAGGGCTTCCCGGTGGTCAACCGCGAGGGTGCTGCCGCCACCATTGGCTTTGCAGCGCTCGCCAATTCGAAACCCGATGGCTACACGATTGCGATTTCGCCCAACACGCCGTTGACCGTCGCGCCGCACCTGTTGAAAAGCGTGACCTACACCTACGATGCCTTTGTGCCGGTGTGCCAGAGCTTTGAAAACGTCATGGCCGTATTCGTGGGCGCGGGCTCGCCCTACAAGAGCCTGAAAGACTTGATCGCCGCTGCGCAAACCGCGCCGGGCAAGCTCAACTGGGCCACCACAGGCATCGGCTCGGTGCCGCATCTGTCGGGCGCGGCGTTTTTGCAAGCGGCACAACTGAGTGCAACGCACGTACCGTTCCGCGGCGAGCCGCAGTTGTTGCAACAACTGGTGACCAGCGAAATCGGCTTTGCCGCTGCCTCGGTCTCGGGCATGGTGGGCAAGGGCGTGCGTGCGCTGGCGGTGTTTTCTACGGAGCGGCACAGCGCATTTCCCGACGTGCCGACCATGGCTGAACTCGGGTTTCCCGCTGGCGTGCCGGGGCTCAACGGCATCTTCGCGCCGCGCGGCACGCCGGAAGCGGTGCTCGCGATACTCGAGAAGACCTGCGCCGATGCCACCGCATCCGATGGTTTTCGCACCTCGGCGTCACGCCTGCATCAGCGCGTCGCGTATTTGGGGCGGCGTGATTTTGACCGGCGCTTGCGTGCTGACTACGACGAGAAAGCCAAGTTGATCGGCTCGCTCAACATCAAGGCGGAGTAGCTCGCGCCGGTGTGGCCGGCGCGGTCAGACCAAATGTGGCGGATGAGGTGGGATTTGAACCCACGAAGGAGTTGCCCCCTTGCCGGTTTTCAAGACCGGTGCATTCAACCACTCTGCCACCCATCCGTACGTGCATTTTAGCGCGCTGCCAGTGTAGAGTTGTACCTGTTCTGTCAAATTTCTTCCGCCACGTGGTGCGGCTACCCAGTGCCGCCAAGGAGACGCCAATGCTTGCGATGAACCTTATATCCCTGTACAACTGCCGGCGAGGCCTGAGGAGTGCCAGCTTGCGTGCCCTCGCGTTTGCCACCGGCGCGTTGAGTGCATTCGCGTTCGCTGCAGCAAGTGGCGCGGCCCTGGCCGCCGATCCGCTGCCGATTTTCGACGCGCACATTCATTACAGCCACGACGCGTGGGAGTCGGTACCGCCGTCTGAGGCCATCGGCATTTTGCGCAAGGCCGGCGTCAAGCGCGCGATGGTGTCGAGTTCCAGTGACGATGGCACGCAGCAGCTTTACAAGGAGGCGCCTGATCTGGTGATTCCCTCGCTGCGCCCCTATCGCACGCGCGGCGAGACGGGCACCTGGTTTCGCAGCGACACCATGGTGGCGCATCTCGAAGACCGTCTGAAGCGCTACAAGTACGCCGCCATTGGCGAGTTTCATTTGTATGGCGCCGACGCTGATTTGCCGGTGCCGCGCCGCATGGTGCAACTGGCGAAAGAATACAAATTGTTTTTGCACGCGCATTCGGATGCCGATGCGATCGAGCGCATGTTCAAGCAAGACCCCGGCGCGCGCATCCTGTGGGCGCACTCGGGTTTCGATCAACCGGCCAAGGTGCGCGAGCTGCTGCGCAAGCATAAAAATCTCTGGGCCGATCTCGCGTTTCGCAGCGATCACGGCGCCGGTGGCAAGGTAACGCCGGAGTGGCGCGCGGCGTTTATGGAGTTTCCCGACCGCTTCATGGTGGGCACCGACACCTACACGCCGGAGCGCTGGCATTACATCGGCGAGCACGCCAACTGGTCGCGCCAATGGCTGGCTGATTTGCCGCCCGCCGTGCGCGACAAGATTGCGTACCAGAATGGTGATGCGCTGTTCGGGCGCATGGTCGGCAAATGAACTGGCGGGCTCGGCAATTGAACCTGCGCGGTGTGCTGCGAGCGGCGTCCGCAGCAGGGATGGTGCTCGCAGCAGCTTGGTGCGCGCCCGCCTTCGCCGCGTGCGAGGCCAAGCCCGGTGCCACGCGTGCGGTTTCGCAAAATGCGGTGGTCTTGTTCCAGCCGCGTCCCGCGCCCATTAAGGTAGGCGAACTGTTCGCGCTCGATGTTGAGGTCTGCGTGACCAAGGGCGAGATGCGTGGCGTGACAGTCGATGCCACCATGCCCGAGCACAAGCATGGCATGAACTACAAGCCAGTGGTGAAAAAATCTGCGGGCAACGCCTGGAGTGCCACCGGACTGATGTTCCACATGCCGGGGCGCTGGCAGTTTGTGTTTGACGTTGACACCGGCGCGGGGCGCGAGCGCGTGCTGCACAACCTGACTGTTGAGTAGTGGTGGCCGCTTTGAAAGTGGCGCGCGGTGGCGGTAGCGCGTCCCTGGTGTATGCGGTGCTCAGGACTGCGCTGCGGAGCAGGTTGGTGCGGGCGATGCTGGTCTGCGTGAGTAGCATGCTTGCCTGCGCGTCAGCGCCGGCGCAACTGCCGCAAACCAATGCAACAGTGGCGCCAGCGGCCCAAGCGCATGCCGCACCGGCACTGGCATGGAGCGAGCAGGAAAAGCGCGCCATCGCGCGCCACGGCCCATGGCCGCAGCCGGTGTTGCCTGACCGCAGCAATCGCGCCTCGGGCAATGCCGATGCCGTCGCGCTGGGGCGCGCGCTGTTTTTTGATGTGCGCTTGTCTCCCAAGGGTGACATGGCCTGCGCCAGTTGCCATCAATCAGGCCGCGCGTTTAGCGATGGCCGTGACCGCGCGCACGGACGCGAACGCCTTGACCGCAATACACCGGGGTTGTGGAACGCCGGGTTGGGGCGCTGGTTCGGTTGGGATGGTGGCGCTGATAGCCTGTGGGGGTTTGCGCTGCGGCCCATGCTCAATCCGGTTGAGTTGGCTGCGTCGCCCTCCCATGTGGCGCGCCTGTTGCGCAGTGACGCGGCCTATGCCTGCTTGCATCGCAATGCTTTCGACGCGGCAGTGAATGCGCCGAAGGGCGTGCCCGGCAATGCGCCGACCACAACCAGGAATCGCGCTCAAAGCCGCTCCCAGAGCGAGTCTTCAGAAGGCGATCAGAGCAAGCAGGGGACCAGCGCAACCAAAGCAGCGCTTGCCGCGCCCGTTGTCAACGCAGCCGATGAACGCCTGATGGTCGATGCCGCCAAGGCGCTCGCCGCATTCATGGAGACTTTGCAGTCGGGCAAGAGCGCGTTCGACGAGTTGCACGACGCACTTGCGCGCGGCGATGCCGCTGCCGCGGCGCGCTACCCCGAGGATGCGCGGCGCGGCCTGCGCCTGTTCACCGGGCGCGGCCAGTGTGCGGTGTGTCACTTCGGCCCGAACTTCACCAACGGCGAGTTTCACGAAGTCGGCATTCCCTACCTCGTCGACAAAGGCCGCGTCGATCCTGGCCGCCAGGGTGGCATCAAACTGGTACGCGCCGACCGCTACAACTTGCTCGGTGCCTTCAGTGATGACGCCTCACGCGCGTCCGGCAGCCGCACCCGGCACGTCGCCGAGAATCACGCCAACTTCGGGCAGTTCAAAACGCCCAGCCTGCGCGATGTCGAATTGACCGCGCCCTACATGCACAACGGCAAACTGACCACCCTGCGCGATGTCGTGCAGCATTACTCGGAGATTCCCGAAGACCGGCTGCATCAGGATGGTGAGGCGCTGCTCAAGCCGTTACGGCTGACGGAGGGTGAGGCGAATGATCTGGTCGCGTTTTTGCGAACGCTGACGAGCAAAACGTTTCCTGAGGTCAAGGCAGCAACGCCCGTTTGTCAGCCGCGCAAGTGACGGGGATCGCCGGCGCACCACTCGTTCCATAGCACGCGCGTTGCTTCAATCACCTCGCTGGCCGTGAGACCAGCCGGGCCGGTGCCTTGCTTGACCAGAAAATCGGCAGCAGCCCCATGCAGGAAAACCGCTCCCACCAAGGATTGCAGGGCGATGTTGTTTGCGGAACCGCTCGCACCAAGGGTTTCAGCCGCATCTAATTTTGCATTTTGCGCAAGCAGTGCACCCGCTAGGCCCGACAGCACATCGCCCATGCCGGCGCTGGCCATGCCGGGGTTGCCGGTCGGATTGATCCACCAGGCGTTGCCCGCGGCGATCACACTGCCCGCGCCTTTGAGCACGACGCAGGCGTTGAAGCGCTGCGCCAGTTTGCAAGCGGCGGCGATGCGGTCGGCTTGCACGTCCGCTGTTGAGACGGCGAGCAAGCGCGCGGCTTCCTGCGGGTGCGGCGTGAGCAGTGTGGCGGCGCGACGTTGGGTGACGGCAGCGGCGAGGGTGCTGTCGGCGGCGATCAGGTTCAGCGCGTCGGCATCGAGCAGTAGCGGCACCGGCGTGGCGAGGGCAGACGCGACAAGCCCGTGCGCTGCGCTGCTCGTGCCAAGGCCCGGCCCGGCAACGAGGGCCGAGCACTGCGCAAGGTCGAGATCGTGCGCCGCGCGCAGCATGAGTTCGGGTTGCATGAAATCCACGGCGGGGCCACGGTCGTCGAGCAAGCCCACCAGCACTTTGCCGGCACCGAGTTTCAACGCGGCGCGGCCGGCGAGCAGTGCGGCACCGGCCATGCCGGGCGCGCCACCGAGGATGCCGAGCGTGCCGAAACTGCCCTTGTGGACGTTGCGCGCGCGCGGTGCAAGGAGGCCGGCGAAGGTGCTGCGTGTGACCAGTTGTCCGCAGTCCGATACTGTGGTTTCTGCCGAGGAGGAGGAATGTGATTCGCGCAAATCCAGCGTGGCGACGTCGATCTGCCCGGCACAATCGGGGCCGTGCAAAGTGTGCAGACCGGGTTTGTCCGCGATGAAGCTGAGCGTGCGCGTCGCGCGGATCGCGACGCCCATCACCTGGCCGGTGTCAGCGTCGAGGCCTGATGGCACATCAAGCGCGAGCACCGCTGCGCCGGCGGCATTGATGGCGTTGATCCAGCCAGCATAGGGTGGCGCGATGGCGCGCGTGAGGCCGATGCCAAACAGGCCATCGACGACGAGATCAAATTCGTGCGGTGCAGGCAACGCCTGATGGCATACGCCGCCGGCTGCGCGCCACTTGGCGTGGGCATGTGCGGCGTCGGGCGGTAGCTGCTGCGGCGCGCCGGCGAAGCAGAGCGTGACTGCATGGCCCCATGATTTCAGATGTACTGCGGCTTCAAACGCGTCGCCACCGTTGTTGCCGGGGCCGGCCAACACCAGTACACGTGCCGGGTAATGCGGCGCGTTGGCCAGCATCTCGCGCGCTGCACCGGCTGCGGCGCGGGCGGCGCGCTCCATCAAGTTCGCGCCGCCCGCCAGAGCGCGCTGCTCCATCGCACGGATGGCGTTGGCACGCAGCAGCAGGCTCATGGCGTTGCGATGGGCGCTTCAGCGCGCGGCAATAGGGTCATGGCGATATGGGTGGCTCTTCAGCGCGCAGCAGCAGGCTCATGGCGTTCCGGACAACACTTCAGCGTGCCGCCGCCGCAGCGCTGGTATTGTGCAGATGACGCAGTATCTCGGCTTCAGACACCACCTCAGCGTACTTGGCCTGCAAGTCAAACAGGTTGGCCTCGTGCGGACGCGGGTCGCGGTCGCCAACGGCGTCGCGCACCACGAATGGCAGGAAGCCATGCTGGCAGGCGTCGAGCGCGGTGGCGCGCACGCAGCCGCTGGTCGAGACGCCGGTGATGATGACGGTGTCAATGCCCTGCGCGGTGAGAGTGGCTGCAAGCGAGGTGCCGAAGAAGGCGCTGGCGTATTGCTTGAGCAGCAGTGGCTCGCCGCTTTGGGGCGTCATGCCATTGCAGTATTCACCCGCGCGCGAGCCTTTGTCGAACAGTTTGAGTGCACCGACTTTGCGATAAAAAATGCCGCCGTTGATGCCGCCGGGTTCGTATTCGACGCCGGTGAAGATCACCGGAATGCGTGCTGCACGCGCCGCCGCCAGCACCCGTTTGGCGGACTCGAAAGCGCTTTCGCAGTTGGCGTAAAGCGGCGAGCCCGGTTCGAGATAGGCGCGCACAAAATCAACGATCAGGAGGGCGGGGCGCTTGCCGAAAGGGAGGGAGCGGCCAAAGCCTGCACCCAAATAGTCTTCATCGAGATTGGCTTTTGCTGGCTGTGTCATCGCAGGGAAACCGTCTAAGATTGTTTTGGATCGTGGCCTTAGCCCTCGCGCTGGCGGCATCAGCGCTGGCAATCAGTTTAGCGCGCGCTAACCGTGAATGCGTGCAAACAAAAATCAGGAATATGAACTTGGAAAACGTATTGATTGCCGGCGCCGGACCGGTCGGATTGATTGGGGCGCTCAAACTCGCGCGCGCGGGTGTGCCGGTGACGGTGATCGAGTCGTTGCCGCAACCGGCCGAAGATTTGCGCGCCTCGACCTTTCACCCGCCCACACTCGACATGCTTGACGACCTGGGCTTGCTCGACTGGATGCTGCCGCGCGGTTTGAAATCGCCGGTGTTCCAGCACCGGGACCGGCCCACTGGCGAAGTGTTCAGCTTCGATCTCGGTCTGCTCGCCGGTGAAGTGCGCCATCCGTTTCGCCTGCAACTGGAGCAATGGAAGCTGATGCGCCATATCGCCAGCCTGCTCGAAGCGATGCCGAATGTGCGCCTGTGCTTTGGTGAGCGCGCGGTGCATGTCGAGCAAACTGCGCGGGGCGTGCGGCTTGCGACTGAGACGGCTACGGCGATTCATCATCACGAAGGGCGTTATCTGATCGCCTGCGACGGCGCCAATTCGATCATCCGCAAATGGCTGGGCATCGAGTTTGAAGGGCTGACGTATCCCGAGAAGTTTTATTGCGTCACCACGCCGTTCCCGTTTGAGGCGCACTTCGACAATCTCTCCAACGTCAACTACGTGGCCGACCCGGAGCAGTGGTTTGTGCTGCTGCGCGTGCCCGAGTTGTGGCGCGTGCTGATTCCGGTGCCCGACACGACACCCGATGCCGACATCACGGCAGATGCCTACACGCAGGCGGCGCTCAAACGCATTGTGCCGAATGACGCTGACTACACCGTGCGCCACCGCACCATCTACCGCGTGCATCAACGCGTCGCCAAACAATATCGCCGCGGCAACGTATTCCTCGCGGGGGATGCCGCCCACATCAACAATCCGCTGGGCGGCATGGGCATGAATGGCGGCGTGCATGACATGCTCAATCTCGCGGACAAGCTGCTCGCCGTGAGCGGCGGTGCGGATGACGCGCTGCTCGACCGCTACGAGCGCCAGCGCCGCACCGTGTGCTACGACTACGTGCAGGCGCAGTCGATGCGCAACAAGGCGGAGATGGAAGAGCAGAGCGGAGCCGCGCGTACCAAGCGGCTCGCGGACATGCGCGCGATGGTGGCCGACCCGGCGGCAACCAAAGCCTTTTTGCTGCGCAATTCCATGCTTGCCAGCCTGCGCGATGCGGCGGCTATAGAGTAGGCGCCGCACGCGCGGCGCGGCCAGCGAAGGCACGATTGATGCGATGCAATATGGCATAATTACAGACCGTTTTCGCTCTCAGTTCGCTCCAAAAGGCCGTCTCAGAACCGCTTGCAACCAGCAGTGCATATTTAAGACCGGTTCGATCACGAATCCGTGACACCGGTTGTGGCGCTGCATCTGGAATCCCGCTATGGCATTCACGCTCTACGACAAACTGTTCGACTCCCACATGGTGCATCAGGAAGAAGACGGCACCGCGCTGATTTACATTGACCGCCATCTCGTGCACGAGGTGACCAGCCCGCAAGCCTACGAGGGTCTGCGCGTGGCCGGGCGCAAGGTGTGGCGCACCGATTCCATCGTCTGCACGGCTGACCACAACACGCCGACCACCGGCTGGGAGCGCGGCATCGACGGCATCACTGACCCCACCTCGAAAGAGCAGGTCATCACGCTCGACAAAAACATGAAGGCGCATGGCGGCGCGCTGGCGTACTTCCCGTTTCTCGACAAGCGCCAGGGCATCGTCCACGTCATCGGGCCGGAGCAGGGCGCCACGCTGCCGGGCATGACGGTGGTGTGTGGCGATTCGCACACCTCCACGCATGGCGCGTTCGCCTGCCTTGCACACGGCATCGGCACCTCGGAAGTCGAGCATGTGATGGCGACTCAGTGCCTGGTGTCGAAGAAAATGAAGAACATGCTGGTCGAGGTCGAAGGCACACTCGCTGCCGGCGTCACCGCCAAGGACATGGCGCTGGCCATCATCGGCCACATCGGCACCGCAGGCGGCACCGGCAGCGCGATTGAATTTGCCGGCAGCGCCGTGCGCGGGCTGACGATGGAAGGGCGCATGACCCTGTGCAACATGGCGATTGAAGCCGGCGCGCGCGCGGGCATGGTCGCATTCGACGAGTTGACGGCGGCGTATCTGAAAGGCCGCACTTTTGCGCCCACTGGCAAAGAATGGGACATCGCAGTGGAGTACTGGAAGACGCTCAAGTCGGATGACGGTGCGCAGTTCGACACCGTGGTCAAGCTGCGTGCCGAGACCATGATGCCGCAGGTGACCTGGGGTACCTCGCCCGAAATGGTGACCGGCATCGAAGGGCGCGTGCCGGATCCGGAAAAGCTCAAGGACGCAGGGCGCCGCAGCGACATGGAGCGCGCGCTGACGTACATGGGGCTCACGCCCAATACCCTGATGGCCGATATTCGCGTTGACAAGGTGTTCATCGGCTCCTGCACCAATTCGCGGATTGAGGATATTCGCGCCGCTGCCTGGGTGGTCAAGCGGCTGGGCAAGCGCGTCGCGTCAAACGTCAAGCTGGCACTGGTGGTGCCGGGGTCGGGCCTGGTCAAGCTGCAGGCGGAGTCGGAAGGTCTCGACAAGGTGTTCAAGGACGCTGGCTTCGAGTGGCGTGAACCGGGCTGTTCGATGTGCCTGGCGATGAACGCCGACAAACTTGAGCCGGGTGAGCGCTGCGCCTCTACATCGAATCGCAATTTTGAAGGCCGCCAGGGTACCGGCGGGCGCACCCATCTGGTCAGCCCGGCGATGGCGGCCGCAGCGGCGATTGAAGGCCATTTTGCCGACGTGCGGCGCTTGGCATAGAGAAAAATCATGGATAAATTCACCGTACACAAGGGGCTTGCTGCCCCGATGGATCGCGAGAATGTTGACACCGACGCGATCATTCCCAAACAGTTTTTGAAGTCGATTCATCGCACCGGATTTGGCGTCAATCTGTTCGACGCCTGGCGTTACAAAAACGAAGGCCAGCCTGGCATGGACAATTCCAAGCGGCCGCTGAATCCCGATTTCGTGCTCAATCAGGCGCGCTACCAAGGCGCGTCGATTTTGGTCGCGGGCAAAAATTTTGGCTGTGGCTCGTCGCGTGAGCACGCGCCATGGGCGTTGCAGGAGTATGGTTTTCGCGCGGTGATTGCGCCCTCGTTTGCCGACATTTTTTTCAACAATTCCTACAAGAACGGCTTTTTGCCGGTGGTGCTGACCGAGTTACAGGTGCGCCGCCTAATCGATGAGATCAAGGGCTTTGCCGGGTATCAATTGACGATTGACCTGGCCAGCCAAACGGTGACGTCACCCGGCGGGGACGTGATGGCTTTTGACATTACCCCGCATCGTAAGTACTGCCTGTTGAATGGCTTTGACGATATTGGCCTGACCTTGCGCCAGTCGGAAAAAATCAAGGCGTTCGAGTCGGCACGGCGCGCGCGCCATCCCTATTACTTCAATACCCGGATCGCTTGAGAACATGAAAATTGCAGTCCTGCCCGGAGATGGCATCGGCAAAGAAATCACCATCGAAGCCGTGCGTGTGTTGAAGGCGCTCGCGCTGCCGCTGACGCTGGAAGAAGCGCCCGTGGGCGGTGCCGCTTACGATGCGCTGGGTGATCCGTTGCCCGAGTCAACCCTGAAGCTGGCCAAAGACGCTGACGCCATTTTGTTCGGCGCAGTCGGGGGCTGGCAATATGACACCCTGCCGCGTGCGAAGCGACCTGAGCAGGCCGTGCTGGGCTTGCGCAAGCATCTGGGTCTGTTCGCCAACCTGCGGCCGTCGATTGTGTTTCCGGAACTGGTGAACGCATCGACGCTCAAGCCGGAAGTGGTGGCGGGCCTCGACATTTTGATATTGCGTGAACTGACCGGTGACATTTATTTTGGTCAGCCGCGTGGCATCCGCACTGCGGAAGACGGCCCGTTCAAAGGCCAGCGCGAAGGCTTCGACACCATGCGCTATACCGACGGCGAGATTCGCCGCATCATGCATGTTGGTTTTGCGGCAGCGCGCAAGCGCGGCAAAAAATTGTGCTCGGTCGATAAGGCCAACGTGCTCGAAACCATGCAGTTGTGGAAAGAGGTCGCTGCCGAGGTCGCGACCGAATACCCCGACGTAGCGTTCTCGAGCATGTACGTCGACAATGCGGCGATGCAGCTGGTGAAGAACCCGCGCCAGTTTGACGTCATGGTCACCGGCAACATGTTTGGCGATATTTTGTCGGATGAAGCGTCGATGCTGACTGGTTCGATTGGCATGCAGCCATCTGCATCGCTCAACGATAGCAAGAAGGGCCTGTACGAGCCCATTCACGGTTCCGCACCCGACATCATGGGCAAAGACCTAGCCAATCCGCTGGCGACGATTTTGTCGGTGGCGATGATGCTGCGTTACTCGTTTGACAACGAGGCGGCAGCAGTGAAGATCGAAACGGCGGTGCGCAAGGTGCTCAAGGATGGCCTGCGCACTGCCGATATTTACGAGACCGGCACCACCAAGATTGGCACTAAAGCCATGGGAGACGCTGTGTTGAAAGCGCTCTGACCCAACCGTTTCAGTTGACCTCCCTTTTTTGCCCGGGCCGGCTGAAACGGGAGCAGGAACCGAAGTTCCATTCCCGGGAAAATTTCCGCAACTGAAACACAAGGTGACATCATGAAAAAAGCAGGATTGGTTGGCTGGCGCGGCATGGTCGGTTCCGTGCTGATGCAGCGCATGCAGGATGAGGGCGACTTTGCCCACATCGAGCCGGTATTTTTTTCGACCTCTGCTGCAGGCCGCGACGGGCCGGTCATCAACGGCAAATCGACCGGCAAACTGCTCGATGCGGGCAGTGTCAATGACCTGAAAAAGATGGACATTGTCATCACCTGTCAGGGTGGTGACTGGACCAACGAGGTTTACCCAAAGCTGCGCGCCGCTGGCTGGAACGGCTACTGGGTCGATGCCGCATCAGCACTGCGCATGAAGGACGATGCGGTCATCATCCTCGACCCGGTGAATCTGCCGGTCATCAAAAATGCACTCACCAGCGGCGTCAAGGACTACATCGGTGGCAACTGCACGGTGAGCCTGATGCTGATGTCGCTCGACGGCCTGTTCAAGGCCAATCTGGTCGAGTGGTTGACAGCGATGACCTATCAGGCAGCGTCCGGTGCCGGCGCGCAGAACATGCGCGAACTGCTGGCACAAATGGGCGCGCTGCACGGCGTGGCTAAAACCGGTTTGACTGATCCGGCGTCGGCGATTCTCGACATTGACCGTGATGTGGCAGCGTCGATGCGCAGCAGTGCGTTTCCGGTTGATCACTTCGGCGTTCCCCTGGCCGGCGGCTTGATTGCATGGATCGACAAGGACCTCGGCAACGGCATGTCGAAGGAAGAGTGGAAGGGAGGGGCCGAGGGCAACAAGATTCTGGGTCTGGAGAAAACGCCGATCCCGATGGATGGCCTGTGCGTACGCATTGGCGCGATGCGCTGCCATTCACAGGCGCTGACGATCAAATTGAAGCGCGACGTGCCGCTGGACGAAATTGAAGGTATGCTGGCGGCTGCCAATCCGTGGGCAAAGGTGATTCCGAACACGCGTGAGGCGACCGTGAAGGGCTTGTCGCCCGCAGCAGTCACTGGACACCTGGAAACGCCGGTCGGACGGTTGCGCAAAATGGCGATGGGGCCGCAGTATTTGTCGGCGTTCACGGTGGGTGACCAGCTGCTGTGGGGGGCGGCGGAACCATTGCGGCGCATGTTGCGAATTTTGGTGGATTGATGGGAACGGCATCAGGAGAACGACGCTCTGCGTACCAGAACCCGTATCCCCTCTGCACCGGGTCTCCGGCACAGAGGGGATACAAGGCTGAAGCCCGGCGGAACGGGTTGCACCGGCTGGTTCGGGCGGTGGCGTGGGTTGATTGCATCGGGATCGCAACAATTCTGCCACTGGCCACACTTCAAGTCGCTACTTAGCTTGCATCGCTAACCTTTTGATGTTACCTTCATAAATTGGAAATTACCCTGTCAGTCGCCGCGTGGGCGCAGCAAGGGTTTTGTTGGTATTTCCGACAGAATTCAAGATTCGCAGGCCGTTGCACGTAACGCAGGTAACATACGAGCCAGAGACAATATTGGCCGCCCAGGTGACGCGAAGTGTTTGGTCGGGTTAACAGGGAGCCGGGGGTTCACACCGTGAGACAACTCAAACTCAAGAAAATTGTTGCCGCCACCGCTCTGGCTTTGTCGAGCGCTGTGCTGGTTTCTCCGGCGTATGCCGCTGGCCTGGGACGCATCAATGTCACGTCCGGCCTCGGTGAGCCACTGCGCGCCGAGATTGACCTCACGTCGGTCTCGCGTGAGGAGGCAGGCAGCCTGGCGGCACGCCTGGGTTCACCCGCCGCTTACCGTGACGCCGGGCGCGATTTCAACGCCTCGTTGCTCAATGTGCGTATGGCGGTAGAGCGCCGTGCTGACGGCCAGTACTTCGTGCGCCTCACCTCCAACACGCCGGTAAACGACCCGATTGTCGATTTGCTGGTGGAGTTGACTTGGGCCAACGGCCGCCTGCTTCGCGAGTACACTTTTCTGCTCGACCCGGTCGATATGCGTCCGGCGCAACCGCCAGCGCCACCGCCTGCCGCGCCCGAACCCAAGCTGGTGCCGCCGGTAGTGCAGCCTGCACCTGCGCCAGCCCCTGTCGCCACGCCCGCACCCATACGCCCCACCGCGCAGCCCAAGGCAGCGCCGGCTAGCGGCAGTTACGAAGTCAAAAAAGGCGACACCGCAGGCAAGATCGCGCGCCGGGCTTTGGCTGACGGTGTGACGCTCGATCAGATGCTGATCGCGATTCAGCGCGCCAACCAGGACGCCTTCATTGGCGGCAATGTCAATCGCCTCAAGAGCGGCGTAATTCTCTCGATCCCCGATAGGGAAGCGGCAGCGGCGGTCGCACCGGCCGACGCCAACCGTTTGGTGGCAGCGCAGTCAGCGGACTGGAAGTCGTATTCAGAAAAACTTGCCACCGGCGCGCAGGCGGCCCCGGGGGCCAAACCTGCACCGGAGAAGCGAGAGGCGCGTGGCCGTATTACCGCGCGCGTGGAAGACAAGGCCACACCGGGTGCAACCGGCGATCAGCTCAAACTGTCCAAAGCCGACCCTGCGGCTGCAGCCAAAGGCGCGCCGAAACCGCGTCCCGGCACGGAAGACCGTATCTCCAAAGAGCGTGAGTTGCGCGACGCCAAAGCACGTCAGGCGGAGCTGGAGCGCAATGTCAAGGATCTGCAAAAACTCGCAGAGATCAAGAATCAGAGCTTGGCCGATTTGCAGAAGGGCGCGCAAGTCAAAGGCCCGCAGGTTGCGCAAGGGCCGGTGACGGCACCGCCAGCAGCGCCCGCGAAGGCTGACCCCCCGAAAGCGGCCCCCACGGCTGCAGTCGCGGCGCCAGCACCGGCGGTGGCCACTAAGCCACTTGAAGCGCCAAAAGCGGAGGCACCCAAGGCTGCGCCGGTTCCTGCACCCGGCCCCGCTCAGGTGCCTGCGGCAGCAGCGAAAGCAGCCGATAAGGCTCCAGAACCAGCGAAAGCTGCCGACCCCGCCAAAGTGCCTGCGGCGAAGCCGGTTGATCCGCCCAAAGCCGCCGATGCCACCGCACTTAGCAAGGGCGATGTGCCAAAAGTGGATGCACCCAGGGTTGATGCGTCGAAGGCTGATGCACCCAAGGCTGATGCACCCAAGGCTGATGCAGCCAAGGCTGATGCAGCCAAGGCTGATGCAGCCAAGGCTGATGCACCCAAGGCTAGCGCTCCCAAGATGGACGCCAAGCCGGAACCCAAGAAGGCTGCAACTCCTCCGCCTCCCCCCAAGCCGGAACCAAGTCTGGCGGATGAATTTCTTGACAACCCGCTCTATCTTGCGGGCGGCGGCGGCGTGTTGGCACTGCTCGGCGGCTATGCTGCCTACGCTGTGCGCCGCAAGCGCAAAGACGCGGCCACTGGTTTCCAGAACAGCATCGTCACCGGAGGTGACCTGAAGGCCAATTCTGTCTTTGGCAACACCGGCGGACAAAGTATCGACACTGGCAATAGTTCGTTCCAGAGTGATTTTTCGACTTCAGGCAGCGCCGCAGTAGACACTGATGAGGTCGATCCTGTGGCCGAGGCAGATGTGTACATGGCCTATGGCCGTGATGCACAAGCTGAAGAGATTCTCAAAGAGGCCCTGCAGAAGGATCCCAATCGCCAGACCGTGCGCATGAAGCTTCTGGAAATTTACAGCCAACGTGGTGATGCTGCGTCGTTTGGCAATACGGCGAATGAACTGCATGCCGCCACCGGCGGTGTGGGAGACCAGTGGGGACGGGCGGCTGCTCTGGGCAAATCAATTGATCCCGCCAATGCCCTGTACGGCGGCGGTGGGGGTGCTGCCGCATTGGCTGGCGGCGACTCGATGTCGACCGTTGCTCTAGCCGGTGGCGCGCTGGCCGCTGCGGCCAGTGCTGCAGCGTCAGCCAACGACAAGACGGTCACCATGCCGGTGTTCGGTGGACCGGGTGCAGCGACACTTTCCGCTAACGATCCGTTGACCAAAACAGTTGCCCTCGAATCCATGCAGGGGCAAACGCCGGCCTCGATTGACCTGGACTTTGATTTGGGCGGCGACAGTGCGGCCCCGGCTGCGGCGGCACCCGACCTGGGGTTTAATGTCGCGGCTTCTTCGCCAGCGGCGCCGTCGATTGATTTTGACCTCGGTTTTGGCGATGCGCCCGCGGCTCCCGCACCGGCTGCACCACCGCCGGTGGCTGCAGCACCTGCACCGACGTCGGATTTTGCCCCTCAAGGTACGCTCATCATTGATGCGCCGATCGCGCAGGATTCTGGTCTTGGTCCGGCCGACAAGACGTTGGAATTGGCACCGGCAGGTGCCCCAGCGCCACAGGCTGATGCCGGCATGAGCGTGGACTTTGATTTTGATCTGGGATCAAGTGCGCCAGCCGCACCGATGGCAGCTGCCGTTGAGCCCGCAGCAGCCCCGGCTGCGGGCGGCAACGGCATTGATTTCGATTTTGGCTCCGTATCGCTGGACCTGCCGGACGCGGGCGGTAGCACCGAGCCGGCGCCATCGGACGATGTGGCGACCAAGCTCGACTTGGCCAAGGCTTACCAGGAGATGGGTGACAAGGACGGTGCCAAGGAATTGCTCAGGGAAGTGCTGGCCGAGGGAAGCAGTGCCCAAAAAGCCGAGGCGCAAAAGCTGATTTCCGGACTTGGTTGACATTCCGGCTCGCGTCACTTGGGTTCGTGCAGGCTCGTGCAGGTAAAGACTAAGACGGGTGGCCTTGGCCACCCGTCTTTCTTCCCGGGTAAGGCAAGGGCCGATGTCCGCCGCCTAGACGCGTGACTACCGCCATGCGTATCGCCCTCGGAATTGAATATCACGGTGCCGCGTATCTCGGCTGGCAATCGCAGCCGGGCGGGCACACCGTGCAGGACGCGGTGGAACGGGCGGTGCAAGTGATCGCTGGTGATCCAGTGCGTGTCGTCTGCGCGGGCCGCACTGACACCGGCGTGCACGCCCACGCACAAATCGTGCATTTCGATACCATCGCCGAACGACCCGCCAGTGCCTGGGTCAAGGGGGTCAATACCCACCTGCCGCGTGACATCGCGATCCAGTGGGCGGTGCCGGTAGCGGATGCTTTTCATGCACGCTTCTGTGCCACCGCGCGGCGCTACGACTATTGGCTGCTCAATCGCGCGGTGCGCCCCGCTCTTAGCGCACAAACGATGGGCTGGTTTCATCAGCCTCTCGACGTTGAGCGCATGCGTTTGGCCGCGGCGCACGTGGTGGGCGAGCATGACTTTTCGGCGTTTCGCTCGTCCGAGTGCCAGGCCAAATCGCCGGTGCGTCGCGTGACCCGTCTCGACATTCGCCGCGATGGCGATGTGCTTCAATTCAGGATCGAAGCCAACGCCTTCCTGCATCATATGGTCAGAAACATTGTTGGTTCGTTGGTGTACGTCGGTTGTGCCAAGCGCGAGACAGCGTGGATCGCAGAGGTGCTGGCCAGCCGCGCGCGCGCCCTGGCAGCACCCACGTTTTCGCCGGCCGGTTTGTACCTTTCTGGCATTGACTATGATGCGCAGTGGGGCTTGCCGGCCTTTGGCGCACGCACTCTGCCGGGAGTTGCCGCATGAGCCGCACACGCATCAAGGTGTGCGGCATCACGCGCGAAGAGGATCTGCACGCGGCGGTGGCAGCGGGTGTGGATGCTGTCGGTTTTGTGTTCTATCCAAAAAGCCCCCGGCTGGTGAGCGCCGCGCGCGCGCGCCAGTTGATTGACTTGCTGCCGCCGTTTGTCACCGCAGTGGGCTTGTTCGTCAACGAAGAGGCGGCTACCGTGCAGCGCATTGCCGCCGAGGCGGGGTTGCAATTGCTGCAGTTTCACGGTGATGAAACGCCGGACTATTGTGGCCAGTTTGGCGCGCGGTCAGGTGCACAATGCGCGCTGCCCTACATCAAGGCCGCGCGCATGACCCCGCAGCTTGATTTGCTAAAATTCACGGATCAATTCAAGGGCGCACGCGGCGTATTGCTCGATGCATTTGTCGAGGGCTATGGCGGCGGCGGCGAGGTGTTCGATTGGTCACTCATTCCACAGCAGGCAGCAGGACGGGACGCGCGCTTCGTCGTCTCTGGTGGGTTACGACCGTCAAATGTGGGCAGCGCGATTGAGGCCTTGCGCCCGTATGGTGTAGACGTGTCGAGCGGTGTCGAAGCTGCCAAGGGCATCAAGGATGCCGCTCTGATCCGCCAGTTTGTGTCTGCCGCCAGAGCGGCGGACGCCCAACTCGAACTTGATGAAGCGCAGATTGCACGCGCAAAGGATGATTCCTCATGAAACCCAACGACCTCCCCAAGACCTATAACTTTCCGGATGCGCGCGGCCACTTCGGCCCCTACGGCGGCATCTTTGTTTCCGAAACTCTGATGCACGCGCTCGAAGAGTTGCGTGCCGCCTACGAGCACTATCAGAAAGATCCGGCCTTCATCGCCGAATTTGAATCGGAACTGAAGCACTATGTTGGCCGTCCCAGCCCGGTGTACCACTGCAAGCGCCTGTCCGATGAACTTGGCGGCGCGCAGATTTATCTCAAACGCGAAGACCTCAACCACACCGGCGCGCACAAGGTCAACAACACCATGGGCCAGGCGCTGCTGGCGCGGCGCATGGGCAAGCCGCGTGTGATCGCCGAGACCGGTGCCGGCCAGCATGGCGTGGCAACGGCAACGATGGCAGCGCGCTTCGGCCTCGAATGTGTGGTTTACATGGGGTCTGAGGACATCAAGCGCCAGGCGCAAAACGTCTACCGCATGAAGCTGCTCGGCGCGACCGTGGTGCCGGTCGAGAGCGGCTCCAAGACTCTCAAGGACGCGCTCAACGAAGCGATGCGCGACTGGGTCAGCAATGTCGAAAACACTTTCTACATTATCGGCACGGTGGCCGGCCCGCATCCTTATCCGATGATGGTGCGTGATTTCAACTCGGTGGTCGGCAAGGAGTGCCTGTGGCAGATGCCGGAAATGATCGCGCGCCAGCCCGATGCCGTGCTTGCTTGCGTTGGTGGCGGATCGAACGCAATGGGTATTTTCTACCCTTATATCAATCATCAGAACGTGCGTCTGATCGGGGTCGAAGCTGGCGGCTCAGGCATCGCCTCGGGCAAGCATGCCGCTTCGCTGTCAGCGGGGTCGCCAGGCGTGCTGCACGGCAATCGCACCTATCTGTTGCAGGATGCAAACGGGCAGATTATCGAGACGCATTCGATCTCAGCGGGCCTCGACTATCCTGGTGTCGGCCCGGAGCACGCGTGGCTCAAGGACCTTGGCCGCGCTGAGTACATTGCGATCAATGACGATGAGGCGCTGGCGGCCTTCCACAAGCTGTGCCGCATTGAAGGCATCATCCCGGCATTGGAATCGTCGCATGCCGTCGCGCACGCGATGAAGATGGCTCCCACAATGGGTAAGGACAAGGTGCTGCTGGTCAATCTGTCGGGACGTGGCGACAAGGACATGCACACCGTTGCCGAAAAATCCGGTCTCACGCTCTGACCCGTCCCCACCCACTGCCGGCAACGATGGCACCGCCAGTCCCGCCAGTCAAGGAATCCATGTCACGCATCAAAGCTGTACTCGCCGCAGGCGCGGCCAAGGGCCGCAAGGCCCTGATCCCCTACATTTGTGCGGGCGACCCGACGCCTGCGATCACCGTGCCCCTGATGCACGCCCTCGTCGCCACCGGCTCGGATGTGATTGAGTTGGGTGTGCCATTTTCCGACCCGATGGCAGACGGCCCGGTGATCCAGCGCGCCTCGGAGCGCGCTCTCAAATTTGGCGTCGGTCTGCGCGACGTACTGGCGATGGTCGCCGAGTTTCGCAAGACCGATAGCGCCACACCGGTTGTCCTGATGGGCTACGCCAATCCCATTGAACACATGGGTCTCGACGCATTCGCGGCTGCTGCCAAGGCCGCGGGCGTGGACGGGGTGCTGGTGGTCGACTACCCACCGGAAGAGTGCGAAGACTTTGCCAAGGCCATGCGAGGCAATGGACTGGACCCGATCTTCCTGCTCGCGCCGACATCGACCGATGCGCGTATTGACGCAGTGGCGCGTGCCGCTTCCGGCTACATTTATTACGTGTCGCTCAAGGGCGTCACCGGAGCAGCCACGCTCGATACTACCGAAGTGGCGCGGCGCATTCCACATATCAAGTCGAAGGCGAATATTCCAGTGGGGGTGGGCTTTGGCATTCGGGACGCCGCGACCGCAAAGGCGGTGGCAGCGGTCGCCGACGCAGTCGTCATCGGCAGCCGCATCATCCAGGAAATGGAAGCGTCCAAGCCGGGTGATGAGATCAAGAACGTCAAAACGTTCATGACGGGTATTCGCAGCGCGATAGACGAAGTAGTTGCAGCGTGACGGGAAGCTTGGGGTGGAGCGGGATTGAGATGGCGTTTGCGGGTGCGGTGATAGGTTGCGGGATTGCACCAAGGATAACTTGCGCAGTGCGGTGAGGAGATCAACATGAGCTGGATCGAGAAGCTGCTGCCACCCAAAATCAACCGCGCTGGCGGTGGCCCGAAAAAAAGTGTGCCCGAAGGCTTGTGGGTCAAATGCCCTTCGTGCGAGGCGACGCTGTATTCCACCGATCTGTCGAACAACGCGCTGGTGTGTCCAAAATGCACCTACCACCTGCGCATCGGTGCGCGCGCGCGCCTCGACTCGCTGCTTGACGGCGAAGGCCGCTTCGAGATCGGCTCTGAAGTCAGGCCGGTGGACACTCTCAAGTTCAAGGACAGCCGCAAATATCCGGACCGTCTCAAAGAGGCGATGGAAGCGACCGATGAGACCGACGCCATCGTTGTCATGCAAGGTGCCATCCTCACGTTGCCGGTCGTAGTGGCGGCGTTTGAATTCGACTTCATGGGCGGCTCGATGGGCTCGGTGGTCGGCGAGCGCTTTGTGCGCGGCGTCCAGACTGCAGTCGAGCAAAAGCTGCCATTCATCTGCATTACTGCCTCGGGCGGCGCGCGCATGCAGGAGGGCCTGCTGTCACTGATGCAGATGGCCAAGACCACTGCATCGCTGACGCGGCTGACCGCAAAAAAGTTGCCCTTCATCTCCATCCTCACCGACCCCACCATGGGCGGTGTTTCGGCGAGCTTCGCCTTCATGGGCGATGTGGTGATCGCGGAGCCGAAGGCGCTGATCGGCTTCGCCGGCCCGCGCGTGATTGAGCAGACCGTGCGCGAAAAACTGCCTGAAGGTTTTCAGCGCGCCGAGTTTCTGATGGAGAAGGGGGCCATCGACATGATCGTGGACCGCCGCGAAATGCGCGCCACCCTCGCACGCTTGCTCGCGCTGCTGCAGGACCTGCCGGCCGACGCGGTTACGCAGGTCTGACGCGGGGCGGTCAGGGCAGGCAGGCGTTCGGCTTTCGCTGCTCGCCAGCTGTACTCGAACACCAATCGCATTCGAACCCGCATCCTGATCCGCACGCCAACCCGCATTCCATTTCGCACTCAAGAGGCGCGCCATCCGTACCACCCGTGCCACGGCAGCGGTAGCCCGCCTCAATCAGCGCTGTCCCGGAGCGCGCTACAGCATGAGTCTCACCGGCGATGGCTTATGCATCCTTCACCTGCATGCGGATGGTGGCATGCAGCGCGCGGGTGAGGTGTTGCCGCTCGATGACTTCGTGCGCTTCGTCAACGCGCAAGGGCCACAGATGGTGCGGCGTCAGACCAAAAGCGATATCGCGTTTGAAAAGCAGTTGGTGAAAAAGCCGTTGCCGTAGACGAGCACACAGCCAAGACGCGCTCCTGCCAATGGTTTCAGGGCACTAACGGATTGCCGCTGCAAGGGCGCACAAGCCAAGCCGCGCGGCATCCTCCGGCCCGTGCTGCGACGTGAAGCCGCAGAGTGTCAATGCAGTGTCGTAGCGCGCGGTCAAGGCGCTGCTGCCAATCAAGGTGATTGTTGTAGATGCATGGTTGGCCGCGACTCCGCCATCGGTACCGCTCGCACCACTCGCACCACTCGTACTATCCGTATCACCCGTACCACCCGTACCACCCGCACCCTGCGCCTGTGCCAATGCGCCGCCAATCTCCGCGCCGATCAACATGCCCGAGAGGTAGGACGGCAGTGCCGCAGCGTCGAGCGTGCCGAACAAGCCAAGCGTGCGCGCCGAGAAAATGTGATGGAGCAGTGCTGCGGGCGCGGCGAATCCGTAGCGCACGCCGCGCGCAAAGGCGGCGGTGTCGTGCGGCGCGTCTGCCTGCATCAAGCGGCCCAGTATGGTGTGCTGGCTGAGTGCGGCGTAGACCTCGCCGGTCATCCAGCTTGAGAAGCGCGCGATGACGCCACTCTCAATCCATACCCACTTGCTGTGGGTGCCGGGCAGCACGGCCAGATGTGAACCGGTTGTGGGCAAGGCGCCGATGATCTGCGTTTCCTCGCCACGCATCACGTCCGGCACGCCCGAGCGGGGATCGGTGAACGAGACACCCGGCACGATGTGCAGCGTGCGCCCATCGCTCATGTTGAGCCTGACCATGGCGCGCGCGATGCTGGCGGCACCGGCCGGACAGGCGCAATACGGCGCTTCGAGCCAACCCTGCTTGCTGCCGATCATGCCGCTCGCGATCAGCGTGGCGTGCGGCGCGGCGTCAAGCCAGTCGCCGCAGCACTGGCGCAGGGCGGCATGAAAATCACCATTGGTGACCTGCATGATGCCGAGGGCTTCGCTGCGTATGCCGATCATGCTGCCGTCGGCGGCGATGGCGTAGGCGCGCAGTGAGCTGGTACCCCAGTCGAGGGCAATCAGGGCGGCGTTCAAGCGTCGGCTCCACCGTGCGCTGCGAGAAACGCTTTCACTTGCGCGCGCGACGGCAGCGGTGCAACCGCGCCGAACCCAGTCGTCGTGAGCGCGGCGGCGGCGTTGGCGTAGCGTGCGGCTGCGATCAATTCGTCCCCCTCGACCAGACGTGCGAGCAGCGCGCCGTCAAAGCAATCGCCTGCACCGGTGGCATCGACCGCACTGACCCGATGACCGGCGATGCGCGTGCGTGTTTCACGCGTGGCCGCAATGCAGCCAGCGCCGCCGAGCTTCAACACGACGTTGCGTGCACCTTGGACAAAGCACCAGTCGATAATCGCATTTGGCTCGTCAAGTTGCGCAATCTGCTGCATGTCTTCGAGACTCGGCAGCACGTAATCGGCAAGCCCGATGGTGCGCGTGATGACCGCGCGCGCGGTGTCGATGCCCCACAGGCGCAGACGCAAATTGGTGTCGTAGGCGATTTGCACCCCCGCGCTGCGCGCGATGTCGATTGCGGCGAACACGGTCGCGCAGGCCGAGGCGGAGATGGCCTGACTGATGCCGGAGATATGTAAAAATTTTGCATTCGCAATCATCTCGCGCGGCAGAAAATCCGGCGTCATGCGGCTCGCAGCGGAGTCTTTGCGCAAGTACGAAAACGTGTGACCGCTCTTTCCATCAGTGTCATGCGTGACGAAGTACACCCCGGTGTGCGCAGCGGAATCGGTCTGAACGCCTTGTGTACCAACGCTCTCCGCGTGCCACAGGTCGCGCAGCATGTGCCCGAAGGTGTCATTGCCGACGCGCGTGAGATAGGCGCACGGCACACCCTGGCGGGCGCAGGCAATGATGGCGTTAGAGGTGTCGCCGCCGAAACCTTGCAAATACCGCGGCTGGCCGTCACGCGTCTGGTTGAATTCCACCATCGGCTCGCCCAACGCCACCACAGCGGGTTGCGGGGCGGGTGTCAGGCGTGGATCACTGGTGGCTGGATCGGTCACTACGGTATGCGGCACGGGCGGATGCATCACCGCGCAGCGCGCCCGCTGTTTAGCGGCTGATCAGCCGCAGTTCATCGAGCAGCAGGCGCGCTTCTTCGATCAGCTTGTTTTGATCGCGTGCCTGCATCGCCGCCTTCGAGAACAGCGCGCTGCCGATGCCCACGAAGGCGGCGCCGGCGTTGAACCACTCCTCCATGTTGTCGCGGGTCACGACACCGGTTGGACAAAAGCGGGTGTCGGGAAATACCGCGCGCACCGCCTTGAGAAATCCGGAACCTGCAGAGGAGCAGGGGAAAATTTTCACGGCATCCGCGCCATCGCGCAGCGCGGCGGCTATTTCGGCAGGGGTAAGGGCGCCGGGCAGATAGGCGGCCTTACCCATACGCACGATTTGCCCCAGACCCGGCACCAGACCTGGCGACACCACGTAGCCGGCACCGGCGTCGAGCACGCGTTCGCAATCCTTCTCATTCCACACCGTACCGGCACCGATCACCTGATGTTTCTCGGCGCGGCGCGTGAACGCGCGGATCAGCTCGACCGCGTCGGGCATGGTGAGCGTGATCTCCACCGTCGGGAACCCGGCGCGCAACGCACACTCGATGGCGAGCGCGCCGTCATCGGCGTTGTCGTAACGGATGACGGGCACGATGCCGCATTTGGCGAGCAGGTCGATGGTTTCGCGTGGCTGCATGGGAGTAGTGTTGGCGACAGAGAAATGGCGGTGGAGACTGACCTTGCGAGCGCCGAAAACTGCCCGCGTGTCGCGAGGTCTGTAACTCCGCCGTTAAAAGGTGCCCGGATAGACGCCGCCGTCAAGCAGCCAGTTTTGCCCGGTGATGAAGCCCGCGTGCGCGCTGCACAGAAACGCACAGGCCGCACCAAATTCTTCGGCGGTACCGAAGCGGCCACTCGGGTTGGCTGCCATGCGCTCGGCAGTCAGCGCTTCGGCGGTCTTGCCCACCTTCTTGGCGTTGAATGCCATGTTCGAGCGCAGGCGGTCAGTGTCAAACGGGCCGGGCAACAAGCCATTGATCGTTACGTTGTGTTTTGCAATCGAGCGCGACAGGCCGGCCACAAAGCCGGTGAGGCCGCTGCGCGCGCCGTTCGACAGACCCAGCTCAGGGATCGGCGCTTTCACTGCGCCCGAGGTGATGTTGACGATGCGGCCAAATTTGTTGGCGATCATGCTGTCCACTGTGGCCTTGATGAGTTCAATCGGCGTCAGCATGTTGGCATCGAGCGCCCTGATCCAGGTGTCGCGATCCCAGTCGCGAAAATCGCCGGGTGGCGGGCCGCCCGCATTGTTGACCAGGATGTCGGGTTTGGGGAATGCGGCCAGTGCTGCGGCGCGGCCTTCAGGCGTGGTGATGTCACCGGCTACGGCGGTGACTTTCACGCCATGCGCCTTGCGGATTTCGGCAGCGGTCGCTTCAAGCGCTTCCACACCGCGCGCGGTGATAACGAGATTGACACCTTCGGCGGCGAGCGCTTCGGCGCAGCCTTTGCCGAGGCCTTTGCTGGCGGCGCAGACGAGAGCGGTCTTGCCTTTGAGTCCGAGATCCATTGTTTAGTTGCCTTTCACAGCAGGTTGGGGTGGTAAATCAGAGGGGGGTAAAGCGGTAGAGGGGGATTGGCCAGTCGCAAGGTGTGTGTCAGCCGAGTCAGTGGAGAGTGTCACCGCAGCGAGTGTCACAGTGCGCGGCTTACGTGACGGCAGCCACACGCCGCCGAGTACCAGTGCCATGCCGGCCACCTGGGCGAGGGTGATTGATTCGGCCAGCAGTATAAAGCCCAGTGCCAGCGTCGCCACCGGGCCGAGCGAGGAGAGGATGCCGACTTGCGCCGGGCCGATGCGCCGGTTCGCTTCTGACACCATGAACACCGGCAACACCGTACACAGCAAGGCCATGATGGCGCCGTAGGTCAGCACCTGCCACGGCAAGTCAAGCGCGCTCAACGGGTGGGTGAGCAGGAAGTGCACGATCACCGCCACGCACGACACCGTCATCGCGTAGGCGGTGAAGCGCAGTGAGCCGATGCGTGCGATCAGGCGGTTGCTCAGTATCAAATAGACCGCATAGCACAGCGCCGAGAGAAACGACAGTGCGGAGCCAAGTGCGGTGAGGCCCAGGTTGCCGCTGGCGCGCACGTCGTGAATGAGGCAGAGTGCAATGCCTGCATAGCACACCGCCATCGCCGCGACTTCGCGTTTGACGATGCGGCGCGCGAAAAACAGCGCCATGATGACGATGGTGAGCGTCGGGTTGAGAAACTGGATCAGGCGCGACAACGAGGCTGAGATGAATTGCAGCCCGGCAAAATCAACATAGCTGGCGAAGTAGTAGCCGAGCAGGCCCAAGCCCACGATATGCCAGGCATCGCGGCGGCTAACCGCCGCGCCCGTAGCACCGCGCCGCTGCGCCCACACCGCAGCCGCAAGAAAAAACGGCAACGAGAACACCATGCGCAAGGTGAGGAAGGTGATCGGATCGACCTGATACGCATAGGCAAGCTTGATCAGGATCGAGCGCGTTGAGAACAACACGGCACCACCGGCGCCGAGCGCGAGGCCGGTCAGCAGATAGGTGCGCGCGGGCGGTGCTGCAGGCAGTGCGCCCGCAGCAACTGCAATCGTGGCGGCTTCGCTCACGGCAAAGGGCAGATTAAACGGCGATGCGAGTTCAGCGCCGCTTGCTCCCCATGATCGAGCCGAGCACGCCGCGCAGAATCTCGCGTCCCACTTGCGAGCCAATCGCACGCGCGGCCGATTTCGCCATGGCTTCGCCGATACCCTCGCGCCTGGACGAGGCGCGGCCACCTGCGCCCGCGCCTGAACCACTGCTTCCGCCACCGCCAAACATGCCGCCAATCTTGTCAAAAAATCCAGGCTCGGCGTCACCAGAAGCGTTGGTGGGAGCAGGTTGTGCGGCACCATCTGTCCGTGAACCGCTCGTACCAACGGTTGTAGCGGCATCACTCTGGCGGTTTTCGGCGCGGCCTTTCAATTTTTCGTAAGCCGATTCACGATCAACCGTCTTCTCGTACACCCCAGCGACAATGGAATTGGCGAGCAGTGCACTGCGCGCGGCATCGCTGATCGGCCCGATCTGCGACACCGGTGGCACCACGAACGCACGCTCGACCACGCAGGGCCGGCCCTTCTCGTCGAGGAAGGACACCAGCGCCTCGCCAACCGAGAGTTCGGTGATCGCCACAGCAACGTCGAGCTTGGGGTTGGCGCGCATGGTCTCTGCGGCCGCCTTCACCGCCTTTTGGTCGCGCGGGGTGAACGCCCGCAGGGCGTGCTGCACGCGGTTGCCCAACTGCGCGAGCACGGTGTCGGGCACGTCGAGCGGGCTTTGCGTTACGAAATACACGCCGACGCCCTTGCTGCGGATCAGGCGCACCACTTGCTCGATCTTCTCCAACAAAGGTTTGGGTGCGTCGGTGAACAGCAGATGCGCTTCGTCGAAGAAGAACACCAGCTTGGGTTTCTCCAGATCACCAGCTTCGGGCAGATGCTCGAACAATTCGGAGAGCAGCCACAGCAAAAACGTTGAGTAGAGCTTGGGCGCGTTGAGCAGCTTGTCGGCCACCAGCACGTTGATGACGCCGCGACCGGTGCCGTCGGTCTGCATCAGGTCGTCGATGTTGAGCATCGGCTCGCCGAAAAACTGGTCAGCACCTTGCTGTTCAATGGCCAGCAAGCCGCGCTGAATTGCGCCAATCGACGCGGCCGACACATTGCCGTACTCGGTGGTGAAGGTCGAGGCGTTGTCGCCCACGTGCTGGCACATCGCACGCAGGTCTTTGAGGTCGAGCAGCAAAAGACCGTTGTCGTCGGCAATCTTGAACACCATTTGCAGCACGCCTTGCTGGGTGTCGTTCAGGTTGAGCATGCGTGCCAGCAATAGCGGCCCCATGTCGGAGATGGTCGCCCGCACGGGATGACCCTTGCCTCCCCCCTTGTCCGTGGGCAGCGCGCCGAATACATCCCACAACGTGACTGGGCAGCCGGTCCATTTGGGTTCGTTCAGTTTGAGCGCGTCGAGGCGCTCCTTGACTTTGCCCGCCATCCTGCCGGCGCTGGCAATGCCGGTCAGGTCGCCCTTGATGTCGGCCATGAACACCGGCACGCCGATCGCCGAAAAGCTCTCTGCAAGTTTTTGCAGCGTCACCGTCTTGCCGGTACCGGTGGCGCCGGTAATGAGGCCGTGGCGGTTGGCAAGAGCAGGCAGTAGCGCGAGTTCGGCAGAGTCGTTCTTGGCAATCAGCAGTGGATCAGGCACGGTGATGCTCCGGCAAAAGGTAAAATCGCGGCTTCAATGAAGCACGGGAATTGTAGGGGAAACCGATGGCAGGTCATTCGAAATGGGCCAACATTCAGCACCGCAAAGGGCGGCAGGATGAGAAGCGCGGCAAGATTTTCACGCGCCTGATCAAGGAGATCACGGTTGCCTCACGCATGGGTGGCAGCGACATGAGCATGAACCCGCGCTTGCGTCTTGCGGTCGATAAAGCGTCGGGTGCGAACATGCCCAAAGACACGGTAGAGCGCGCGATCAAGCGGGGTGCCGGCGAGCTCGATGGCGCGAATTACGAAGAAATCCGCTATGAGGGTTATGGCACCGGTGGCGCGGCGGTGATGGTTGATTGCATGACCGACAACCGCACCCGCACGGTGGCGGAAGTGCGCCACGCGTTTTCGAAATATGGCGGCAATCTCGGCACCGATGGCTCGGTCGCGTTCATGTTCAAGCATTGCGGGCAGTTTTTGTTCGCGCCCGGTTTGTCCGAAGACATGGTGATGGAAGCCGCCCTCGAAGCCGGTGCTGAAGACGTGATTGCCAATGACGATGGCTCGATTGAAGTGGTGTGCGGCCCTGGCGATTTCGAGGCCGTGAAAAATGGCCTGGAGAAGGCGGGGCTGAAACCGGCGATGGCCGAAGTCACCATGAAGGCGCTCAGCGCCACCGAGCTTGATGCAGACGAGTCGGTGAAGATGCAAAAACTGCTGGACGCCATTGAGGATTGCGATGACGTGCAGGAGGTGTACACGACTGCTGTGTTGACCGATTAGAAACGCGCGCAGCGCCTCGCGGCATCGGCAACATGAGATTCGCGCCCAAGGGCGCTCCCACATTGAATTGACAGCATGAAATTATTGGTAGTCGGATCAGGCGGCCGTGAACACGCGCTGGCCTGGAAGCTGGCGCAATCGCCACGCGTGCAGATGGTTTACGTGGCGCCCGGCAATGGTGGCACATCGCTCGAACCGAATCTCGAAAACCTCGCGATCACCGATATTCACGCGCTGGCCGATTTCGCTGCGAAGGAACATATTCATCTCACCGTAGTGGGGCCAGAAGCGCCACTCGCAGCAGGCATTGTTGACGTGTTCCGTTTGCGCGGGCTGAAGATTTTTGGCCCTACCAAGGCGGCGGCGCAGCTGGAGAGTTCGAAGGATTTTGCCAAGGCATTTATGCAGCGCCACGGCATTCCCACTGCGGGGTATCAGACCTTCAGCGATGCGACTGCCGCGCACGCCTATGTCGACAATCAGGGCGCGCCGATTGTGATCAAGGCGGATGGCTTGGCAGCAGGCAAGGGCGTGGTGGTGGCGATGACGCTGGCTGACGCTCACGCGGCCATCGACATGATGCTCACCGGCAACAAACTGGGTGACGCCGGCGCGAGAGTCGTGATCGAAGAGTTTCTCGCTGGTGAAGAAGCAAGCTTCATCGTCATGGTCGATGGCCAGCATGTGTTGCCGCTCGCGACCAGCCAGGATCACAAGCGCCTGCAGGATGGCGACGCTGGCCCAAACACCGGCGGCATGGGTGCGTATTCGCCCGCCCCGGTGGTGACCCCAAAAATTCACGCCGAAGTGATGCGCCACATCATCATGCCCACGGTGCAGGGCATGGCGAAAGACGGCATTCTCTTTACTGGTTTTCTGTATGCAGGCTTGATGATCGACGCGGCGGGCCACGCCCAGACGCTGGAGTTCAACTGCCGCATGGGCGACCCGGAAACGCAGCCGATCATGATGCGGCTCAAGAGCGATCTGCTTGGCATCTTCGAGCATGCCGTGGCCGGCACGCTCGATGGCATCGAAGCCGAATGGGATCGCCGCACCGCGCTCGGCGTGGTGATGGCCGCGCACAATTATCCCGAGACGCCACGCAAGGGGGATGTGATCACCGGCCTCCCTAAATTGGCTGCCACGACGGCGGTGACCAGCGGCACCGTGGCTTCCAAAGCCTCAGTCGGTGCTGACGACAAGGCGAGTGAATCCAAGGTCTTTCATGGAGGCACCGTGCGTGAGGGCGACGCCACCGTCACCAGCGGTGGCCGCGTGCTGTGCGTCACTGCCATCGGCGACAGCGTCAAGGTCGCACAGCGCAACGCCTACGATGCGCTCGAGCGCATCCACTTTGACGGCATGCAGTTTCGCCGCGATATCGGACATCGCGCGATGGAACACAAAGCGGCGGCGAAGCGCGGCGAATGACGGTCGCACGCGGTCTCGCAGACTGGCTCGGCTTTATCGAGTCCCTGCATCCGGCTACCATCGAGATGGGCCTTGAACGTGTGAGTCAGGTGGCGCGCACGCTTGACATTCGCTTTGATTGCCCCGTCATCACCGTAGCCGGCACCAACGGCAAAGGCTCGACCTGCGCCATGCTCGAATCAATCCTGCGCGCGGCGCGCTATCGCACCGGGGTCTACACATCGCCGCATTTGCTCACCTTCAATGAGCGCATTCGTATCGATGGTGCGGATGTGGCGGACGCCGAACTGTGCAACGCGTTTGAGCGGGTCGAAGCGGCGCGCGCGGCGGCGGGAGATGTTGCGCTGACTTATTTTGAGTTCACCACGCTGGCCGCATTCGTGGTGTTTTCCAACACCGGACTGGATTGCGTGGTCCTCGAAGTGGGTTTGGGCGGGCGTCTCGATGCGGTCAACATCATCGATGCCGATTGCGCGATCTTGACCAGTGTCGATCTTGATCATCAGGCCTATCTCGGTGACACGCGCGAAAAAATTGGCTGGGAGAAGGCGCATATTTTTCGCGCCGGCAAACCAGCCGTCGTCTCCGAGCCGCGCCCGCCGCACACGGTCACTGCGCTGTCAGCCGCTCTGGGAGCCACTCTTCTCAGGGTGGGTCATGAATTTGGCTATGCCGGTGCAGGTGGTGTCAATGGCACGCAGTGGAAATTCTGGTTCAAACTCGAAGGCGCAGAGCCGGTCACACGCAATGGCCTGCCGTATCCCGCATTGCGCGGCGCCAATCAATTGCTCAACGCGTCGGCCGCGCTTGCTGCGCTGGAGACACTGCGCGTGCGCCTGCCGGTGTCGATGCAGGCGATTCGCGAAGGCCTGCTCAACGTTGAGTGGCCGGGGCGTTTTCAGATGCTGCCGGGCAAGCCGCAGGTGATTCTCGATGTCGCGCACAACCCGCATGCCGCCGGGGTGCTGGCCGAGAATTTGTCCAACATCGGTTTTGCGCCGTACACTCACGCTGTGTTCGGCATGCTGGCCGACAAGGACATCACCGCGGTGGTGAAACTGCTAGACGGCAAGATCGATACATGGCAACTCGCGTCATTGCCCGGCCCGCGCGGTGCCAGTGCCGCTGATCTGGCTGACATCCTGCAGCGTGCCGGGGTCAAAGGTGAGCGCACGCTGCACGACAGTCCTTCGACGGCGTATCGCGCCGCACGCAGCCGCGCAGGGGAGGGTGATAGAATTTTGGTGTTCGGCTCCTTCCTCACGGTCACCGACGTAATGCAGGTTTTGAAAGCCCCCGCACCGCATGGCGACTCCCGCTGAAGCAGACGATTCCACTCTCAAACGCCGCGCGCGCCGCCGCCTGATCGGCGCAATTGCGCTGGCACTGGTGGCTGTCATCGTGTTGCCGATGGTGTTCGACGCCGAGAAAAAGCCGCTCGACGCCGACATCTCGATCCAGATTCCCAACAAGGATGCGCTGGTCACCAAGGGCCCAGGCGCGCTCAATGCGCCGGTTGATGGCAAGGCTGTGCCAGCGGGTAGCAAGGCGGTGCCGGACGGCACCACAGCACCTGCCGCCGACGCAAAAGCCGGCACCAGCAGCACCAATAGCGATGGCAAGAGCGATGCGGCCGCTGCCGCAACAGCCGGTGTGAAACCGGATGCGAAATCCCCGGCGAAGGGCGACGTCAAGGCCGACGTGAAAGCTGACGTGAAGGCGGACACCAAGGCGGACACCAAGGCGGATGCCAAAACCGAAGCCAAAGCAGTAGCCGCCGCCAAGGCCGCTGATGTACGCAGCGCCAAAGACCTCGCGGAAGAAAAGCGCGCCGCGGCAATTCTGAATGCGCAGGCTGCCGCTAGCAACGAAGGTAAAGCGGCCAAGGGTCCAGCAGCCGAAGGTGCCTTCGCGGTGCAGGTCGGTGCCTTCGCTGCGGAAGACAAAGTCAAGGAAGTACGCGACAAACTGAGTGCTGCCGGCATCAAGACCTACACCGAGAAACTTGACACCAAAGATGGCGAACGCACCCGTGTGCGCGCCGGCCCTTTTGCTGCGCGTGAGGCTGCCGACGCGGCGCGTGAGCAGGTTCGCGGATTGGGATTTGCCAACGCTAACGTGGTGCCGCGCTGATGCTGGCTGGTTCGGTTGCCGATGCAATTTTGGCCGCGCAGCCAGGCGTGACTGACGACCGCTTCACCGCACGCTGATCCGGTGGATGCCGCATGACTGTCTTTGACTACGCCGTCCTCACCATCCTGCTGATCTCGATCGTCGTGTCGGTGCTGCGTGGCTTGGTGCGCGAGATACTCTCCCTGATCGGCTGGATCGCAGCCTTCGTTGTCGCAAGCCTGTTTGCCAACGAGGCTGCGGCCTTGCTGCCGTCGGTGATCGGATTGCCGATCCTGCGTGTCATCGTTGCATTCTTGCTGCTGCTGCTGGGCGGTGCGCTGGTCATGGCCTTGGTCAACTGGGGCATCCTGCGCGCGATTTCCGCAGCCGGTCTGGACCTGGCCGACCGTGGCCTCGGCGGCCTGTTTGGTCTTGCACGCGGCTTCGTCATCGTGATCGCGCTGGTGATGGTCGGCGGGATGACGCGCTTGCCGCAAATGGATGTGTGGAAGGACGCCTTGTTGAGTCCTCTCGCCGAGACGGCGGTCAACACGCTGCTGCCATTTTTGCCGGTTGAGATAGCCAGCAAGGTAAAATTCTGACTTACGCGATTGGCCGCTCATGCGCACTCTCTGTGCAAACGGCGGCCTAGCCCCAGGTACCCACCCCGGCCCGAGTTCCAGGCCTGAAAGAGCGCACCATGTGCGGAATCGTCGGCGTCGTCTCCCAACATCCGGTCAACCAGTTGCTCTACGACGGGCTGTTGCTGTTGCAGCATCGCGGCCAGGATGCGGCAGGCATTGCCACCGCAGACAACAAGACCTTCTACATGCACAAGGGCATGGGCCTGGTGCGCGATGTGTTCCGCACCCGCAACATGCGCGACCTGCCCGGCACCATGGGCCTCGCGCATTGCCGCTACCCGACCGCAGGCTCGTCCAACAATCCCGCGCTGGCCCAGCCGTTTTACGTCAATTCGCCATTCGGCATCACGCTGGTGCATAACGGTAATCTGACCAACACCGCGGCGCTGACGCAGGACATGTTTCGCCAGGATCTGCGCCACATCAATACCGATTCAGATTCCGAAGTGCTGCTCAACGTGCTGGCGCATGAGATGGAAAAGCACACGCGCAATTTCCGGCTTGATACCGCCGCGATTTTTCAATCGGTCTCACGGGTACATGAGCGGGTGCGCGGTGCGTATGCAGTGGTGGCGATGATTGCCGGCTATGGTCTGCTCGCGTTCCGTGATCCGTTCGGCATCCGCCCGCTGTGTCTGGGCCGCTGGGAACACGATGGGCGGATCGATTACATGGTGGCCTCAGAGTCGGTTGCGCTCGAAGGCCTGGGGTTTGAATTCGTGCGCGACATCGAGCCGGGCGAAGCGGTCTACATTGATCTCGATGGCAATTTCTCGGCCCAGCAATGTGCCAAGAAGACCTCGCTCAACCCCTGCATTTTCGAATACGTTTATCTGGCACGGCCCGACTCGCAGATGGATGGCGTCTCGGTATATGCCGCGCGTCTCAAGCTCGGCGAGTTTCTCGCGGAGAAAATTGACGCACTTGGCCTCACGCCCAAGATTGATGTAGTGATGCCGATCCCGGATTCATCGCGCCCCTCGGCAATGCAATTGGCGATGAAACTCAAGCTCGACTACCGCGAAGGCTTTATCAAGAATCGCTACATCGGTCGCACCTTCATCATGCCGGGCCAGGCGGTGCGCAAGAAGTCGGTGCGCCAAAAACTCAACGCCATCGGCGTCGAGTTCAAGGGCAAGAATGTGCTGATCGTGGATGACTCCATCGTGCGCGGTACCACCAGCCGCGAGATTGTGAACATGGCGCGCGAAGCGGGCGCGGCGAAGGTGTTTTTCGCCTCCAGCGCACCGCCGGTGCGTTACGCCAACGTCTACGGGATCGACATGCCGACGCGCCACGAGTTGATCGCCAGCGACAAGACAGAAGCCGAGATCGCTGCTGAAATTGGCGCAGACGAATTGATCTATCAAGATCTCGATGCCCTTGAGCGCGCCGTGCGTGATCTCAATCCCAAGCTCACCCATTTCGAGACCTCGTGCTTCTCCGGCAACTACATCACGGGCGATGTGACCCGCGAATATTTGTCGGACATCGAGACTGCGCGTGACCAACATCGTGACAGCGGCAGCGATGACGATGAGCAACAGATGGGCTTGAATCTGGCCGTGGCCTGATTACAGCGATGCTTTGGTGAGGCCAGGAGAATGGCTATCAGAGCCATTCTTGGTGATTCAATGCGGTTTGTGCTATAGTTTTACTGCGCCGATTTGAGAAACAGCTTGCGGGCGCAGGAGGGGATGAAAATCGCTTCCAATAAATGCGGCTAAAGCGGATCAAGTCAACGCCCGCTTCTAGCCATCCACGCTAAAGCGGGCTTTTTATTGGGCAAACACATGGAATATGAATTTGACTTTGACACCCGCGCAGTGCGCGCGGGCCAGCGCCGCAGCGACTTGAACGAAAACTCGGAAGCGCTGTTCCTGACTTCCAGTTTTGTGCACGAGAGTGCGTCGGTCGCAGCGCAACGGTTTGCCGGCACGCTCGACGGCAACGTCTACTCACGCTTCACCAATCCCACGGTGACGATGTTTCAGGAGCGTCTCGCTGCACTCGAAGGGATGGAGAGTTGCGTCGCCACCAGTTCAGGCATGTCGGCCGTGCTGACCGCCGCGATGGCGCTGCTCAAGACGGGCGATCACGTGATCTGCTCGCACAGTGTGTTTGGCAGTGTGATCACGCTGTTCGACAAAAACCTGCGGCGCTTTGGTGTTGAGACATCATTTGTATCTGCGACGGATGCTGCGGCGTGGCAGGCGGCAGTGAAGCCCAATACCAAAATGTTGTTCGTCGAGACACCGGCCAATCCGACCATGGAAGTTTCAGACCTCACCGCGCTCAAGGCGGTTGCGGTCGAGGCTGGTGCGCTGTTCGTCGTGGACAACTGCTTTTGCTCACCGGCGATTCAACGGCCCGCCGAGTTTGGTGCCGATCTGGTGATTCACTCGGCCACTAAATTTCTTGATGGCCAGGGCCGCATTGTCGGCGGGGCCATCGTTGGTTCCAAGGCATTGGTGATGGGCGAGATCTACGGCTTCCTGCGCACTGCCGGGCCGTCGATGAGTCCCTTCAACGCCTGGGTGGCGCTGAAGGGAATGGAGACCCTGTCGATCCGTATGGAGGCACAGTCGAAGCGCGCACTGCAACTGGCGCGCTGGTTGGAGCAGCATCCGGCAGTGGCGCGTGTGCTCTATCCTGGCCTCGAATCGCATCCGCAATATGCGTTGGCGAAAAAACAGCAGTCCGCCAGCGGCGAGTTTCTCGGCGGTGCCGTAGTCTCGTTCGTGGTCAAGGGTGAAGGTGCCGCAGCGCGCGAAGCGGCCTGGCGCGTGGTTGATGGTACCAAAGTGATTTCGATCACCGCCAATGTTGGCGACACGAAAAGCACCATCACCCACCCAGCCAGCACCACGCACGGGCGCATCAGCCCCGAGGCGCGTCAGGCGGCGGGGATTAGCGAAGGCATGCTGCGCGTGTCGGTCGGACTGGAGAGCATCAAGGACATTCAGGCCGATCTGGCGAGTGGCTTGGGCGCATGACACGGATGGTTAATCCGGGTACCGGCCCAAGAGTATTGGTGCAAGCGCTTCCCGGAGGCATCATCGCCAGGATGCGCGTGTAGCAACAGTTTCAGGCCGGTCAATAACTGTAAAAGCCTTTGCCGGTCTTGCGCCCGAGATAACCGGCCGCCACCATTTCCTTGAGCAGGGGCGCAGGGCGGTACTTGGAATCGTTGAAGCCTTCGTAAAACACATTCATCACCGACAGCATGGTGTCCAGACCGATCATGTCGGCGAGCGCCAGCGGGCCGATCGGCTGGTTGGTGCCGAGCTTCATGCCGTTGTCGATGTCTTCCGCCGTGGCGAGGCCTTCGGCGAGCACAAAGATGGCTTCGTTGATCATCGGGCAGAGGATGCGGTTGACCACGAAACCCGGCGCGTTCTTCACGCAGATCGGCGCCTTGCCGACGCGTTTGGCGAGATCTGCGGTCGCGTTGAAAGTGGCGTCGCTGGTCTGTACCGCGCGGATGATTTCGACCAGCGCCATCATCGGCACCGGGTTGAAGAAGTGCATGCCGATGAATGCTGCCGGCCGCGAAGTGGCGGCTGCGAGCTGCGTAATCGAAATCGACGAGGTGTTGCTGGCGATGATGACGCCGGGGCGCGCGACCGCGTCTACGTCCTTCAGAATTTTGCGTTTTAGGCCGAGGTTTTCGGTGGCGGCTTCGATGATGAAATCGGCTGCCGCCAGATCCTGCATGCTGGTCGTACCGCGAATGGCGCCGATGGCCTCGGCCTTTTGCGCTTCGGTCATCTTTTCTTTTTTGATCAAGCGGTCGAGACTGCCGGACACGGTCTTGATACCGCGCTCAATCGCGGCATCGTTGATGTCGAGCATGATGACTTTGAGACCGTTGGTCGCGCAAGCTTGTGCAATGCCGTTGCCCATGAGGCCGGCACCGATGATGCCGATGGTTTGAATGGTCATGAAAATCTCCGTTGAGAAAATTGGGGGTGGGTAATCTGCAAGTGCCGCTGCTTGAGCGCTTATTGGTGTTCGCGCTGGACAATCTGCGCGAAAAAGAAAGAGGTAGCCGGTTGAAGCGGGCGCGGCGATCTCGCGGCGCTGCTATGCATCGAGATAGGTCAGCACGTCATCGCGCTCGTCCACCCGCAGAAACCCGGCACGCTGATCCCAGGCCGGCAGCACCCAGCGTGTGCAGGTGCGGCCAAACATCAGATAGTCGTGCGCAGCGGGGCGATGGGTGTGGCCGTGGATCATGCGCGTGGCGCCTGACTCCCGGAACAGATGTTGGACTGTGCCGGCATTGACATCCATGATCGCGTCGGGCTTGACGGCTTTTCCGGACTCGCTCTGGGCGCGCAGCTTTTCAATCTCCGCACGCCGCTCTGGCAAGGGGCGTGCGAGAAAAGTGTCGCGCCATTCGCGTGTGCGCACCTTGGCGCGAAACTGCTGGTAGGCGCGATCATCCGTGCAGAGCGTGTCGCCGTGCAGCAGCACGGTGCGCGCGCCGTGCAGGTCGAAGGCGAAATTGTCCACGAGCTGTGTCAGCCGCGCGGCGTCGCAAAACCCATCGCCAATCAGAAAATCGCGATTGCCGGGCAAAAAATAGAGCGCGACGCCGCGTGATGCCGTGCGCTTGAATGCGTCCGCGACGGCGCGGTGCAGAGGGGCGTCCGCATCGTCATCACCCGCCCAGTAGTCGAACAGGTCGCCGAGCACATAGAGCGCGTCACCCGCTTCCGGCACGTTGCGGGTGAACGCAATGAACGCCTGATTGACCGCCTCGCGTGCAGCCGTCAGATGCAGATCGGAAATGAAATAGGCGGCCATGTGCGCTCAGGCTGACGCGTCCGTGCCGTGCAGCCCAGACGTGCGGCAACGTGACCGGGGCTTACAGCGCGACGGCTTTCTGAATCACCACATCTTCGACCGGCACATCGGCGTGACCACCGGTGCGCCCGGTCTTCACGCTTTCAATTTTGTCCACCACCTCGGTGCCGGCCACCACCTTGCCGAACACGCAGTAGCCCCAGCCGGCGCCATTCGGGCTGGTGAAGTTGAGAAAATCGTTGTCCTTGGCGTTGATGAAAAACTGTGCGCTTGCCGAGTGCGGATCATTGGTGCGTGCCATCGCGAGGGTGTACTTGTTGTTCTTGAGGCCGTTGACGGCTTCGTTGTCGATTGGTGCGCGCGCCGGCTTTTGTTTCATGCCAGGCTCAAAGCCGCCACCCTGCACCATGAAGCCGGGGATCACACGATGAAACACGGTGTTGGTGTAGTGGCCGTCGTTGACGTATTGCAGAAAATTTTCAACGGTCTTGGGTGCCTTGGCGGCGTCGAGTTCAATCGTGATGTCGCCGTGGTTGGTGCTGAGAAGGACTTGTGTCATGGCCATGTTTCCGCAGAATGGGTGGAGTGGGGGGAATGCTTGAGTGCTGCTGCGCGTAAATCAGTTCAATTGGCTGGCTGCGCCGCGAGCAAGGGGAGACCAGCGAGCGAACTACTTGGCCGCAGCCGTGTCGAGCAGCTTGATGCTCTCGATCATCACTGCCGTGACCGGCACGTTCTGATTGCCACCTGCATCGCGGGTCGGCACAACTTTGATTTTCTCGACAATATCCATGCCTTTGGTGACTTTGCCGAACACGGTATAGCCCCACAGCTGCGGCGAATTGACGAGATTGGCGCGCGGCACATTTTCATACACGCGGCCCTGATATTCAAACCGCGGCACCGGGTCGCCCGGTGGAATCACCGTCGGATTGAGGAAGTCGTTGTCTTTGACGTTGATGAAAAATTGGGCGGTGGCCGAGTGTGGGTCGCCGGTACGTGCCATCGCCAGGGTGCCGATGTCGTTCTTGCCGCCTTTGGCCATCGACTCGCGGCCTTCGTGTTGGATCGCCAGGCGCGTGTCCTTTTGCTTCATGTCGGGTGTGAAGCCGCCGCCCTGAATCATGAAGTCAGGAATCACGCGGTGAAAAATAGTGCCGTTGAAAAAACCAGCCTTGACGTATTGCACGAAATTGGCCACGGTCTTGGGGGCCTTGTCGGCATACAACTCGGCCGTGATGGTGCCCATCGAGGTCTTGATTTCGACCGTCTGCGCCAATGCCAACGGGGTGGCAACAAGGGTGGACACCGTAGTGAATGCAGAGGCAAAACACAGCGCGAGCAAACGCGATTTCATGGGGAAGCTCCTTGAATAAATCTGTTATCAGGCCGAGCCTTCGTCAACGATCTTCCAGCGCGTGCCGTCCTTGATCCAGTACATGCGCTTTTTCATCGTGCCGTTGAGGTTGCTCGATTTGTAGTCCTGGTCGAAAGTCACCACGACCAATTCATTTTTTCCCGGGTTGCGGAACATGCTGATGTTGGCCAGCGAGAGCTTGATCCACGACTTGCCGGCATTGACCTGGCGCTTGCGCTCGCTCCACTGGCGCAGGTTCATGCCGTCGCCGTCAAACTGTTTGTCGTAGTGGGTGAGGTAAGCGTCGGTGTTGAGGCTTTCCCAATCACGCCGCCATTGCTCGATCGCTTTATTGAGGGAGTCCCGTTCAGAGCTCCAGCTATCGCGCGACAGCCACTCGACTTCATCGCTGATGATGACTGGTGTGAGGCCAACCTGAATCAATGGGCGCAGGCTGGCGAGGTCAGCATTGGTGAGCGTGACGCAACCGTCGGAAGAGCGCGGCCCACGCGAGAAGGTCTCCGATCCGGTGCCGTGCAGCCAGATGCCGGAGCCACTGCGGCCAAGACGGCGGTCCCAATCGTTGGGGTAATTGATCGGGAATGCCCCATCGCCGTAGCGATCGGCGAGTTTTTCTTTCGGCAATGCCGCCGTGACGTGGTACACGCCGATAGGCGTTTTCTGGTCGCCTTCTTTAAGCTTGTCGATACCCAGTTTGCCATGGCTCATGTAGTAGTCGGCGACGAAGCGCGGCTGGCCATTGACGTTTTCATAAACGTAAAGGCGCGACTTTTTCGTATCGACTACCACCGCGTGTTTCTGGTCGGGCCGCAGCTGGAGCAAATAGCGCGGAATTTGGTCTTTGGGCGGGCGCTCCCGATAACCCCTGAGACGCGCAATTGCCTCTTCACGCAAGTCCTTGACGCGCTCCTGCGGCGCATTGGGCGCCGCACCCATGGTGCGTACCGGCCGCGCGTGCGCCATCAGCAAATCACCCTTGATGAGATGGGCGAGGCGATAGTTTGGGCGCGTATTGATCAGTGCTTCGGTCTTGACCAGCGCCTCGTCAAACCTCGCACCTTCGATGGATTTGAAGATGCTCGCGAGCGCGTTTTCGATTTCTTCGGTGGACGACTTGCCACCGTTGGCCGTAGCGCTGGTGACCGGCGCGGCAGCCGGTGCGGCACTAGCCGGCACTGAACCCGCTAGAGCAAAACCGGCCAGTGCGGCCATCGCTGCAACGCGGCCGGCGTCGCGAAACAGATTGCCAATCCGCCGCGAACTGCTCCTCCAATGCGTGATGTCCATCTGGTGCAATATGTGATGCAAGGTGTTGTGCAAATCGCGGCGCGTACCACGCCATTCGCTCAGATCCGCTTGCAATGCCTTAGCTTCCGCTTTTCTCATCAACAATCTGCCAGGTGCCGCCAGCCTTGCTCATGACCAGGGTCTTGCTGCTGCTGGCGGTTACGATGTTGGACTTGTAGTGCTGACGGAACTTGACCGTCGCGTTGCTGCCGTCAATTTTGGCTGCAGCGGAGTCCACCTTGACTTCAATCTTCTTCGGTGCCTCGATGCGTTGTTTGCGCTCTGCTTCCCACGAGGCACGCGATTTGCCGCCGGGCACCTTGAATTCTTTGCCGTAGGCGGCCAGATAGCCTTTGACATCCTGTTTGGCCCATGCTGCTGCCCACGCGTTGACGGCGGCGAGAATCTCGGCTTCGTCAGCGCTCCCTTTTGCCGCGCTCGCCGCCGCGGGTGACGCGGCAGCAGCAGGAGTTGCACCAGGCTTGCCAGCAGGTGTGGCGGCGGGCGCTGCGGGTGCGGCAGCCGCTACCTGCGCCGGTGGTGTACCTGGCAGGGGTTTGACGGCAGCCTGCGCTGCCGGTGTCGATTGTGCAGCCTGCGCACGCGCACGCGTAGTACCGCTGCCGATCAATTCTTTCGCCATCGCCAGTTTGTTCTGCGCGGCAGGGTTGTTGTTGTCGAGTTGCAGTGCCTTGTCGTAGGCCTGGCTGGCGAGCTTGGCATACACATCGCCAAGGTTTTCATGAGCCGTCGCATAAGAAGGGTGGGTGCGAATCGCCATTTCCAGCGACTGGCGCGCTTTTTCGTACTGGCCCTGACCCGCATAGAGCACTGCGAGATTGTTGTAAGGCTCAGGCAACTCGGGGAAGTCTTCGGTCAGCTTGGTGAAAATGCCGACGGCTTCGGCAGTCTTGTTCTGTTCGGTGAGTACCAGGCCCTTCAGAAAGCGGCCCTGTGCGTCACGCGGCTTGCTGGCGAGGTAGGCATCCACTTTTTGCAGTGCCTGATCGAGCTGGCCGCCGCGCAAGAGTTTGCCGATATTGGCGATTTCGTCCGTCTGTGCCGGCACCGCAAAGGCGGTCAGGCAAAGCAACGCCGTGACCGCCACGCGGCTGCGCCATGTGCATAAGTTCAGTAAATTCATCGTGATAAACTCAAAATTTGTTGTTCCGCAGGTGGAGTCTTCGCAGCAAAGCCGTGAGGAGACGGGCAGTGGACAAAGCAGGGTAAAAATAACGGGTCCGAGGGGAAGCATCAACCCTTAATGTTGCGCCCGCGATGCAGCATCTAAGCCCATGATTTTACCCATTTTTGCGCGAGTCTTTGGGAAATTGCCCATGTTTTTCCAATTTCTGCCACGTGCTGCGAGCGGCGCGCACCAGCGCGTCAACACAGATGCCGCCCGTCTGCCGCACGCCTGTTTGCCTGCATGTGCACATGCGAAACTGAAGGCGCGGGTTGAGCGGCGTTGCTGTTCCCCGTTTTGGGTGACATTTGCAGGAATGGTTCCATGAAAATCTACAACACGCTTAAACGCGACAAGACCGAGTTTGTGCCGATTACGCATGGCAAAGTGGGCATGTACGTCTGCGGCATGACGGTCTACGACTACTGCCACATCGGCCACGCGCGCGTGATGGTGGTATTTGACATGGTGCAACGCTGGCTGCGCGCGTCAGGATTCGACGTGACCTACGTGCGCAACATCACCGACATCGACGACAAGATCATCAGGCGCGCAGTAGAAAATGGTGAAACGATTTCGCAATTGACCAATCGCTTCATCGGCTTCATGGATGAAGACGCGGCCGCGCTCGGCGTGCAAAAGCCCGATCATGAGCCGCGCGCCACGCAATACGTGCCGCAAATGCTGTCGATGATCGGCAAGCTCGAATCCAACGGCCTCGCCTACAAAGCCGGAGATGGCGATGTCAACTACGCCGTGCGCGGTTTCACCGGTTACGGCAAGCTCTCGGGCAAATCGCTCGACGAGTTGCGTGCGGGCGAACGCGTTGATGTCAACTCGACCAAGCGCGACCCGCTCGACTTTGTTCTGTGGAAAAGCGCCAAAGAGAGCGAGCCGCCAGACACGCGCTGGGAGTCAAAGTGGGGCACGGGCCGCCCAGGCTGGCACATCGAATGCTCGGCAATGGCCAGCGACCTACTGGGCAATACCTTCGACATTCACGGCGGCGGAGCGGACTTGCAGTTCCCCCATCACGAGAACGAAATCGCACAGAGCGAAGGGGCCAACAACTGCGCCTTCGTCAACACCTTCATGCACAACGGCTTCGTGCGTGTGGATGAGGAGAAGATGTCCAAGTCATTGGGCAATTTCTTCACCATCCGCGAGGTGCTTAAAAAGTACGACGCAGAAGTGGTGCGTTTTTTTATCCTGCGCGCCCACTACCGCAGCTCGCTCAACTACTCGGACGCGCACCTGGATGACGCCAAGGCGTCGTTAACGCGTTTATATACCGCCCTGAAACCATTGGTGGGTGCCGGTCTTGAGGCATATTCTGCCAAAACCGTTGACTGGAGCGGCTCTGCGCATGCCGTCCGCTTTAAGGAGGCGATGGACGACGACTTCAACACGCCGCTGGCGATGGCGGTGTTGTTTGAGTTGGCTGCTGACGTGAATCGCGGTGATGCCGCAGCGGCCGCGCGACTCAAGGCGCTCGGCGGCGTGTTGGGTTTGCTGGATCGTGATCCGCAATTATTCTTGCAGTCGGCGAGCGGAAACGATGCAGCGGGCCTGTCATCCCAGCAGATTGAGATGAAGATAGCAGAGCGCATCGCAGCCAAGCAAGCGAAGGACTTCAAGCAAGCCGACGCAATCCGCGCTGCCTTGCTCGCGCAAGGCATCGTGCTCGAAGACAAGCCCGGTGGGCTAACCGAGTGGCGGCGCGCATAGCTTTTCGCGCCGCAATTTGCTATTGTTTACAGGCGGACCGATACCGCCCGACTGACGACGCTGCACCGGCGGCGCAAACCAAAGGAGATGCCCATGAAATCAGGCCTCGACCAGCTTTCCAAATACGCTCAATACCACCGCGATCGGCGCAACATCGCCACGCACCTGGTTGGCGTGCCGATGATTGTGTTCGCGGTGATCGTGCTGCTCTCGCGTCCGTCATTCGAGATGTCGGGTCTGGTGTTGAACCCGGCCTGGCTGGTCCTGGTAGTCGCAGGCCTCTATTACCTGCTTCTCGACTTGGGCCTCGGCGTAACGCTCACCGTCATCATGGCCGCGATGACCTGGGCTGCGGCGCAGATCGCGACGATGAGCACCGGCGCTTGGCTTGCCACCGGCATCGGCATGTTTGTCGTCGGCTGGATCATCCAGTTTATTGGGCACTACTACGAGGGGCGCAAACCAGCGTTCGTGGATGACCTCATCGGCCTCATGATCGGGCCACTGTTTGTCTGGGCCGAGATTGTGTTTGCGGCAGGCCTGCGTCAGGACTTGCTCAAGGCAATTGAGGCGCGCGTTGGGCCGGCGCATATTCGCGACATGACGCACAAGGCCGTGACGTAAATACCGTTGCCGGGCCGTTTGCGCGGCGATGCGTGAGCAACAGGAAAAAAGCCGCCCGAGGGCGGCTTTTGTGTTTTCAAGCGTGCTAGTGTGCTCGCGGGTTCGCTCGAGGCAAGCCCTTGCCCGCGATTACGCGCTAAAAAAATCCTTCATCTTGTCCATGAAGGATTTTTCTTTCGGGCTGTGCGTGCTGGCGTCCTTGCGGTTGATCTCGTCGAACTCGCGCAGCAATTCTTTTTGCCGTGCGGTGAGATTGACGGGCGTCTCGATCACGACGTGGCAATAGAGATCCCCTGGCGCCGACGAGCGCACGCCCTTGATGCCTTTGCCGCGCAGGCGGAAGGTCTTGCCCGATTGCGACTCTGACGGTACCTTGATCTCGGCCTTGCCATCGAGCGTGGGGATCGAAATCTCGCCGCCGAGCGCGGCGGTGGCGAAACCAATCGGCATCTCGCAATGCAGGTCGTCGCCTTCGCGCTGAAACACCGCGTGCGGCTTCAATGACATCTGCACATACAGATCGCCGGCCGGGCCGCCGTTCATCCCTGGTTCGCCGTTGCCGGAGAGACGAATGCGGTCACCTTCATCGACTCCAGCCGGAATCTTGATCGATAGTGTCTTCTGCTTTTTGACGCGCCCGGCACCGCCGCAGGGGCTGCAGGGATCGGCGATGACCTTGCCGGTGCCGTGGCAGGTGGGGCAGGTCTGCTGGATCGAAAAGAAACCTTGCTGCATGCGCACTTGCCCCGCGCCGCCGCAGGTGTGGCATTGCTTGGGCTTGGTGCCGGCCTTGGCACCGCTGCCGTGACACACCTCGCATTGCTCGATGGCCGGAATGCGGATCTGCGTCTCGTGGCCGCGCGCGGCTTGTTCGAGCGTGATCTCCATGTTGTAGCGCAGGTCGGCACCACGATACACATTGGAGCCGCCACGCTGGCGTCCGCCGCCGCCGAAGATGCCTTCGAAAATGTCGCCAAACGCATCCGAAAAACCGCCCATGCCCGCGCCTGGCCCGGCGCCGACAGAGGGGTCTACGCCCGCATGACCGAAGCGGTCATACGCACCGCGCTTGTTGGCGTCCGACAAAATCTCGTAGGCCTCTTTGGCCTCCTTGAATTTTTCTTCGGACACCTTGGCCGAGTCACCCTGATTGCGGTCAGGGTGATGCTTCATCGCCAGCTTGCGATAGGCCTTCTTGATGTCATCGTCAGCGGCATCCTTGCTGACGCCCAGAATTTCGTAAAAGTCGCGCTTGGCCATCCGGCAATCCCGTAACCTAAATCAACGATTCATAAACACACATGCGGACCAGCCGAATTGAGCGTCACGCATCGCGTGTACGCTCGAATCCGGCCACGTAAAACGGCACCGCAGGTGTCCGGTTTACGCCTTCTTGTCTTTCACCTCGGTGTACTCGGCGTCGACCACGTTGCTGTCGTCCTTCTTCGACGCACCAGCGCCGCCCGCCGCACCAGCGCCGGCTGCGCCCGCAGCGCCGCCCATCCCCCCCATGCCACCATCGGCAGCACCGGTCGCCGCACCGGCCTGCGCCGCTTGCGTATCGGCATACATCTTTTCGCCGAGTTTTTGCGAGACCTTCATCAGGGCTTCGGTCTTGGCTTCAATCGCGGCTTTGTCCTCGCCCTTTTGCACTTCTTCAAGGTCCTTGATCGCGGCTTCGATGGCGGCTTTTTCGTCCGGCACCTTGTCGCCGTGCTCGGCGACGGCTTTCTTCATCTGATGCACCAGGGCTTCAGCGGAATTCTTCGCTTGCACCAGTTCGATTTTTTTCTTGTCGTCTGCTGCATTGGTTTCGGCATCCTTGACCATCGCGGCGATCTCGGCTTCCGACAGACCCGAGTTGGCCTTGATGGTGATCTTGTTCTCCTTGCCGGTCGCCTTGTCCTTGGCATTGACGTGCAAGATGCCGTTGGCATCGATGTCGAAGGTCACTTCAATTTGCGGCATGCCACGCGGGGAAGGCGGAATGCCTTCGAGGTTGAACTGGCCGAGACTCTTGTTGCCGGCCGACACCTCACGCTCGCCCTGTAACACATGAATCGTCACTGCGCCCTGATTGTCGTCGGCCGTTGAGAACACCTGGTTCGCCTTGGTCGGGATCGTGGTGTTTTTCTTGATGAGCTTGGTCATCACGCCGCCGAGGGTCTCGATGCCGAGCGATAGCGGCGTTACATCGAGCAGCAGCACGTCTTTGCGGTCGCCCGACAGCACGGCACCTTGCACGGCTGCACCGTAGGCCACCGCTTCATCCGGGTTTACATCTTTGCGCGGCTCCTTGCCGAAAATCTCTTTGACCTTGTCCTGCACCTTGGGCATGCGCGTCATGCCGCCGACCAGGATCACGTCTGAAATGTCGGCGGCCTTGATGCCCGAATCCTTGATCGCAGTGAGGCAAGGGCCAGCGGTTTTTTCGATCAGGTCATCGACCAGGCTTTCGAGCTTGGCGCGCGTGAGTTTGATCGACAAGTGCTTGGGGCCGGACGCATCCGCCGTAATGTAGGGCAGACTAATGTCGGTCTGCGCGGAGGACGACAACTCGATCTTGGCTTTCTCCGCCGCGTCCTTGAGGCGCTGCAGGGCAAGCATGTCCTTCTTCAGGTCGACGCCTTGGTCTTTTTTGAATTCGTCCACCAGGTAATCCATGATGCGCTGGTCGAAATCTTCACCGCCAAGGAAGGTGTCGCCGTTGGTCGAGAGCACTTCAAACTGCTTCTCGCCATCAACGTCGGCAATCTCGATGATCGACACGTCGAAGGTGCCGCCGCCGAGGTCATAGACCGCGATCTTGCGGTCGCCACCGTCTTTGTCGAGGCCGAACGCGAGCGCCGCTGCGGTCGGCTCGTTGATGATGCGCTTGACGTCAAGGCCGGCGATACGTCCGGCGTCCTTGGTGGCCTGGCGCTGGCTGTCGTTGAAATAGGCCGGTACCGTGATCACCGCTTCGGTCACTTCTTCGCCGAGGTAGTCCTCGGCGGTTTTCTTCATTTTGCGCAAGACTTCAGCAGAGACTTGGGGAGGTGCCATTTTCTTGCCGCGCACCTCGACCCAGGCGTCGCCGTTGTCGGCCTTGACGATCGAGTAGGGCATCAGGTCGATGTCCTTCTGGACCTCTTTTTCATCGAAGCGGCGACCGATCAGGCGCTTGACCGCGTAGAGCGTGTTTTTCGGATTGGTGACGGCCTGGCGCTTGGCCGATGCACCGACCACGATCTCGCCATCGTCGAGATAGGCGATGATCGACGGCGTGGTGCGCGCGCCTTCCGAGTTCTCGATGATCTTGACGGTGTTGCCGTCGGGAATGGCGACGCACGAGTTGGTGGTGCCGAGGTCAATGCCGATTACTTTGCTCATGTTGTTTTCTCCTGCGATGCAAAAATTAAGATGCCTTGAATATGGTTCGAATCCCCTCGAATTCAAGGGCTTTTACGGGATTGGGTCTAACACTTCGGGACGCCGTCGATCAACATATCGATTCAATGACGCCGCCTCTACATAACCAGCTGCTCCTGCTTTGCCTTACTTCGCCCTTACTTCGCCTTACTTTCCCTTACTTTGCCTTGGATACCGTGACCAGTGCCGGGCGCAGCACACGGTCGAAAATCAAATAGCCTTTTTGCAGCACGGTGACGACACGGTTCGGCTCGCCTTCGGCCTCGACCATCGAGATTGCCTGATGTTTGGCGGGGTCGAATTTCTCACCTGCCGGGTCCAGCATCACCACCTTGCCCTTGTCGAACGCAGCTTGCAATTGCTTGAGCGTAAGCTCGACGCCGTTTCTGAGCGCCTCGACCGAGCTGCTGGTATCGGCCAGCGCCGCATCGAGACTGTCCTTGACTGGTACCAGCGCCTCGGCGAAATTCTCGACGCTGTACTTGTGCGCCTTGGCGATGTCGTCCTGGGCGCGGCGGCGCACGTTCTCGGTCTCGGCCTTGGCACGCAGGAAGTCTTCCTTCGCTTTCGCGAGGTCGGTTTCGAGGCCCGTGATGCGCTCTTCGGGGGTAGGGACGGGGGGGGTAGCGGGGGCCGCGGTCGTGGCCGCATCCGCGCCGGCTGCGTCTTGTGTCATGGCTGCGGCTGCGGTGTCCGCTGGGCCTGCGTTTGGGGACGAATTGTTCTGGTCTTGCATCAATCACTCCACTGCAATAATGGGAACCCGCGCGATAACTGGGGATGCCAGAAGGGATTTCAAGGGGTCTCGATGTGCAAAAAATTAAAACCGCGTGAAGCGCAGATCATCATCCCGCTGAAGGCCCAAAACCGGGGTACTTGGTCTGATGAAAGATGGAAATCGTTGGTGGGAGCTATTTTCATCGGATCAATTCCGAAAGAACCGCTCTGGTCAACGGTTTCAGCGGGACATGCTGCGTAGACCCAGTGGCACCTAACGCGCATGCCAGTAGCGCGCGCGCCGCTCACGCCACGCTTCTGTATCAACCCCCGCCGCAGTAAAGCGCAGCGTCACCGCGCCATGCGCATCTGTGCGCAGCAGGCGCGCGCCGCTCTCGCGATACCGTTCCATTACCTCTGGCGCGGGATGGCGAAAGCGGTTGCGATAG
>JANPAR010000136.1:0-13315 GCA_031430015.1 Burkholderiales bacterium
CAAACCCACGGTGCCATGCCCTGGCTCGGTGCCGACCCCATCGTCGCCAGCGCGCAGGTCGTGATGGGCATGCAGACCCTGGTGTCGCGCCAGCTTGACATCATGGAGAACCCCGCCGTCGTCACCTTCGGCGCGATCAACGGCGGCAACCGCGAAAACATCATCCCCGATGAAGTCACCCTGCGCGGCACCTTCCGCACCTTTGACGAGACGCAGCGTGAGCACATCCGCACGCGCATTGAAGAGACTGCCGTCAACATCGCCTGTGCCTGCCAGACCACTGCTGAAGTGAAGACCCATAAGGGCTACCCGGTCACGGTCAACGACCCCAAGCTCGCGCTGTGGAGCCTGCCGACATTGACCCGCGTGGCCGGCGACAACAACGTCGTCCACGTGCCGCGCACCGGCGGCGGCGAGGACTTCTCCTACTTCCAAAAAGAAATCCCCGGCGTCTTCTATTTCATCGGCATCACGCCCGAGGGACAAGACCCGTCCAAAGCGCCGTCGAATCACTCACCGCATTTTTATGTGGATGAGAAGGGGCTACTCCTGGGGCTGCGCTTGATGGCCAATTTGGTAGTGGACTACCAAAACGCGCATCAGGCCAAGGCATAGCCCGGAGAACCGCTCCCATCAAGGTTTTCGGGGAGACAATCCATGAGAGCCGCCCGCACCAACGCTTTGCGGATAGTGCGCAAGACGTTTTGGATAGGGGCGCAAGTCGATGGCGGTGGCAAGCATGTTGTGCCACCACCAGCACAGCCTAGCGCGCCGACTCGACCCCGCGATTGGCCAATGCGTCGGCGCGCTCGTTGCCCGGGTCGCCGGCGTGACCCTTGACCCAGCGCCATTCAATTGCGTGCTGGGCTGATAGTGCGTCGAGCCGCCGCCACAGGTCTTCGTTTTTCACCGGTTGCTTTGATGCGGTTTTCCAGCCCTTGGCTTTCCAGCCGCGCAACCATTCGGTCATGCCGTTTTTGACGTAAGCCGAGTCGGTGTAGACCGTTACCTTGCAGCGCCGCGTAAGGGCCGCGAGCGCTTCAATCACGGCGGTCATTTCCATGCGGTTGTTGGTGGTCTCGGCCACGCCGCCGAACAATTCCTTCTCGCGCATCGCGGCACCGGTGCCGGTTTGCAAAAAGGCGCCCCAGCCGCCGATGCCGGGATTGCCCTTGCAGGCGCCGTCCGTATAAATCACCACGTGCGTGGCGTCATCATCACCCATTGTTGCCTTTCGTTGATTTCCGGACAGCAGGGTCAGGCCCCGCCGGCGCGCGGCGGGTGGCGCCGCCAACTCCATCGACTGGCCGGCTGTGCAATGGACGCTGCAGATGGTTGGTGAGCCGCGATGAGACTGGCGACAACGCCCCCGCCGCTCTGGCCTGGCGCCGCCACGCCGGCGAGATCACGCGCATGCCGGCCACGCGCTTTTTCGCCTGCATGACGTATACGGCGCCTGCCACCGGCCACCAATGCTCGCCCAGCCGGTCCAGAAAATCAAAACGCGTCAGCCATTTTTCGGACTCTACCGGCGGCTTGTAGCAACCGAAGCGCCCGCCGCGCAAGTCGAAGGCCAGCAATTTGAGCCAATCCTTGACCCGCAGCACGCTGACGAATTCTGCATTCCACGGCGCGCTGCGCGCACGCGTAAACATCTTGCGCACACCCCACAGGCTGACCGGATTGAAGCCCGTGACAATCAACTGCCCTTCGGGCCGCAACACACGCTCGGCCTCGCGCAAGATCTGGTGGGGTTCCTCGGAGAATTCGAGCAGGTGCGGCAGCAGCAGCAAATCGAGAGACTCGGGTGCAAACGGCAATTCATGCGCGTCGGCCAGCACCGCGGCCGCGCCGTGCAAGCCTGCGCGAAAGCGCGAGGTAGCGCGGTTGGCACGCAAGAAATCGACGCTGGGGAGCCCCATCTGCAATGCGTAATAACCAAAGACGTCCGTCACAATGCGGTCGATCTGCGCCGCTTCCCAAGCCAGCACATAGGCCCCCTGGGGTGTCGCGAACCAGCGTTCGAGCGCGCCCGTCGAAGTGGCGGCTGGCTCAGGCAAGGCACTGGACGTGGTGGGCAGCAAGCGGCGCGGGAGGGAGGGAGCGATGCGAAGGATTATCGCACGCACGTTTTCGCCGTCATACGAACGCGCTTCACGCGCTGCGCCCTGACCGCTGCGCCCGGCGCAGCCTGCGATCGCGCTATCTGGCCCCGCCCGGCACAACGTCGCGGAACCCGGCATGCCACCCTCCCCCTCATACCTTCCCGCGCCTTACACAAAATCTCAAGAAAATCAAGCTGTTGCAAAATTCTTTTGCTTGACGGGGTGAACAACATCGGGCTACCATCGACGCTGTCTTTCAGAGTAGGAGAAGCCCATGCACCGCTTCACTGGCGCGTTCAAGCTTCTTTCAGCAGCAAGTTTTTCCGTTTTGTTGGCCGCCTGTGCAGGTACGCCGCCTGCCAACTCAACACTTACCGCATCGGCCCCCGTTTCTGAATCTGCCCTCCTGGCGCCGCTCGCGCGCGCAGAGAGCAGCGTTGATGTGCAGGCGCAGGACATCGCCAATGTCGATGTCACCGGACAAGGTCAGGCCGACCTCTGGCAGCGCATGCGCGCCGGTTTTGCGATGCCCGACCTCACCACCAAGGCAGCGCAGGACAAAACCGCGTGGTACGCCGCGCGCGGCGAGTATGTCAAGCGCAGCTTCGAGCGCGCCAAACCCTTCCTGTTTCATATCGTCGAGGAACTCGAAAAACGCGGCATGCCGACCGAGCTTGCACTGCTGCCACTGGTCGAGTCGGCCTACAACCCGAAGGCAGTGTCGTCTGCCCATGCGGCGGGCATGTGGCAGTTCATTCCGTCCACCGGCAAGAAGTACAAACTCACCCAGGACTGGTGGCGCGACGAGCGGCGCGACATCATCGCCTCAACCACGGCGGCTCTCGACTACCTCCAAATGCTGCATGGCATGTTTGGTGATTGGCATCTCGCGCTGGCCTCCTACAACTGGGGCGAAGGAGCGGTGGGCCGCGCAGTTGAGCGCGCCCGCGCCAAGGGCGAGCCGGCTGATTACACCAGCCTGCGCATGCCCGCCGAGACAGCGGGTTACGTACCCAAGCTGCAGGCCATCAAAAACATCGTGATGAATCCGGCGCTCTACAACGTCGCATTGCCGGACGTGCCGAACGCGCCCTACTTCGCCACGCTGACAAAAACCCGCGACATTGATGTCAAGACCGCGGCAAAATTCGCCGAGATGCCGGTCGAGGAATTCATCGCGCTCAACCCTGCCCACAACCGCCCCGTGATTCCGGGCGCAAACCGCCCCACCATTGTGCTGCCGGCCGACCGCGTCGACACCTTCAAGCAAAACCTGATCAACAACGAAGGCAAATCCATTTCATCCTGGCAGGCCTACCTGCTCAAAGCAGGCGAGAAGCTCGAAACCGTTGCAGCCAAGTTCGGCATCGATATTGGCAGCCTGCGCAGCATCAACGGCATCAGTGCACGCTCCAAGGTCAAGCCCGGCCATACCCTGATCGTGCCCAAAGACGGCAAGCTGCAGGACATCGCTCTGCCGGTCAATCTGGATCAACCGGCAATGATGGCGCAAGAGCGTCTGGTCAAAACGTCCCACGTGGTGAAGAAAGGCGACACGCTTGCGTCCATCGCCAAGCGCTACAAGGTCAGTGCCGACGACATTCGCAAGTGGAACAAGCTGGCCGCTGCAAGCCTGGCAAGCGGACAAAAGCTCGCCATCGAGCAGGTAGTTGTCGACCGGCCAGGCAAGCGCCGCGTCGCCGCCAAAGGCGGGAAGAAGGGCAAGGCGGCTGTCAAGCCCAAGCGCGCGCTCAAGGTTGCAGGGCGCTAACCGGCGCTTGCGCAACCGGACCTTCCTGCGGCGCGCGCGCCGGCACGGCCAGATACCCCGCGAACATCTGTGCCACGCGCTGCCATGAGAATTGCATGGCGTGTTCCCGTGCGCTGCCCGCGCCCAGTTGAAGCGCCGCCATGGCAGCGCTCCATAAATCCTCGTCCAATACACCTGCCCTGCTGCGGCCGATGACATCTTTTGGCCCGGGCACCGGATAAGCTGCCACGGGAACACCGCAAGCCAATGCCTCGAGCAGCACCAGTCCAAATGTATCGGTGCGGCTGGGAAACACAAATACGTCGGCACTTCGATACCACGCAGCCAGCTCATGGTGCGCCTTCGCACCGGCAAAATGCGCATCCGGGTAGCGCCGCTTGAGCTGGGCCAATTGCGGACCGCCGCCAACGATCCATTTTTCACCGGGCAAGTCCAGATCGAGGAATGCCTCCAGATTTTTTTCGACCGCAACGCGTCCCACATACATGAAGACCGGTCTTTTGCTCTCAATTGCGCACGCGCCGTCGGGTACAAAGCGCGCCAGATCAACGCCTCGAGGCCAGATCACCGTGTTGGTGATGCGACGCCGTACCAGCTCCTCCTGCATTGACGCGGTCGGCACGAGGACACGCTGGGCCGCCCCATGAAAGTGGCGCAACCAGGCGTAAGTGATACCCAACGGCACTGGAACACGCGCACGTACGTATTCGGGAAAGCGGGTGTGGTAGCCGGTCGTAAAACGCAAGCCTGACTCGAGGCATACCCGCCGCGCCGCCATGCCCAGCGGCCCTTCGGTGGCGATATGCACGGCATCCGGTTGCGCATGCTCGATCGCTGCGCGCACGCCCCTGTAAGGGAACAGGGCCAGTCTGATTTCCGGATAAGTCGGGCACGGCATGGTGCGAAACATGGCCGGCGAAATCGTGCGTACGTCATGACCGAGATGCACCAGTTCCTGGGTCAGCGTTGCCAGCGTGATGACGACGCCGTTTACCTGCGGCGGAGCCGCGTCGGTGACCAGAACAATTCTCATGGCGCGCTCCTCTTGGACTCAAGTCATGCCGTTTGTGGCACCGCTGTATCGACTGCCCGTGGCGCTGGCGGCGCCGCCAGCGCGTTGCCATCGAGCCGGCTCCATTCAATTATTTTCAGATCACCGTCGTGGGTCTCCGCGAGTGCAGTCAGGCTCTCGACCCAGTCACCGTCGTTGCAATAAAGCATGCCGTCAATGTCGCGAATTTCAGCCTTGTGGATGTGCCCGCAGACCACGCCATCGAGTCCGCGGCGGCGCGCTTCACCGGCCAAAGCCTCCTCGAATTTGCTGATGAACGAGACGGCGTTCTTGACCTTGTGCTTGAGGTATTGCGAGAGTGACCAATAGGGAAAACCAAGCCGAACGCGCAGGTGGTTGTACCAGTGATTGATGCTCAGAATCAGGTTGTAGAGCGAGTCGCCGAGGTAGGCCAGCCACTTGGCATGCTGAATCACGCCGTCAAACAGGTCCCCGTGAATCACCAGCAACTTGCGCCCGTCGGCGGTGACATGAACTGCCTCGCCAGCGACCTCAATACCGCCAAAGGTGATTTGCAAATAGTCGCGCAGGGGTTCGTCGTGGTTGCCCGGAATGTAGATGACGCGGGTGCCCTTGCGCGCCTTGCGCAACAGCTTTTGCACCACGTCGTTGTGCGACTGGCGCCAGTACCAGCTGCGTTTCAGTTGCCACGCATCGACGATATCGCCCACGAGATACAGGGTATCGGAGTCGTGACACCTTAGAAAGTCCAGGAGGTATTCGGCTTTGCACCCGGCGGTACCGAGATGCACGTCTGAAATCCAGATCGTGCGGTAGCGCTGAGTCACTTCGTCAGGCAGGTCGGAGGGCCGCACGATCAGAGGCTTTCGGGTGCATTTGCCGCATTGTCGCGGGCCGCGATGACGCAGCCATGACAGCCCTACTTTTTTCCGCGTTTGATCAGCGTGCGCATGCGCTTGAGTTGCAGGCGGGGCGGATCAATGGCTTTGACCAGCGTGGCGAGCAGCTTTTCCTGTGCTGTTGCATCACCCCGCGTTTGCCGCTGGTAGGTGCCGCCGGCATCCAGCTCCCATACGCCGGCATCGCGGCGCAAATAAGGTGCAAGACCCTCGGCAAAAATGCGCTTCTTCCATTTTTCGTCAAGAATCGGAAAGCAAATTTCCACGCGCCTGAAAAAATTGCGGTCCATCCAGTCAGCACTGGCCAGCCGCACGTCGGCATCGCCGCCATTTTCAAACCAGTAAATGCGGCTGTGCTCGAGAAACCGGCCAATTGCGGACACCACGCGAATGTTGTCCGACACACCCGCCTGTCGTGGCACGAGCGCGCACGCGCCTCGCACTATCAGGTCCACTTTTACGCCTGCAGCGCTGGCCGCATAGAGCGCATTGATCACCTGCGGCTCGAGCAGCGCATTCATCTTGGCAATGATGCGCGCCTTCTTGCCGTCCTTGGCAAATTTGATTTCGCGCGCGATGGCGGCGAGCACGCTGGCGTGCAGGGTAAATGGCGACTGCCAGATGTGGTTGAGTGCACGCACTTTGGACAAGCCGGTCAACTGACGAAACACCTCGTTCGCGTCCTCGCACAATTCCGGATTGGCGCTGATCAAACCGAAATCCGTATAAAAGCGTGCAGTGCGCGGGTGGTAGTTGCCCGTTCCCAAGTGGACATAGCGCTTCAAACGCCCAGCCTCGCGCCGCACCACCAAACACATCTTCGCGTGCGTTTTGTGGCCCACCACGCCGTAGACCACGTGGGCCCCGACCGATTCGAGCCGCCCCGCCCAGTTAATGTTGGTTTCCTCGTCAAAGCGCGCCATCAACTCAACCACCGCAGTGACTTCCTTGCCGCTTTTGGCGGCGCCGATCAGCAACTCCATCAGTTCGGACTCCGCACCGGTGCGGTAGATGGTCTGCTTGATCGCAACGACATCTGGATCGTGTGCGGCCGCCCGCAAAAAATCAAGCACAGGCTCGAATGACTCGAACGGATGGTGCAGCAAAATGTCACCCGCGCGAATCACGGCAAACGGGTCGTGCGCCTCGGCCAGGCATGCGGCACGGGAGGGCTGAAACGGCGTGAACTTCAGATCCGGGCGCTCGCAAAGGTCCGCGACCTGCATCAGGCGCGCCAGATTAACGGGCCCATCCACACGAAACAAGTCGCCCGCCTCGATTTCAAACTGCTTCAACAAATACTGCACGACGTTATCCGGACAATCGAGTCCCACTTCGAGGCGCACGGCGTCACCAAAGTGACGTTGCGTCAATTCGCCCTGCAGCGCCTGCCGCAAATTGGTCATTTCCTCTTCGTCGACGAACAGGTCACTGTTGCGGGTCGCGCGGAACGCATAGGTACCGCGAACTTCGATACCGGGGAACAGTTCGCCCACATAGCGCATCAACACTGATGACAGCAGAATGAATTTGTCCGGGCCAAATTGATCGGCCGGCAACGCGATCACGCGCGGCAGCACGCGCGGCGCCTGCACGATGGCCAGTTCCGCCTCGCGCCCGAAGGCGTCCGTGCCGGACAGTTCGATCACGATGTTGAGGCTCTTGTTGAGCACGCGTGGAAACGGATGCGCAGGATCGAGCCCGATCGGTGTGAGCACCGGCAAAATTTGTTCTTCAAAATAGCGCCGCGACCAGGCGTCAAGTTCGCCACCCCACGCCGGCCGGAAATGGATGGCCACTCCCGCACTCGCCAACTGCGGAAGGATCGTCTCATTGAGCAGCGCGTACTGGCGTGCCACCAGCGCGCCAGCGCGCTTCTGCACCTGCACCATGACCTCTGACGCGGCCAGCCCATCGACCTCGCGGTGGTCTGGGTCGCTGCGCATTTCCTCGCGCAACCCGGCCACTCGTACTTCGAAGAATTCGTCCAGGTTGGAACTGCCAATGCACAAAAAGCGCAGCCGCTCCAGCAGCGGCACCGACTCGTCGGCGGCCTGCGCCAACACCCGCTCGTTAAAGCCCAGCACCCCCAGCTCGCGGTTGAACAGCGGCAGGCTGCCGGATTCCTTGATTTTTGCTTCCATCCAGATTCCCTGTGTTTTGACCCGTGATTCTGACCTGTAATTCACGGTTCACCAGTATGTTTCCGGCCCGTGACAACTTGATGACTTGCTGGGTATCACCGGCGCGTGAAATGTGCCTGTCACAATGTGCTGCCATCATGTGTGCTTGTTGAACCGCCCCGGCATCTGCATCTCCCTCCCCGTGCCCCCAGCCTCGCCGTCCCTGCAATTGGCAGCCGTTGATCTGGGCTCCAACAGCTTCCGCCTGGAAATTGGCCGGGTCGAAGACGGGCACATCTACATTCTCGACTCGCTGCGCAGCAACACACGGCTGGGCGCGGGCTTGAACCACGACAAGCATCTCAGCGATGAGGCGCAGGCAGCCGGCCTGCTCGCGCTTGGCCAGTTTAGCCAGCGACTGCGTGAATTCAACCCGGCGCACGTCAGGATAGTGGCTACAAATACACTGCGGGTAGCCAAAAACGCGGCCGCGTTCATCGCCAAGGCCGAAGAAGTCCTGGGACTGCCCATCGAAGTGATCTCCGGACGCGAAGAGGCGCGGCTGGTGTTCTCCGGGGTCGTGCATAGCGCGCCGCCGCCACTGGTCAAGCAACTCGTCGTCGACATCGGCGGTGGTTCCACTGAATTTTCCGTCGGTCTGGGGTTTGAGCCTGAATTGATGGAAAGTCTGTACATGGGCTCGATCAGCTATACGCTCGCGCACTTTCCCGGCGGCTTCATCGACGATTACACGCTCAAGCAGGCTGAGCTGGCAGCGCGCCGCGAAGTTCAGGTCATTGCCAAGGCGATTCGCTCCAGCGGGTGGACCATCGCCGTCGGATCGAGCGGGACCGCACGCTCGATCGAGCGTGTGCTCACCCAGAACCGCATCGGTCGCGGGGGTATCACCCTTGAGGGCTTGCAGTGGATCCGCAAGGTAATGCTTGGTGCCGGCAGCATTGACAATATCAGCATCGCCGGCCTCAAGCCGGATCGTGCCCTCAATCTGCCCGGCGGCTTCGCCATATTGGCTGCCCTCTTTGCGGAACTGGGCATCGACAGCATGCGCGTATCTGACAATTCCCTGCGTCTGGGAGTGCTCTACGACCTGCTTGGGCGCGTCACCGCATCGCTGAACCCGCACGACAAGCGTGAGCACACGGTGAGCCAATTTGAACGCCGCTATCACATTGATGCAGATCAGTCTGCGCGCGTCGCCGGATTGGCAGAGCGCTTCATGGAAAATCTGTCCGAGCCGCTTGGCGCAAGCGCCGAGGACACCGGGCGCTACGCCAACTGGGCCGCACGCCTGCATGAATGCGGCCTGACCATCGCCCACAATGGGTATCACAAGCATTCGGCCTATATCGCGGCCAACGCCGATATGCCCGGATTCTCACGTGACGAACAGAAGCGTCTCGCGTTTTTGATACTGGGGCATGCCGGCAAGTTGCCCAAACTGACGCGCACCGAACCGGCGCCACTGCATGACTGGATTGCCGTGCTGTGCCTGCGCCTGGCCACGCTATTCCACCGCAGCCGCCAGTTGCAGGCCCCCCCGGATGCGCATTTGACGGTAAAGGGCCGAAAAGTAACCGTGCACATTGACCGGGTCTGGCTGGAGAGCCAGCCACTTAGCGAATACTCCCTCACCCAGGAAGTCGAACAGTGGCAAGCCCTGGGAGACGAGCGTCCATTCAAGCTTGAAATAGCACGCGAGGAACCGGCATTACTGCGCGCCTGATCGTCGCCCTGTGGCGCGCAGTGCGCGTCGCAGTGCATTTGGCGCACGGCCTGGCGCTGGTCACGTTCCGGTTTTCCGGGCTGTCTCTCGCCCCGCGCCAGCGCCTGATCGGGCAATGGTCGGCGCACCTGTTGCGCATACTCGGTGTGCGGCTCGCCGTCAGCGGCACATGGGCGCCGGGCGAACAGCCTGCCATGCTTGTCGCCAATCATGTGTCGTGGCTTGACATCTACGTTCTGAACGCGTTTTGTCCGTCGCTCTTCGTCGCCAAATCCGAGATAGCGCACTGGCCGCTGCTCGGCCCGCTCGCCCGCAAATCGGGCACCGTGTTCATCGAGCGTGGGCGCAAACGTGACGTCCTGCGGGTCAACGCCGCCCTGGCCCAGTTGATGCGGGAAGGTGCCCGCATTGCCGTGTTTCCCGAAGGCACCACCACCGCGGGCAATACGGTACTGCCGTTCCGCCCCGCGTTGCTGCAGGCGGCGGTCAATTGCGGCGCGCCGGTATGTCCGATCGCGCTACGCTACGAGCGAATCGATGGCAGCCTTTGTAACGAAGCCGCCTTTACCGGAGACACCAGCTTTGCCGCTGCCCTCTGGCAAGTACTCAAGCAGCCGGCTATCCGTGTGCATCTGCAGGTATTTCCGGCGGCGCAAGGAGCGCCCATCGCTGCGCGCAAGGCCCTGGCACGCGATGCGCAGCGATGCATTGCGCGCGCGCTCGAATGGCGTGGAGCCAGCAGCCAGGAAAGGCCGCACAGGAGCATGGCATTGCCACCCGAAGACGCAACAGATCCGGTCTGGCACCCCTGAAAGCGTTGGTGCAAAAGCGTTTCAGCGGTACGTGCCGGAACAATGGCTCGCACCAACGGTTGCAGGGCTTGCATCCTTCCCTTGTGGGCGCGCTCAAGTGAGCGTGGCTCGCTGCAATCTGAGCAATGGCTCGCCCATGCGCAGCGTGACTCCGGAGCGCACGTCGGGGCACAGCGCATATCTGGGCGGCACAAGCACGATGATGGTTGAGCCGTGTTCGAACCAGCCCATCTCCGCCCCTTTGGCGAGGCGTACGTCGCAGGCCATTCGGTTGGCGCCGCGATAACGCAAATGGAGCAACACATCAATAAAGGTGAGGCGCATGCTGGCAACCAGGATCGCGGCAACCGGTACCAGCGTCAGCGGCAGCCGGCCGGCTTCAAGACGGCATTCGATGACAGCACGCTCATTTCTGCAAAACAGGCGCTCGACACGCCGCAATGCGATCGGATTGACATTCCAGGTATCACCTGACACATAGGTAACACGCTCAACGCGCAGATCGGCCGGCGCATGAAACCGGTGGTACATCGCGGAAGTCAGGCGCAAGGTTACATAGGTGCCGTCGCGGTGTGCCGCGGCCAAATCCGGATCGAGCAGCAGATCGTCCAATGAATACGGAAATCCCTTGGCCTGCAGGACCAGCGCACCCTCAATCCGGCCGCACGCGCCGACGATGGCGTCGCACGGACTGACGAGCACATCGGCGGCATGGTCGAGGGGCCGCGCGCCATCGCGCAAACGGCGCGTGAAACACTCGTGCAGGCTGCGAAAGCGATCACTGGCGGCGTCCGACAGGTCAAGCTCAGCGAACAGGCGCCAGATCGCAATCGACCACCGGCATACCAGCGGATGCTCGATCCTGCTGAACCAGCCCATCAGGTGCGTGAGGGCAATGCGCGGAACGCGATTGGTCAGAAGGAAGTTCAGGTCTTCCTGCAGGGCCAGTTTGCGCACCATCGCCCGGATATTCATGCGCGTGTCACCTTGACCCTATAGAAGGTTATGCATCTATCGCCCTGCGGACCCACCACGTCGCCATGCCCGATCTCGCGAACTCTCTGACCACCCTTCCTCTGACCACCCTTCTTGTATTCGGTACTGCCGCCGCGGCACTGCTGCCCCGACTCAAGGCAAGGCTTGAATTGTCCCAAGCCAAGCATCGCTCGCTGGCCGGGCACGCGCGCATGGCGCGGCGCATTGCGGCGCAAATTCCGTATTACGAATACAGCGACGAAAAGTTCTTTTGCGCCGACGGTGCGTCGCCAGACATTGCCTCCCGCCGCCGCCAGGCCTTTTTCGACCTCGCGGCGATTTATCGGGAACGCTTTACCGAAACCGCACACCTCACTGCCGCTGCCGCGGTCGGCATTTCCGACCTGCAGTTCACCAGCGCCTACCGGGTGCCGTTTCAATTCAGCCGCATGGTGCGCAGTCATCTGCAGGCTGGCGCGTTCGCGGCATCGGCGAGCGGAGTCACCGTCACCGACCTCGACGGCAATCAAATGTACGACCTGGCGGGCTCGTACGGGGTCAATGTGTTTGGCGTCGATTTTTACAAGGACTGCATGCGCGTCGCGGCGTCGCGTGCGCATGCCCTCGGGCCGCTGCTGGGCCTGTATCACCCGCTGGTCGCGGACAACGTCACTCGTCTGCGTGCGCTCTCCGGGCTCGATGAAGTGTCGTTCCACATGTCGGGCACCGAAGCGGTGATGCAGGCAGTGCGGTTGGCGCGCTACCACACCGGGCGCAGCCACCTGGTGCGCTTTTGTGGCGCTTACCACGGCTGGTGGGGCGACGTACAGCCCGGTGTCGGCAATCCGGTGACCGCACGCGAAACCTATACGCTCAAGGAAATGGACCGTGACACCTTGCGCGTGCTGCGAACGCGGCGTGATATCGCGTGCGTGCTGGTCAACCCACTGCAGGCCCTGCATCCGAACCAGAGCGCGCCCGGCGATTCGACCCTGGTCGATAGCGGGCGCGGCGCAGCCTACGACAAGACAGCCTACACCGCCTGGCTGCGCGAACTGCGCGCGCTTTGTACGGAACGCGGCATTGCCCTCATCTTCGATGAAGTCTTCATGGGCTTTCGTCTCGCCCCCGGCGGTGCGCAGGAATACTTCGGGGTACAGGCCGACCTCGTCACCTACGGCAAAACACTCGGCGGCGGCCTGCCGGTAGGTGTGGTGTGTGGCCGCCGGGACCTGATGCAACGCTTTCGCCCGGACCGCCCCGCCGACATCAGCTTTGCGCGCGGCACCTTCAACGCCCATCCCTATGTGATGGCGGCGATGAATGAATTTCTGCAGCGCCTCGACACCCCCGCACTGCGTGGGCACTACCGCGACCTGGACGCCACATGGACGCGCCGTGCCCGCGACCTTAACCAGCGGCTGGAGGCCGAGGGCCTGTCCCCCCGTGTCGCCAACATGACATCGGTCTGGACCGTGACCTACACGCGCCCATCGCGCTACAACTGGATGTTTCAATACTACCTGCGCGCGGAAGGCCTGCTGCTGAGCTGGGTCGGCAGCGGACGCCTGATTTTTGGTTTGCATTACACCGATGCCGATTTCGAAGCGGTCGCTGAGCGTTTCATTGGTGCCGCACGCAAGATGGAAGCTGCCGGCTGGTGGTGGACGGATGCCACGCTGACCAACCGCAGCATCCGCCGGCAGATTCTGGGCGAGCTGCTGCGTGTACGCTTGCGCAGCCTGCTACCGGGGATGCGCCGCCCCGTGCATGGGGTCGATCAACTCGCCACGCAGCAGATATAGCGGCGCCTTGGCATACAGCTTGATGTCGTGAAACGGGTCGGTGAGGAT
>JANPAR010000137.1:0-21058 GCA_031430015.1 Burkholderiales bacterium
CTTGAAAGCGCCGACCAGCGGGTAGTCGCGCCGGCCAACATCCACGCGCACAATCTTGCTCATTGTTGCCTTGCCGGCCATCCATCAATCAATGTAACCGTCTGGTTAAATATTAGCAGCCGCACGAAAGCCTGTCCACCCGGACCGGCACACCGAATGCTGCATCGCCGCAATGGGGTAGAGGAAAATCCTTTGGGGTACTCACCGGCCAACTGTGGATGATGATGCGCTTCGAAGGCGGATGTAACGATATGGTTACTTGTGCTAGCATTCAATCGTTAACCTTCGATTCGCCCGGGAGAAAACATGCCGCTCATCAAAACCACCGTGGTCGGCTCGTACCCGGTTCCGGAGTGGCTGGTCGCCGCACCATCCGAGCAGGCCCTGATCGATGCCACCCGTGTGGTGATTGCGACCCAGGAAGAAGCCGGGGTCGACGTGGTGTGCGACGGCGAGCTGTACCGCTTCGACATCAATCATCCCGAGACCAACGGCATGATCGAATACTTCGTGCGGCCGATGGACGGTGTCGGTTTCCGCATGCGCTTTGAGGAGCGGCTGGCCTATCGCCGCGCCGAAGCGACGCGCTTTCGCACCCGGCCGCCAGGCGTGGTCGAAGGCGCGCTCGGCAGCGGCACACTCGACTTGCCCCTGGCTTGCCAGCGCGCCTCGGCGCTGGCCACCAAGCCGTTCAAGTTCACCGTGACCGGCCCGCACATGCTGGCCAAGATGCTGATGAACAAGCATTACCCTGACACGCCGGCATTGGCGCACGCGCTCGGCGAGGTGCTGGCCGAGCAGGTAAGAAACGTCGACGCCGACATCATCCAGCTCGACGAAGCCAACCTGCCGGGCGCGCCGGACGAATGGGAATGGGCCGCTTCCTCCCTCAATCTCGTACTCGATGCGGTCAAGACCGTGCCGGCCGTGCACCTGTGCTTTGGCAACTATGGCGGGCAAAGCATCCAGAAGGGCGGCTGGAAGAGCCTGATCAAGTACCTCAATGCCCTGCACGTCGACCATGTGGTGATGGAATGTGCGCACCGCCCGGTCGAAGAGCTCGAGGTGTTCCGTGACCTCGACCCGAAAATCGGCTTCGGCCTTGGCGTGGTCGACATCAAGAAAACCGAAGCCGAATCGGCCGAGCAGATCGCGCGCTCGATCGAGCATGCCGAAAAAGTACTCGGCACCGGCCGCGTCAAATACATCCACCCCGACTGCGGCTTCTGGATGTTGAAGCGCGGCATTGCCGATGCCAAGATCCGCGCGCTCGCCAGGGGACGCGATTTGTATGAAGGCGTGACGACCTGAGAGACGGCTAGCGACTTGCCTCGGTCAGCCCGCGCAAATAGCCGATGGCGTGCCCGGCGCAGCCAACGCCATCGGGCACATACTCAAATGGCTCGACGGCAGGCATGCCGCGGAAACCCGCTCCCACCAAGGCTTTCAGGATGGGGCCGAAGTGCATGCTGCCCTGTCCGGGGCCGCGCCGGTTCGGGTCGTTGAGCTGCACGTGGCCAATCAGGCCGGTGGGCAGCCAGCGCGCAATCAACTCTGCGACTGGTTCAGCCTCAGCCAGGCCAGCCGAGCTGGTGTCGATCATGGTGCGCAACGGTGGATGGTGTTCGTTTGGGTAAATGTTGCGCACGATTTCTGCCGCCTCCGCCACCGTGTTGATGAGTGGCGTTTGATCGCGCGACAGCGGCTCGATGCAATAGGTGACGTGGTTGGCACGTGCTGCTTCACCGGCGGCAGCGAAGGCCTCCTGCGCGCGTGCGAGTGCTGTCCCTTTGCTCTCACCCGGCGTGATCATGCGCTGCTTCGGCGAGCCGTGTACCAGGTAAGTGCCGCCCATGGCTGCGCACAGCTCGCACAGCCGCCGCATGAATGCAACCGTGCGTGCGCGTACCGCAGCATCGGGTGAGGTGATCGACAAGCCGTCCGGCTTGACCAGCAACCAGTGCAGGCCGGTGATGACGAGGCCATGGTCAGCCGCGGTGCGTTGCAGTGCCATGCCTTCCGCATCGGTCATCGTGGCGGGATCATCGCTCACCGTGAAGGGCGCGACCTCCAACCCGGCATAGCCGAGCGCAGCGGCCACGCGGCATTGCTCTGCAAACGGCAGCGGCGCGAGTACTTCATTGCAAAGTGAGAATTGCATTATGGCCAGTGGAGAGCGGCGGTGCCAGACTTGCGCTCAAGCGGCGCGCGCGGGCATCGGCATCGCCATCAGGTTCGACATCGGCATCGACGCCGGCATCGGCATCGAGCGCAACAGCATGTCAGCCCCCCGCCTGGGTCTGCGCCAGCGAGCGCAATTGAAATCGGCCATCGTCGTTGAACAACCATGTTTCGGAAAACTCGATGCCGCTTGCGCCGCGCAACACGGCATTCGATGGACGTGGGTAAGGCGCGCCGCGCTGCACGCTTTGAATTGCGCGCTGCTCGGCCTCGGGATCGCCAGGGGTGCGTTGAATCGAAACGCGCGAGGGCTGGCCATTGCGGTCGACCACGATGCTAAGCACGATCACGGCACGCAGCAGATCCTGCGGGCGCCCGGCCGAAATGTCGCTGCTGGCTGCATAAATGCGCTGCGCCACTTCGACTTTGTACAGATCGAGCGTCTGCGCAACTGACGCGGTGACAATCGGCGCAGTCACAGGCGCGGACGGGGCAGGGGCCGGGGCGGGCTCGGCAGGCGGCGCACGGCGCTGCGCGCAGCCGCTGATGAAGACAGCCAAGGCCAGCAAGGCAATTGCATTACGCATGAGGCAGGTTCCAAAAATGTGTTGATCTCGTTTAACGATGGACAGCGGACGAAGATGCCCATCCGTCAGGTCTTAAACAAATAGCCCAGCACCAAATCGCTCATGTGCGCGAGGCGCTCGGCCTTGGCGCGCGGCGACAATAAATCGCGCGCAAAAATTGCCGACAGCGTGAACTTGTTGCCGAGATAAAAGTAAGTCAGCGCGGCAATTGAAATGTACAACTGCACCGGGTCCACGCCGGCACGGAACACACCGGTATTGCGCCCGCGTTGCAGCACCTCGTCGATCATCGCCACAAACGGCGAGTGCATGCTGAGCACCTTGGTTGATTTTTTCAGGTGCCGCGCCTGATGCAGGTTGGCGCTGTTGAGCAGGGTCATGAACTCCGGATGATCGAGGTAATACTCCCAGGTGAAGGCGATCAGGCGGCGGATGGCCTCAGGCGGTTCGATTTCGGTCAGGTGCAGAGCCTTCTCGGCCTCGCGAATGTGCGCGTAGGCGCCTTCGAGCACAGCGAGGAACAAGTCATCCTTGTTGCCGAAGTAGTAGTAAAGCATGCGCTTGTTGGCACCGGCGCTGGCAGCGATGCGGTCAACCCGCGCGCCGCCGAGGCCGTGTGCGGCGAATTCGTCTCGTGCTGCATCGAGGATGCGTGCGCGTGTGCGCTCGGGGTCGCGCGTGAGTGGCGCCGGCGGCGGCTTGGCGCGCTTGACGGGCTTGGCGGGCTTTCTTGTGACCATCAGATAATTGTAACTGTGTGGTTAATCACGGCAACGCCTCCATGCCACTTTTCATTTGGCGGCGGTTCACCCGGCACCGGCGATTAAAATTGCCTGATGAATCCGACAGAACTCCTGCTGCAGAGTTACTACGCCGCTGTTGCCGCCGCCGACCCGCTCAAGATCGTGCCGCCGCATTTGCAGGGTCTGACTACGGAAGCGACAGGTAACAGCCAGCGCAAGACACTGGTTATCGGCGCGGGCAAGGCTGCGGCATCGATGGCGAAGGCAGTGGAGCAACACTGGCCCGCGAACCCATTACTTGAAGGCCTCGTCATCACCCGCTACGCGCACGGCTACAGCGGCGCCGAGGTGCTCAAACGCATCCGCATCGTCGAGGCCGGCCACCCGGTGCCCGACGAATCCGGCGAAGGCGCTGCACGTGAAATCATGCAGCGTGTGCAAGCACTCGGTCCCGATGACCTGCTGCTCGCCCTCGTCTCCGGTGGTGGCTCCAGCCTGCTCGCGCTGCCGGTCGAGAGCATCTCGATGGACGACCTCAAAGCCACCACGCGCGAGCTGCTGCGCTGCGGCGCGCCGATCCAGGACATGAACGTGGTGCGCAAGCACCTCTCGCTGATCCAGGGCGGCAAGCTCGCCGCGATGTGCAAAGCGCGCATTGTTTCGCTGGTGATTTCGGATGTGACGGGAGACGAACCGACGCACATCGCCAGCGGCCCGACTGTGCCCGACCCCTCGACTTATCAGGACGCGCTCGACATTCTCGCCAAGTTTGAATGCAGCGTGCCGGCCAGCGTGCGCGCCCATCTCGATTGCGGCGCGCGCGGTGATATCACCGAGACGCCCAAGCCCGGCTCAGCGGTGTTCGCACGCGCCGAAACGCATGTCATTGCCACCGCGCACCAAAGCCTCGAAGCCGCAGCGCAAGTGTTCCGCGACGCGGGCATCACCTCCGTGATCCTCGGCGACACCGTCACCGGCGAAGCACGCGAAGTGGGCAAGGTACACGCCGCCATCGCACGCGAAATCCTCGTCTACGGCCAGCCGTTCCAGCGCCCGGTCGCGCTCATCTCGGGCGGGGAATGCACGGTCACGCTCAAGCAAGCCGCAGTGAAAGGCGTCGCGGCGAATGCTGTGAAGAACGCCGCCGGTCAAGCGGGCAGCGCAGGCGTCGTCGTGGCCGCAGCCCGTGGCGGACGCTGCACCGAATATCTGCTCTCGCTCGCCATCGAAATGAATGGCGCCGCCGGTGTCTACGGTCTCGCCGCCGACACCGACGGCATCGACGGCTCGGAAGCCAACGCTGGCGCGTTTCTCCGGCCAGATGCCCTCAAAACCGTTGGTGCCCAAGGCTTGCGGGCCGACAAGCTGTTGGAAGCCAACGACGCGTGGGGATTCTTTGACAAGGCCGGCACGCTCATCACCAGTGGGCCGACGCGCACCAATGTGAATGATTACCGGGTGATATTGCTTATGTGACGCTGCGGTATAGTTTGTCCCTCGCATTCCATCTCCGATCCCCATGCGTCCCTCAGAAGCACTCGCCCGTCATCGCGACGCGATTCGCAGAATCGCGGAGAGCCATCACGTATTCAATGTGCGCGTATTCGGCTCGTCATTGAATGGCACTGATAAAGAGGGTAGTGATCTGGATCTCTTGGTGGAACCAACCAAGGAAACATCCTTGTTTGACATCGGCGCCATCCGCCATGAGCTAAAGCAGTTGCTGGGCCTGCCTGTGGATGTGCTCACGCCGATGGCATTGCCGGACAAGTTCCGGCAGCGCGTCCTTGATGAAGCGGAACCTGTATGAAGGATTCCGATTCGCTTCGGCTCGCGGACTATCTGAGCCACATTCTCGAAGCGATTCGCCGCATTGATGTGTATACCGCCGAGATGAGCGAGGTATCGTTTTTGGAGAATCTGCTGGTGCAGGACGCTGTCATCCGGAACTTTGAAATTATTGGTGAAGCCTCGCGCAATATTGATCGGGTCTATCCCGCGTTTCGCGAAGAGCATGCCGAAGTGCCATGGATTCCGGCATACGAGATGCGCAACGCGCTTTCGCATGGTTACTTCAAAGTAGACTTGGGCATCGTGTGGCAGACGATTCACAACCACCTTCCGGGATTTGCGGATCAGGTTCGATTGTTGGCCGGCAGCGACGAAGTGCGCAATGCAGGAGCTTGAGCAAGTAGTGGTCTTGCAAAACCTCGCCGATCTGCCGATTCGCGCTGGAGATATCGGAACTGTGGTTGCTGTGTATCCGCCAAGTGAAGCGTATGAGGTCGAGTTTGTTACTTTGACCGGACAGACGATTGGCGTTGCGACGCTGGCCGCAGATAAGGTTCGAACGTTTCGTGGGGGCGAAATTGCACGTGCACGCGACCTGACGGTTTGATTTCTGCAAAAAAGTTTCACACCTGCAAGACGCACCGAGTAATCTAATGAAAATGGACATTCGAATCCCCGACGACTTCCACCTCCACGTCCGCGACGGCGCCGCCCTCAACGCCGTCCTCCCCGCCACCACGCGCCAGTTCCGCCGCGCCATCATCATGCCCAACCTCAAGCCGCCGGTACGCACGGTAGCTGAGGCAGCGGCGTATCGCGAACGCATTCTTGCCGCAATCCCAGGGGGCACTCAGTTCGAGCCGCTGATGACCCTCTACCTCACCGACAACACCCCGCCGGACGAGATCAAGCGCGTGAAGGATTCCGGTTTCGTCAAAGCCCTCAAGTACTACCCCGCCGGTGCGACCACCAATTCGGATGCCGGCGTCACCGACATCATGAAGCCGATGCAGGCCCTCGAAGCGATGGCCGAGGCGGGCGTGCCGCTGCTGATGCACGGCGAAGTGACCGACCCGGCAGTCGATGTGTTCGACCGCGAGGCGGTGTTCATCGAGCGCGTGTTTGAGCCGCTGATGCAACGCTTGCCGCAGTTGAAAGTGGTGTTCGAGCACATCACCACGCGCCAGGCGGCCGAGTATGTGACTGCCGCGCCCGCCAACGTCGGCGCGACGATCACGCCGCAGCATCTGCTCTACAACCGCAACGAAATTTTCAAAGGCGGGATTCGCCCGCATTTCTACTGCCTGCCGGTGTTGAAGCGTGAGGAGCATCGCGTGGCTCTGGTCCGGGCTGCCACTTCGGGCAATCCGAAGTTTTTTCTCGGCACCGACTCCGCACCGCATGCGCGCAACACCAAGGAAGTGTCGTGTGGCTGCGCCGGCTGCTTCACTGCGCCGCATGCACTCGAACTCTATGCCGAGGCCTTCGAGGCGGCCGGTGCCCTCAACAAGCTCGAAGCCTTCGCGTCGTTTCACGGCGCAGACTTCTATGGCCTGCCGCGCAACAGCGGCAGCGTGACCTTGCGGCAGGAGACGTGGACCGTGCCTGAGACCGTGCCTTACATTGATGCGTCAGGCATCGTGCCTTTGCGTGCGGGCGAGACGTTGCGCTGGAAGCTGGTTGCGTAATTGACGCGTGCCATGAGGGCCGCAGCGTGACAGCGCAGCCTGCCGGCGGCACAGCAACCATGGCGTCGCGGGACACCTCAGGCAATGCCGGTCTCGATTGGGCCGCATGGTGCGCGCTGCCGATTTCGCCACCATGCATGCCGCTGAATCCGTTGGTGGAAGCGCTTCCGCAAGGCCGATGGCCGGAAACCCTTGACTGGAGCGCCTGTGCAGCCAGTCATGGATTGAAAAATGCGCATGGCCTGCCGGTCTCGTTCGTGCCGCCGTCCCACCCCGCGCCCTCGGCGCTTGGCTTCGAGCAACGCATTTACGAGCGCGGCGAAGTCGAGACGCGCGCCGCCACCTGGCACGATGCCTTTCACGCCTGCACCTGGCTGACGTTTCCGCGCACCAAGGCGCGCATCAACCAGTTGCATATCGAAGACGGCCTCGACAACACGCCGAACCGGCGCAGCGTGCTGCGCAATATCCTGACCCTGATCGATGAGGGCGGGCTGATCGTGGCGGGCAGCAGTCCCGCATTGCTTGACTTGCTGCGCGGTTTTCAATGGCATGCATTGTTTTGGCAGCAGCGCGCCGCGGTGCAGCGCGAGATCGACTTCGTCATCTTCGGCCATGCGCTGTACGAGCGTGCGCTGGCGATGCACTACGGCAGCACCGGGCGCGGCATTCTGCTTGATGTGGCGGCGGACTATTTCGATTGGGACATGCCGCAACGCGTGCGCCACCTTGATGAACGCCTGACGGCATTTCTCTCTGACCCCGCGCAGTTGACCAGCACCACGCTGCTGCACCCGGTACCGATCAAAGGCATTCCCGGATGGGACGTTGCCAGTGAGTGCGAAGACTATTACCGCGACACCCAACAGTTCCGTTCCGGACGGCGCAAGGCGGCCTGATGCTTGCGATTCTCAACGTCACCGCGCCGTTCTTCGCGCTGATTGCCTGCGGCTACGGCGCAGCGTGGTGCCGGCTGCTGCCGGAGAATTCCATTCCGGCGTTGAACACCTTCGTGCTGTACTTCGCTTTGCCCTGCATGATGTTTCGCTTCACGATCGCCACGCCGTTCGCGCAAATTTTCTCGGCCCAAGTGTTCTTTGCCTACATGGCGGCGGGCTTGCTCACCTTTGCGATATTCATGTGTGCTTATCGCCTTGCCACGCGGGCGCCGCTCCATCAAGGCGCGTATCCGGCGCTGGCGGTGGCGTGGTCCAACTGGGGCTACATGGGGTTCGCACTGATCCCCGCATTTTTGGGCAAGGAGGCGCTGCCCATCATCGTAGCGGCCGGCATGGCAGACCTGTTCGTGGTCTTGTCTGTGGGCCTGGCCTTGGGAAGCGCTGGCAAGGGCAGCGGTGGATCAGGCGGTGCCTCGCTTAAGGCCATCGTTCAAGGCGCTGTGTTGCGGGTAGTGAAGAACCCGATGATCTGGGCGGTGATTCTGGGCGCGGCGGGCTCGGCGGCGGGGCTGACGTTGCCGGCTGCGCCCGATCAACTGGTGCGGCTGCTGGGCAGTGCCGCCGTGCCGGTGGCGCTGTTTGCGATCGGGGTATCGCTGTACCGGCCGGGCGTGCCGGTTCTGCAAGCTGACGTGATGATGATCACGGGGGGCAAACTTTTGCTGCAACCCTACATCGCCGCCATTCTGGCCATTCACCTGTTTGGGCTGACGAGGTTCGAAATGCACGTGTTGGTGCTGATGGCCGCTTTGCCGGTGGCGGGCTCGGTATTTCTGTTTGCCGAACGGGCCGGCAGCGATTCGGACGCGATTTCCGGCGCGATCCTGGTATCGACGGCGTTGGCGTTTTTCAGTTTCTCCGCCCTGTGCTGGGCGATGGGGCTGGCGCTGGGCTAAGGGCGGTGCACTAAGGGCGGTGCACTAAGGGTGGTGCACATGCCGGGCCGTTACCCGCATACTCACGCCGAGAAAGTTTTTTCATGCCGCACGCAATCAAAGGGTAAGAAATGAACCAGTTTGACTACGATTTGTTTGTCATTGGCGCGGGCTCAGGCGGAGTACGCGCGAGCCGCATCGCGGCCTCGCTCGGTGCGCGCGTTGCCGTGGCCGAATCGCACCGCGCCGGTGGCACCTGCGTGATTCGTGGCTGCGTGCCCAAGAAATTGCTGGTCTACGCCGCGCACTTTCATGAAGATTTTGAGGATGCGCGCGGCTACGGGTGGACCGTTCCTGAGCCCACGTTCTCATGGCCGGCGCTGATCGAGGCCAAGAATCGCGAGATCGCGCGCCTCGAAGGCATCTACGAAAAACTGCTTGCCAATGCCGGTGTCACGCTGATGCATGGCCGCGCGACCCTGGCCGATGCGCATACCGTGGAACTGAACGGCAAGCGCATCACCGCCAAATACCTTCTCATTGCCACCGGTGGCTGGCCGGTCAAACCGGACATTCCGGGTGCCGAACTGGGAATCACTTCGAATGAGGCGTTCGAGTTGACGGAGCTGCCCAGGCGCGTGCTGATGGTGGGCGGCGGCTACATCGCGGTGGAGTTTGCCGGCATCTTCAAGGGCCTCGGCGCCGAGGTGACGCAGTCGTATCGCGGCGAAGAGATTTTGCGCGGCTTCGACGACGACGTGCGCAAGCATCTACGCACCGAGATTGAAGCCAAGGGTATCAAGGTGTTGCGCGAGCATCAGCTGGCTGCGATTGAGCGCGAAGGCGGCGCGCTGCGCGTGCGCGCAGGCAACGGCGCCCCCGATCTGACGGTCGATGCGGTCATGTTTGCCACCGGCCGCACCCCCAACACCGCCAACCTCGGGCTGCAACAAGCCGGCGTCACGCTCGACGCAGGCGGCACCGTGGTGGTAGACCAGTACTCGCGCACCTCGGCCGACAACATCTATGCGGTCGGCGACCTGACCAATCGTGTGCAACTGACCCCGGTGGCGATCCGCGAAGGTCAGGCGGTTGCGCAAACCCTGTTTGGCGCGCGACCGGTTTCGGTGACGCACAACAATATACCGAGCGCGGTGTTCAGCCAGCCGCCCGTCGGCACTGTGGGTGATACTGAATCACAGGCCATTGCCAAATACGGCAAGGTCGAGGTCTATCAGTCGACCTTTCGCCCGATGAAGCACACGCTGTCGGGGCGCAGCGAAAAGACCTACATGAAGCTGCTGGTTGATGCTGCTTCACAAAAAGTCGTCGGCGCCCACATGGTGGGGCCGGATGCGCCCGAGATCATTCAGGGCATCGGCATTGCGGTAGTGGCCGGTCTCACCAAACAGCAGTTTGATGAGACCGTCGGCATTCACCCGACGGCTGCTGAGGAATTCGTGACCATGAAAGAGAAAGTTGTGCGCGGCGGATAAAGTGCTGCCGCGCCGGCGTCTTACACCTTGCCCAACCCCGGCATGTCAAAGCCGTGGCCCTTGAGTGCCGTGGTCATGTCGCTCACTTGCTGCCCGGTCAACTCCACCAGCGGCGGACGCACACGCGCCCAATCGGCATCGCCCTGCCAGTGTGCAACCGCTGCTTTCAAGGCCGGGATCATCGGAAATTTCTGGAAGTCCATGCGAATCACATCAAGCGCAGCCTGCTGCGCATCGGCGTCGGCGTTTTTCCATTCGGCGTAGAGCTTGTGGATCGGCGCCGGGTTGACGTTGGCGGTAGCGCTGATGCAGCCCGCGCCGCCGTTGCGCATGTTGGCGAGCAGGAAGGTTTCGCTGCCGGCGAAGACGTGGAAGTTCTGCTTGGCAAAGGCGTCAAGTACGGCTTTGGTGTTGTTCCAGTCACCCGATGAATCCTTGATACCGGCGATATTTTTCGGGTAAGCCTTGAGCAGGCGTTCGATCAGGGCGAGCGTGATCGGTACTTGCGAAACAGGCGGGATGTGATACAGGTAAATCTGCAGGCGATCGTCGGCCACCTTGTCGATGATCTGCGCGTAGTTGCGAAACAGCCCTTCGTCGGAGACGCCTTTGTAGTAGAACGGCGGCAGCATCAGCGTGCCCGCGCAACCCAATTTGACGGCGTGCGCTGAAAGCTTGATCGAATCACTGATTGAAGAGCACCCGGTGCCCGGCATCATGCGTTTGGGGTCCAGCCCCTTGGCCACCAAGTATTCCAGCAGCATCATGCGCTCGTCCACCGACAGCGAGTTGGCCTCCGAGTTGGTGCCAAAGATCGCGAGGCCGACGTTGTTGGCGAGCAGCCAGCGGCAGTGCGCTTCGAAGCGCACCGGGTCGGGGTTGCCGTCGGCGCCGAAAGGCGTGACGACGGGCGAGAGGATGCCGGTGAAGCGAGTGGTCATTTGATTGCAGTCCGGGAAGAATGAAGAGGAAGGTCAGGCGGAAGGGAACGTAGAGGCGGCGGCGCGCGGCACTGACGCTACTGACAGCCAAGACCCTGCGCCGCCAGTGATTTTATTTCGTCTGCGGAGAAGCCCCATGCTTCCAACGCCGCCTGCCCCAGCCCGCCACGCTCGGGCGGTGCGCCACTGATCATGCCTGGCGTGCGCGAGAAGCGCGGCGCCGGAGCGGGCTGACTGATCTTGCCGACGGTGGTGAAGGTGTTGCGCGCGGTCATGTGCGGATGCGCGCGTGCCTCGGTGAAAGTTAGCACGGGCGCGAAGCAGGCGTCTGAATCCTTGAACACGGCATCCCACTCATCGCGTGTCCTGGTTTTGAAAGTGGTGGCGAAACGCTCACGCAGCACCGGCCAGCCGGCGCGGTCGTGCTGTTTTGGCAATGCCTCGGCAGCCAGATCCATGCGCTCCAACAGCTCTGCATAAAACTTCGGCTCGATCGAACCGATGGCGACATGCTTGCCATCCTTCGTCTCGTAGGTGTCGTACCAGGGCGCGCCGGTGTCGAGCACGTTGTCACCGCGCGTTTCGCTCCAGCGTTCTGCGGCCTGCATGCCGGCGAACATGGTGGCCAGCGTGGAGGCGCCGTCGACCATCGCCGCATCGACCACCTGGCCTTTGCCCGAAGTCTTGGCTTCGATGATGCCGCAGGCGATACCGAACGCGAGCAGCATGCCGCCGCCGCCGAAGTCGCCGACCAGATTGAGCGGTGGCACCGGCGCCTGATCCTTGCGGCCGATTGCGTGCAGCACGCCGGTCAGCGCGATGTAGTTGATGTCGTGCCCCGCTCGCGCAGCCATTGGCCCTTCCTGGCCCCAGCCGGTCATGCGGCCATAGACGAGTTTGTGATTGAGGGCAAGCAGCACGTCCGGGCCAAGACCCAGGCGCTCCATCACACCGGGGCGAAAGCCTTCGATGATGGCGTCAGCCTTGGCGGCCAACTGTTTCGCAGCGGCCACGCCATTGGGTGACTTGAGATCGAGTGTCACCGAGCGGCGGCCACGCATCATCACGTCAAACCAGCGGTCACGCCCGAAGCCCAAGCGCGGGTCAGCAGCGCGGTCCACCAGCAACACATCGGCACCCATGTCGGCGAGCATCATGCCGCAGAACGGGCCGGGGCCGATGGCTTCGATTTCGAGAATCTTGAGACCTGAGAGAGGGCCGTGTGACATGGTGGTATCGATGGTCGGTGAGTGGGGCCGCCATCATCGCATAAGCGGTGCAAGGCTTACGCGCCCACCATGCCGGCACCAGCTTCGTGGATGACAACGCTGGCGGCTGCGTAAAATTCGGGTATTGCCGTTGCACCGACCCGCACTGACCTGCACCGACCTGCACTGACGTGCACGAAACATTCGGACATCCGCCATGCCACTGCCCGCTCCCCAACCCCGCGAAGAACTGCACCTGCGCCGCATCGAAGTGCGCGGTTACCAACGAGACGACAGCCTGATCGATATCGAAGCACGCCTCATCGACACCAAGAGCCATCCGTTCGCGCAACAGAGCCGTGGCCGCATGCTGCCCGTCGGCGAGCATTTGCACGACATGACGATGCGTCTGACGCTCGACGCATCATTCACGATTCGTGAGGCAGTGGCCTGCAGCGATGCGACGCCGCACGCCATGTGCCCGGAAGCGGCGGCGTCGATTGCGCAACTCACCGGCCTGACGATTGGCGCTGGCTGGAGCCGCGCCGTGCGTGAGCGCCTGGGTGGCGTCAAAGGGTGTACGCACCTGACCGAGTTGCTCGCGCAAATGGCGACAGTGGCGTTTCAGACCGTGTTTCTGGAGCACAAGGCAAAGGCGCCGAAGCTTGATGCGAATGGGCGGCCGCTCAAGATTGACTCGTGCTACGCCTATGCCAGTGAGCGTGAACTGGTGCGGGTGCGCTGGCCGGAACATTACGATGGGCCGAAGGCGCATCAAGCGCCGGGTTGAAGGTTGAATCACGCGGGGATCAATTCCCGGTGGCTTGCCAAGAAGCGCAGTCCGGGTTGAGTGTTCGATCCCAGCAGCTTGCTGTGGGGTTGTACTTTGCGGAGCGCGCTGCCGGTATGCCGCAGACTCTTGCCGCGCAGTTTTCGCAGCCTTATTTGCCGCGCTTGAGCGCCGCGCCGCGCGCTGCGCGTGACTCCGGACTGCCGGCCGCGAGTGCGATCTGGTCATGGGCCATGTAGGACGTGGCGTGATTGAGAATCGTCGCCGCCGCGTTGACCGATTCCTTGCTCATGCGCACCGAAGCTGCGGGTTTGGCGAGCGTTTGGGCGGCGATCTCGCGTGCCTTGGCCAATGCGCCGCCCTTGGCGGCGGCATAGTCAACGATGCCCATCGTCAGCGCATCGGCCGCATTGAATCGTTCACACAGAATTGTCAGGCGTTTCGCCTTGGCCGGCCCGAGCAGGTTGACCAGGCGCGGGATCGTGCCCCAGGTGAGCGGAATTCCCAACGCAATTTCCGGCAGCGAAACGAAAGCGTCATCCGCCATCACGCGCCAGTCGCAGGCGAGGGAGAGTGCCAAGCCGCCGCCGACCGCATAGCCCTCAATCGCGGCAATGGTGATCTGCGGCATGTCTTCCCAGGCTTTGCACAGCTTGAAGCCGGTCGAGGCGATCTCGCGCCGCTCGATCGTCGAGAGCGAATCATCGGCCCAGGCGTTGGCGTCGTTGAGATCAGCGCCCGCAGAGAACACACCGCCCGCGCCTGTGAGCAGCACCACATCAATGTCGCTGCGCTCGGAAAGCTCACGTGCAGTGCGCGTCAGTTCGCGCATCAGTGCGCGCGACAAGGCATTGCGTGCGGCAGGGCGGTTGAGAGTGACGATAGCGAGGCGGCCGTCGACCGAAAGAGCGCACTCATTGTTCATTGCTGGGGTTTCTCCCGCGTCTCAATCGGCAACGAGTTGGGCGGTCTACGCAGGCACGCAGTCTTCAATCATCACCGGCGCGAGGAGCGGCCGCACCTCACAATCCACCGGCGCACCGCACTGCCACTGCTGCATCAGAAAATCACCATCCGCATCAAGCGCCGCGAACGGGGAATGCCAGACACCCCGGTGCCACACGATGCCCTGTGTATGGTGACCGGCGAATGCGCGCAAACCGTTCAGATCGGGTTCGCCATCGCCAAGAGCAGGACAGGCGCACACCAAAAACCGCGCGCCTGAATTGGGAAAGAACAATTGTTGCGAGAGCGGGTGCCGTTCCACCAGCTTGAGTGCAAATGGCAGCGCGCTTTGGCGAATGCGGTAGATCGCGGTGTGCAGGCGCATGGCGTGCGCGGCTGCGCGCACCTTGGCTTCGGCCGCTGCGGTTGCCGCGGTAGCGCCAGCAGAGCCGTTCGCGTTCGCTATATCGGTGCGCGCCATATCAATCGGCACGTCAAATCGCTGCGCACGGCCCTGGTTCGCCTCGCTCGAATCACCAAGGGCTTCGATCAATTGACCAAACGGCGCGAAGTTCTCCGCAGCAAGTGGCGTGGCGACAATGTTGCGCAAGGAGGAAGTCATGAAGCAGTCATTGAGTTGTGTTTGAAGGCGAACGGCAGTGCAAGAACCGCTTCCACTAAAGGTTTCAGGGGATCAATCTTGCTGTTCAAGGGTTTCAACCCTATGTCGTGGTGCTGCGTATCTCATCGAGCACCGGGCGCAAATGCGCAAGAAACGCATCCGGATTTTCACTCATCGGGAAGTGCCCGAGCCCTTTCATGATCGTCACCTTCGCGCCCTTGATGCGCGCGGCCGCCGCTTCGGTGTCTTTGGGCGAAGCTGAGTAATCGTATTCGCCGGTGAGCATGTAGAGCGGGCAGACGCTGGTGTCGATGGCACCGAGTCGCTCGCGAATATCGCCCTCGACCTGATAGAAAAACAAGTCACCAGTGAACACGCCCGGCCCGCCCTGCATGTAGTGCCACACGGTTTCCCAGCGGTGCGCGTCGGGACTCAAGGGTGACATCAGGCCGTACGCCACCGCGCCGCAGGCTTGCCCGCCGTGTACCTCGGCATGATTGAGCCAGGCCGATTCGTAATAGCGATTGCCGTGCGCGGAGGTTTGCAGGCCGACCAGTGCGCGCAGATCGTGCGGGTGTTTGATTGCCAGGTCAAGCACGATGCGCCCGCCAATCGAGCAGCCCATCACCACCGGGCGATGCAGCCCGAGGGCTTGCGCGACGGTCATGATTTGCCCGGTGTAGGCGGCGGTGGTGAGTTGGTAGTCTTCTTTCTCCCATCCGGGCGGTGGTGAGGACTTGCCGTGCCAGGGCATATCGAACGCGACCACGCGATAGTGCTGCGTGATGACAGGGTCGTTGAGCACCGCGCGGAACTGGCGTGCGTCCGAGCCAGCGGTGTGCAGGCACAGCAGCGGAATGCCCTGCCCGGCTTCTTCGAAATACAGTCGATGGGATTTGCCGCCGATCTCGATGTGGGCATAGCGGCCGGTGATGCTCTCGATGTGCGCCTTCATTGGCCGCGCCCCATGCAGCGTTGCGCGGTCGATTTCAGGGAGACGTGCGGGCAGCTCATGCTGCCACCTTGCGCGGTGACGCCAGCACCAGCTTGATGTAGAGCAGATACGACATCAGCACGCGTTGATCGCCTTCAAACGCCACGTCACCGCGGCGCAGCAGCGCAAAGAAATCATGCCAGCCGGGCGCAGGCACCTTTTGCCAGAACTGTTCCCAGCACTCGGCGCGGGCGCGAATCGCAAAACGCCAGGCGCGCTGCACCAGCGGACCTTTGACCACCGACTCAATCTGGCCCGCGCGCACCGTCAGCAAATATTGCTGCGTGCCGACTTCGACCATGAAGCTGTCGTTCAAATGCCGGCCCCAGCGCGTGATCGCGGGGTCGGCGTTGACCAGTTCGGGGATACGTTCGATCACTGTCGTGTCTCCTGATAAAAGCATGACCGGTGCGGGCGCTGACCCCATACCAGATGTCATCAAAGTTAACATACCGGCATGACACTCCTCGCCGCCAACATTCGCTCCTTCGTCATGGCCATGGCCGCCCTCTGCCCTGCACTGCTGGCCGCTTCGGCGCAGGCAGCCTACCCCGACAAGCCGGTCAAAGTCGTGGTTGGCTTTACGCCGGGCGGCACCGCTGACAGCGTTGCACGCGTTCTCGCCACCGCGATGGGCGTGCGTCTGAATGCGAGCATGGTGGTCGAAACCCGGGCGGGTGCCAATGGCAATCTCGCCACCGAGTTTGTGTCACGCGCCGCGCCCGATGGCTACACCATCTTCTTTACCTCGATTGGCCACGCCGTCAACCCGTCGCTCTACAAGGAAGCCACCTATGACCCGGTGGCCGGTTTCACCGCCATCGGCCAGGTATTGAGCGCGCCGAACGTGCTGGTCGTGCCGGCAGCTTCACCTTTCAACAACGCGCAGGAATTGATCGTCTATGCGCGCGCGAATCCGGCCAAGCTCAACGTCGCATCATCCGGCACCGGCACCTCGGTGCATCTCTCGGCTGAGTTGTTCAAACAACTCACCGGAGTCGAACTCACGCACATCCCCTACAAAGGGACCGGCAGCGCGATGCCCGATCTTCTCTCCGGCGTGGTGTCGATGATGTTCCCCAACTTGCCAAGCGCGCTGCCGCAAGTGCAGGGTGGAAAATTGAAAGCGCTCGGTGTCACTACCGCCACGCGCTCGTCAGCCGCACCCAACATTCCGACGCTGGCCGAGGCGGGCATTGCCGGTTACGACATGTCCACCTGGTATGGCCTCGTCGGCCCGCCGCGCATGCCTCCCGAGATCGTTGCGCGACTGAATGGCGAACTGCGCAACGTGCTGAGCGACCCGGCAGTGCGCGACAAGCTGCGCGGGCAGGGCGCCGATATCGTCAGCAACAGCCCGGAGGCGTTTGCCACTTTCATTGCCGGTGAGACAAAAAAATGGGCGCGGCTGTTGAAGGACGCGAAGATCAAGGTGGAGTAGGAGCGAGGCCGCCATGCCGCTAACACCCGCATCCACCAAGGGTTTCAAGGCATCAGAATTCTCGCGCAGCGGTCACCCACAACTGCGTCGCTGTAGCGATGGCCGCTCACACGGTAGGCACTGTTGCCGCATTCTCGCCCGCAGTTGAACCGGCAGGTGCGATGGCATTTGCATTGGCAGCCACATAGCACTGCGCCAACGCAAGCAACGTGCGCTCCTGCCCGGCCCGCGCCAGCATCTGCATACCTGCCGGGAGTTCACCGGGTGCCACCGGCATCGGTAGCGCGAGTGCCGGTATGCCCGCCATGTTCGCAACGGCGCACCAGTCGGCCTGAGCGACGGGCACCGGTGCTGTAAACGAAAACGCGCGCTGGGCGGCCACCGGCATCACAAATACGTCCGCTTGCGCCAGCCAGGTGTTCACCAACGCATGCGCCTCATCAACGCGCTCCAGCGCCGCAGCGCGCGCGGCGGCGTCTTTGGTTTGTGCATAGCGCAACAGCGGCGCGAGTTCCGGTTCGAACGCGGCCGGGGTGGCGGCCCACTCTGCACCAAACTCACCGAGCATGTCTGCGAGGCACAGCAGCAGGCCAGCGCGGCGCGCGCGGCCAAAGTCATAGCCCGTCAGCGGCACGCGCGTCAGCGGCATGCCGAGCGCGGCGAGCCGTTCAAGTTGTGCTTCAAACAAGACCAGCATGTCAGGCTCAATGCCGGCGGCGTGCAAGTCTCCTGCCCGCGGCGCTGCCAGCCGTGGCGCGGGCAGTGTCGGGGCCAGAGCGACGTCTCGTGCATCAGCGCAGGCGGCATCAAACGCGCCAAGGCAATCGAGTGCGAGACCCTGATCGCGCACGCTGCGCGTCAGGGGCCCGACATGGTCAAGGCGGTGGCTGCACACCACGGCACCGCGTGTACTGATGAGGCCGTAGGTTGCCTTGAGGCCCACCACACCGCAGTATGAAGCCGGAATCCGCACCGATCCCATGGTGTCGCTGCCGAGCGCCACTGCGCACAGATGGGCCGCCACTGCCGCGCCGGCGCCGCCGCTGGAGCCGCCCGGCGTGAAGCCGTGGCGGTGCGGGTTGTGGCAGTCGCCGAAATACGGATTGTGGTTGGTCGCGCCCATCGCGGCGGCATGCAGATTGAGCTTGCCGGTCAGCACCGCACCGGCAGCACGCAGGCGCGCCGCCACGAAGGCATCGGCTGCGGCAATGCGCCCCGCGCGCAAGCCAAGGCCCGCCGTGGTTGGCATGCCGGCCACATCGATGTTGTCCTTGATCGCCACGGCAATGCCGTCGAGCGGGCCGATCACGCGGCCCTGCGCGCGCCGCTCGTCCGACGCGTGCGCCGCTGCCATCGCCGTGTCCGCTGCGACATGCAGATAGCAGTTGAGCCTTGGGTTGTTGCGCGCAATCGCATCGAGCGTGGCGCGCGTCAACGCGACAGCACTGATCTCGCCAGCGGCGAGCGCCGCGGATTGTGCGGTGGCGTCGGCGCATCTGAGGTTGTCGGCGTTGTCATTCATGGAGTGGCATGTCTCACTGGGAAAAATCCTTGGCAATAGTGGCGCATGCGTATCTGATGCGACTGATCGCTGACCAGCCCAACCGCTGCAACATGCACGGCTGCGCAACGTATCACAAACAGTTTTGCCGGCAGCGCCCTTTCCTTTCCATCGCTGCGGAATGGACGCAGGCATTGGCGCTTGCGCCGGCGCCGATTGATCCGTGGCCGGCATTGCTACACTGCGCACTGGTCAAGGTTACGAGGTCGCCATGGATCTGGGCATTCGCGGCAAACGCGCACTGGTATTCGGCGGCAGCCGCGGCATGGGCCGCGCAGCGGCGCAGATGTTGTCCAACGAAGGCGTGCTGGTGACGATTGCGGCGCGCAACCCGGAGACCCTGCGCACTGCCGCTGCCGTCATGTCGGCGCACAGTGGCGTGACGGTCACGCCGGTGGTGGCAGACATGACGCAGGAAGCGGGACGCGCCGCCGCGCTCGCTGCCTGCCCCGCGCCGGACATCCTCATTAACAACGCCGACGGCCCGGCACCGGGCGACTTCCGCGACCTTGACCGCGCCGCGTGGATCGCCGCGCTCGACTCAATGATGCTGGGGCCGATTGCAATGATGCGTGCGGTGGTTGACGGCATGATCGCGCGCAAGTTCGGCCGCATCATCAACATCAGCTCGCGCTCGGTGAAGTCGCCGCAGGGCGAGATGCCGCTCTCGAACGGCTCGCGCATGGGTTTGATCGGCTTCACTGCGGGGCTGGCGCGCCAGACGGTGAAGCACAACGTGACGGTCAACAATGTGCTGCCCGGTGTGTTCGCGACCGATGCGCAGAAAAATCACATCCTCGGCATGCTTGCTGCCGATGGAAAAAGCGGCGGCAAAACCTACGACGAACTGTGGGAAGCGCGCGGCCGCAGCAACCCGGCCGAGCGTTATGGCCGCGCCGAAGAGGCGGGCGCGTTGTGCGCATTTTTGTGTTCGCAGCGCGCGGGTTTCATCACCGGGCAGAACCTGCTGATCGATGGCGGCGGTTATCCCGGCACCTTGTAGACGCCTCGGCAGAGTGTTGTGGCGCAACGGTTTTCGCAATTAGCGCATTGGGGCGCGTACACCACCGTGGTCGAAGACGGTCGCTTGGTGCGCTGCGAACCCTTCGTGCGCGACCCGGCACCATCGCCGATGCTGGGCGCGATTCCGGCGATGACCTACTCGCCACTGCGGATACAAAAGCCAGCGGTGCGGCGCGCGTGGCTGACGCGGCGCGACCGCACTCAGCGTGGCCGCGACGACTACGTTGAGGTGTCGTGGGACGAGGCACTCAAGCTGGTCGCCGGTGAACTTGCGCGCGTGCGCGCCGAGCGTGGTGCGCAGGGCATCTTCGGCGGCTCCTACGGCTGGTCATCAGCGGGGCGCTTTCATCATGCGCGCACGCAAGTGCGGCGGTTCTTATTTTCCGGCGGCGGTTGCGTCGACCAGGCCGGCAACTACAGTTGGGGCGCAGCGCAATTCTTGTTGCCCCATGTGATCGGCACGCACGCGCCGGTGTCGGGCCGCGTCACAGATTGGGCCAGCGTGGTGGCGCACACCAAACTGATGATTTGCTTCGGCGGCCTCGCGTTGAAGAACGGCCAGGTCACTTCGGGCGGCGCGGGTGCGCACACGATGCAGCAATGGCTCACACGTGCGCGCGCCGCAGGCGTTGAGTTTGTCGTCGTCAGCCCGAACCGCAACGACGCGCCCGCACTGCTCGATGCGCAGTGGATTGGCGTGCGCCCCAATACCGACACCGCGCTGATGCTTGGCATGGCGCACACGCTGATCAGCGAAGGCCGCCACGACCGTGCGTTTTTACGAAGCCACTGCGCCGGGTTCGACGCGCTGGAGCACTACATCACCGGCGCTGCCGATGGCGTACCGAAGACCGCAGTCTGGGCCGCGCAGATTTGCGGTGTGGATGCCGACGTCATTCGCATTCTCGCGTGCCGCGCGGCGTCGATGCGCACCATGATGACGCTCACCTGGTCTTTGCAGCGCGCGCATCGCGGCGAGCAGCCATACTGGATGGCGATTGCGCTGGCCGCGATGCTCGGGCAAATCGGCTTGCCCGGCGGCGGGTTTGCGTTTGGCCACGGCTCGATGAATGCAGTGGGCGAGCCGCGCGGCGACTGGCCCTCACCCGAATTTGGCGCTGGTGCGAATCCCGCCGGTGCCGCTATCCCCGTCGCGCGCCTCACCGACATGTTGGAGAAGCCGGGCGAAGCGTATGCGTTCAACGGCGCGCAG